>DATBKV010000038.1:0-52184 GCA_036555745.1 Xanthobacteraceae bacterium | reverse complement strand
CACGGAACGTTCTAACCCGGGGCACCATCAGGCGGAGGTCTAATCCCATCATGTAGTTACCCGAAGTTGCTGATGAGGATTCGAGGCTTGTGATCGGCACCCGGCAGGGAATTGGCCACGACCTCGACATGTTTCGGCGATCTTGTCGCCACTGCCCCCGTTCGGAGCTCCCCCGCCGGACGGGAACCGGAGGTCCCCCATGCTCGCGTTCGTTCGCGCTGCCTGCGCAGCCGCGCTCGTCCTGCTGTTGTCCGCTCCCACCTTCGCCGCCGACAAGCCGTTCAAACGCGACGATCTCGCCGACGCCGCGATCAAGCTCGAAGCCCAGATCAAGGCCGAGGCCGGCCAGGTGACCAAGCTCGCCGCCGCGCTGCGGCGCGACGCCGACGCCGCGTTCCAGCGCAACGATGTCCGCGGCGGCACCCAGATTCTCGAGCAGATGGCGACGGTGGCGCCCAACGACAGCACGAACTGGCTGAGGCTGGCCAAGTCGATCCTGCAGCTTCGTCCGAGCAACGACCGCGAGCGCACGCTGCTGCTCGAGCGCGCCGCGACCGCGGCCTATCTCGCCTATCAGCGCTCCGGCAATTCCGGCGAGGAAGCCGAGAGCCTCGCGGTGCTCGGCCGCAGCTATGCCGGCCGCTCGATCTGGCGGCCGGCGCTCGATGCGCTGCGCGCGTCGCTCGAGCTGCGAGAGGTCGCCGAGGTGCGCCAGCAATATGGGCGGCTGCGCGACGAACATGGCTTCCGCCTGCTCGACTATACGGTCGATTCCGACGCCGCCTCGCCGCGCGCCTGCTTCCAGTTTTCCGAGGATCTGCCGGGCAAACGTACCGATTTGTCGCCGTTCGTCGCCGTGGCCGGCCAGGACAAGCCCGCGCTCTCGGTCGAGGAGCGCCAGATTTGCGTCGAGGGCCTCAAGCACGGGGAGCGCTACGCCGTCACGCTGCGCGCCGGCATTCCATCAACCGTCAAGGAAACATTGTCGAAGACGGCGGACTTCAACATCTACGTGCGCGACCGCAAGCCATCGGTGCGTTTCACCGGCCGGGCCTACGTGCTGCCGCGCGCCGGCCAGCGCGGGATTCCGGTGGTCAGCGTCAATACCGCCACGGTGGGGCTGGAGATCTACCGCATCGGCGATCGCAACCTGCTCGAAACGGTGATGGGACGCGATTTCCAGCGCAACCTTGACGGCTACGACCTCAAGCGGCTGACCGAGCAGCGCGGCTCGCAAGTCTGGAAGGGCGAGATGGCGGTCGAGCACCCCCTCAATGCCGACGTCACCACCGCCTTTCCGGTCGACCAGGCCGCCGGCACGCTGGCGCCCGGCGTCTATGTCCTGGTGGCGCAGCCTGGCGGAGCGCCCAAGCCCGAGTTCGACGACCTCGCGACCCAGTGGTTCATCGTCTCGGACCTCGGGCTCACCGCCTTCTCCGGCAACGACGGCATCCATGTCTTCGTGCATTCGCTCGAAACCGCACAGCCGAAGCAGGCGGTCGAGGTTCGGCTCGTCTCCCGCGGCAACGAGATTCTCGCGCGCAAGCGCACCGGCGATGCCGGCCACCTGCAGTTTGAGGCCGACTTGACGCGCGGCGAGGGCGCGCTGGCGCCCGCCATGCTGATCGCGAGCGACAAGAACGGCGACTACGCCTTCCTGAGCCTCAAGACGCCGGCGTTCGACCTGACCGACCGCGGTGTCTCCGGCCGCGTTGTTCCCGCCGGTCTCGACGCTTTCGTCTATACCGAGCGCGGCGTCTACCGTTCCGGCGAGACGGTCGAGGTCACCGCGCTGCTGCGCGACGGACTTGGTACGGCCGCGCTCGAGGTGCCGCTCACGCTCGTGGTCGAGCGGCCGGACGGCGTCGAGTACCGGCGCAGCGTGGTGGGCGATCAAGGGCTGGGCGGACGGGCGCTGGCGGTCCCGCTGGTGGCCTCGGCCCCGACCGGCACCTGGCGCGTGCGCGCGTTCGTCGATCCGAAGCGCTCGCCGGTCGGCGAGGCGACCTTCCTGGTCGAGGACTACGTGCCCGACCGGCTCGAATTCGAACTGGCATCGCAAGCCAAAGGCATCTCCCAGACCAGCCCGGCGGAGGTCGCGGTCGACGGCCGCTTCCTTTACGGCGCGCCGGCCGCTCAACTCGGTCTTGACGGCGAGGTCACCGGGGCGCCCGCGCGCGGGCGCGCGGGATTTGCCGGCTATCAGTTCGGGCTCGCCGACGAAGAGGTCGAGCCGGTCCGCCAGCAGCTCGAAGGCTTGCCGGAGACGGACGCGAGCGGCCAAGCGCGCTTTGTCGTGAGGCTGGACAAGCAGCCAGCGTCGACACGCCCGCTCGAGGCGCAGGTCGTGGTCCGCATGGCCGAGGCCGGAGGCCGCGCGGTCGAGCGCAAGCTGACCCTGCCGGTGATGGCGAGCGGGCCGATGATCGGCGTCAAGCCCATGTTCGCCGGCCGCTCGCTCGGGGAGGGCGAGAACGCCGGCTTCGATGTGGTGGTCGCCTCGCCCGAAGGCACCGCGCTCGCGCGCAGCGGCTTGCGCTACGAGTTGCTCAAGATCGAGACGAAGTATCAATGGTACCGCCGCGACGGCGCCTGGGATTTCGAGCCGGTCAAGAGCACGAAACGCGTCGCTGACGGCCAAATCGACGTGGCGGCCGACAAGCCGGCGCGCCTTTCGCTTCCGGTGCAATGGGGCCGCTACCGCCTCGAAGTCTCGACCGCCGAGCGTGACGGCCCGGCCACCTCGATCGACTTCGATGCCGGCTGGTATGCCGAGGCGAGCGCCGATACGCCGGACCTGCTGGAGATCGCTCTCGACAAGCCGGAATACGTGCCGGGCGAGAGCATGACGGTCGCCGTGACCGCCCGCACCGCCGGCAAGGTCACGCTCAACGTCATCGGCGACCGGCTCCTCGCCAGCGTGGCGCAGGACGTGCCCGCGGGCACCGCACAGCTGCGGGTTCCGGTGGGCGGCGACTGGGGCACTGGCGCCTACGTGGTCGCGACCTTGCGGCGGCCGCTCGACGCCAAGGCCGAGCGCATGCCCGGCCGCGCCATCGGCGTGCAGTGGTTCGCGCTGAACCGCAAGGCGCGCACGCTTGCGCTCGACATGCGGCTGCCGGCGCTGTTGCGCCCGAACAGCGCGCTGCACATTCCCGTCGTGGTGGGCGGATTGAGCCCGGGCGAGCAGGCGCGCATCGTGGTCGCCGCGGTCGACGTCGGCATCCTCAACTTGACCGGCTACAAGCCGCCTGCGCCCGATGATTACTACCTCGGGCAGCGCCGGCTCACCGCCGACATCCGCGACCTCTACGGCCAGCTCATCGACGGCATGCAGGGCGCACGCGGGCAGATCAGGACCGGCGGCGATGCCGGCGCGGTCGAGCTGCAGGGCTCGCCCCCGACCCAGAAGCCGCTCGCGCTTTATTCCGGGATCGTCACCGTCAAGCCCGACGGCACCGCCGAGGTGGTCTTCGACATTCCCGATTTCGCCGGCACTGCGCGGGTGATGGCGGTGGCGTGGTCGAAGGACAAGGTCGGCCGCGCCGCGGGCGACGTCACCATTCGCGATCCGGTCGTGCTCACGGCCACGCTGCCGCGATTCCTGCTGACCGGCGATCACGGCACCATGCACCTCGACCTCGACAATGTGGCGGGATCGCCCGGCGACTACCGGATCGACGTGCGCAGCGACGGCATCGACGCCGTCGCTGGCGCGGCGCCCCAGACGCTGCGGCTCGCTGCCGGGCAACGCAGCGCGGTCACGCTGCCGCTCGCTGCCGCCGGCGCCGGCAACGCCGACCTGACCGTGCACGTCAGCGGTCCGAACGGCTTCGCGCTCGAGCGCAGCTATGCGCTTGCGGTGCGGCCGGCAACCCAGATCCTCGCCCGCCGCACGGTGAAGCCGCTGGCGCAGGGTGAAAGCCTCACGCTCTCAAACGATCTATTCGCCGACCTGGTGCCGGGGAGCGCGAGCGTGGCGCTGTCGATCGGCGCCTCGAGCGCGCTCGACGCCGCCGGCCTACTGGCGGCGCTCGACCGCTATCCCTTCGGCTGCTCGGAGCAGATCGCGAGCCGCGCCCTGCCGCTGCTCTACGTCAACGATCTCGCGAGCGCGGCGCATCTGGCGCTCGATACCGCGGTCGACCAGCGCATCCGCGACTCGATCGAGCGGTTGCTCGCACGTCAGGGTTCCAACGGCTCGTTCGGGCTGTGGTCGGCCGGCGGCGACGACGTCTGGCTCGACGCCTATGTCAGCGATTTCCTGACGCGCGCGCGCGAGCGCGGCTTTGCCGTGCCCGATGTGGCTTTCAAGCTGGCGCTCGACCGGCTGCGCAACTTCGTCGCCAACGCCGAGGACCCCGCCAAGGACGGCGGGCGCAATCTCGCCTATGCGCTCTACGTGCTGGCGCGCAACGGTGCCGCCCCGGTCGGGGACCTGCGCTACTTCGCCGACACCAAGCTCGATGCGATCGCGACCCCGATCGCCAAGGCGCAGATCGCCGCGGCGCTGGCCATGCTCGGCGACCGGGCGCGGGCCGAGCGCGTGTACGCGGCCGCGCTCGCGGCGCTCTCGCCGCGCCCCGCGCCCGACTACGGCCGCAGTGACTACGGCTCCCAATTGCGCGACGCGGCGGCGCTGGTGACGCTCGCATCCGAAAGCGGGGCCCCGCGACCCACCGTCATCGGCGCGGTCGAGCGCGTGGAAGCCGCACGCGGGCTCAGCCCCTCGACCTCGACCCAGGAGAACGCGTGGATGGTGCTGGCGGCGCGCGCGCTGGCGAAGGATGCGCAAGCGCTCAGGCTGGACGTCAATGGCGAGACCACGCAAGGCGTGCTCAACCGGAGTCTGCGCGCGAGCGATCTGCAGCAGCCGTTCAAGGTGACCAACACCGGGGAGGGCACCGTGCAGGCGGTGGTCACCGTTTCGGGCGCGCCGCTGGTGCCGGAGCCCGCGGCGGAGCACGGCTTCAAGATCGAGCGCGAATACTACACGCTCGACGGCAAGCCCGCCGATGCCAGCAAGGCGCGGCAGAACGAGCGCTTCGCGGTGGTGCTCAGGATCACCGAGCCGCAACCGACGTTCGGGCGCATCATCGTCGCCGACTACCTGCCGGCCGGCTTCGAGATCGACAATCCGCGGCTGGTCTCCTCCGGCGACACCGGCACGCTGGCCTGGATCGAAGGTGCGCAGGAGCCGGTCAATGCCGAATTCCGCGACGACCGCTTCAGCGCCGCCTTCGAGCGCAAGAGCGGCGATCCCTCGGTGTTCACGGTCGCCTATGTCGTGCGCGCGGTCTCGCCCGGCCGCTACGTCCACCCGCAGGCCTATGTCGAGGACATGTACCGGCCCGAGCGCTTCGGGCGCACCGGCACCGGGACGGTCGAGGTGACGGCGGCCAAGTGAGATGAGTATCTGCTGGCCCGCGCGCCGGACGGCTTCGCCTCCGGAGCCGCGACATTCCGGAACAGGCCGATGGCGCTCGCGCCATTGGCTGCGCGCGAGCCTGGTCGCGGCGGCGCTAGCAATCGGCGTGGTTTCGGCGTCAGCGGCGTGGTGGATGGTCTCGCTCGGCCCGGCGCCGCGGGGGAAGGGACTTGCCTTCTCCACCTTGGTGCTCGACCGCGACGGCAAGCTGCTGCGGGCCTATCTCACGCCGGAGGGACGCTGGCGGCTCTCCGCGACGCGCGCGAGCGTCGATGCGCGGTTTCTCGAGCTGCTGCTGGCCTACGAGGACAAGCGCTTCTTTGCCCACCATGGCGTCGATCCGCTTGCGCTGGGTCGCGCCCTGGCTCAACTGATGATCCACGGCCACGTTGTCTCGGGCGCCTCCACCATCACCATGCAGGTCGCGCGTCTGCTGGAGCCGCGCCCCGAGCGCAGCATGACGGCCAAGCTGCGGCAAATGGTGCGCGCGATCGAGATCGAGCGCGCGCTGTCCAAGGACGAGATTCTCGCGCTTTATCTCAGCCTCGCCCCCTATGGCGGCAATCTCGAAGGCGTGCGCGCAGCCTCGCTCGCCTATTTTGGCAAGGAGCCGCGGCGCCTGACGCTGGGCGAGGCGGCCCTGCTGGTGGCGCTGCCGCAGTCACCCGAGCAGCGCCGCCCCGATCGCTCGGTCGAGTCCGCGCGGCGCGCGCGCGACCGCGTGCTCGACCGCCTGGCGGCCGCCGGCGCTGTTCCACGGGACGAAGTCGCGCGCGCCAAGCGCGAGCCGGTGCCGGACGGCCGGCTACCGCTGCCGGCGCTCGCCCCCCATGCGGCGGATGCGGCGCTCGCCGCCGCGCCCGAACGCAGCGTGCATCGGCTCACGATCGACGCCGCGCTGCAGCGCAATCTCGAGGCGCTCGCGCGCGAGCGCGCCCGTGCGCTCGGACCCAACGTCTCCGTCGCCATCCTGGCGGTCGACAATGCCTCCGGGGAGGTGCTGGCGCGGGTCGCTTCGGCCGACTATTTCGATACCCGCCGCGCGGGTCAGGTCGACATGACGGCGGCGGTGCGCTCGCCGGGCTCGACGCTCAAGCCTTTCATCTACGGCCTCGGCTTCGAGGACGGCCTCATCCATCCCGAGACGCTGATCGAGGATCGTCCAATTCGCTTCGGCAGCTACGCGCCGGAGAATTTCGACCTCACCTTTCAGGGCACGGTGACGGTGCGCCGCGCGCTCCAGCTTTCATTGAACGTGCCGGCGGTCGCGGTGCTCGACCGCCTCGGCGCCAGCCGTTTCGCCGCTCGGCTCGTGCAGGCGGGCGGGGCGTTGGCGCTGCCGGAGGGCGAGGTGCCCGGGCTCGCCATGGGACTCGGCGGGGTCGGTGTCACGCTGCGCGATCTGGTTTCGCTCTATGCCGGCCTGGCGCGGCTCGGCACCACCGTGCCGCTCGTCGAGCGCATCGGCGAGGGCGAGGAAACGCCGACGGCGCCGCGGCGGCTGCTGGATGCGCCCGCGGCCTGGTACGTCGGCAGCATCCTGCTCGGCACGCCGCCGCCGGAGAATGCCGCCGCCGGCCGCATCGCGTTCAAGACCGGCACGTCCTACGGATACCGCGACGCCTGGGCCGTCGGCTTCGACGGCAGGCGCACGATCGGCGTCTGGGTCGGACGCCCCGACGGCGCCCCGGTGCCGGGCCTGATCGGGCGCGTGGCGGCCGCGCCGATCCTGTTCGATGCCTTCGCCCGCACCGGCAAGCTGCCCGCGCCCTTGCCGGCCGCGCCCAAGGGCGTGCTCCTCGCCGCCACCGCCAAGCTGCCGCCGCCGCTGCAGCGCTTCGGTGCGAGCACAATGGCGGGAGACGCTGCGGAAGCAAAACTGCGGATCATGTTCCCTCCCAATGGCGCCAGCCTCGAGCTTGCGAGCGATGGCGCCGGCAAGCTCGATCCGATCGCGCTCAAGGTAATGGGTGGCAGCGGCCCGCTCACCCTTTTGGTCAACGGCTTGCCGCTACCGGCTGCGGCCGCGGCCGCGCGGCGCACGCTGTTCTTCGAGCCGGGCGGGCCCGGCTTCGTGCGGCTGACGGTGATCGACGGACGCGGGGCAAGCGACAGCGTGCTAGTGCGATTGCAGTAACAGCGTGAGTGCTGTTATTGCCGCGCCGGTCGGGCCGAGTCGCCTGAGGAGAATGGGCATCGAACGACGACGGAAAAGACCCGCTGGATAGCAGCATGACAGTGATCATCGACAAGCAGGGTCGCACGGCCGCGCCCGCCCGCAGCCTGAAGGCGGTCGTCGATTTCGCCGTCGGCTCCCATGGCCGCGCGGTCGCGGTATTGCTCGTGGTCGCGCTCCTGAGCTTCCTGCCGGGGTTTTTCAGCATTCCGCCGGTCGATCGCGACGAGGCGCGCTTTGCGCAGGCCACCAAGCAGATGGTGGAGAGCGGCGATTACATCGACATCCGCTTCCAGGACGAGGTCCGCTATAAGAAGCCGGTCGGCATCTACTGGCTGCAGGCCGCCGTGGTGCGCACGGCGGAGGCGCTCGGGTTTCGCAACGCGCTCACGACCATATCGATCTACCGTGTGCCCTCGCTCATAGGGGCGATCGGCGCGGTGCTGCTGACCTACTGGGCGGCGCTCGCGCTGGTGTCGCGTCGCGCCGCGGTGCTGGCGGCGATGATGCTGGCGACCTGCGTGCTGCTCGGCATCGAGCGGCTGCTCGCCAAGACCGACGCCATGTTGCTCATGACGGCGGTGGCGGCAATGGGAGCGATGGCGCGTGCCTATCTGTCACCGCGGAGCGAGCATCGCGGCAAGGCGCGCGCCTGGATCATTCCGGCGGTGTTCTGGACCGCGCTCGCCACCGGCGTGCTGCTCAAGGGGCCGCTGATCGTGATGATCTGCGCGCTCGCCGCGGTCGCACTGGTCGCCGTCGACCGCTCCGGGCGCTGGCTGCTCGCGCTCAAACCGATCCCCGGGCTGATCTGGTTTGCGCTGCTGGTCTTGCCTTGGTTTCTCGCCATCATCGGACGGGCCGGCGACGCGTTCTTTGCCGAGTCGGTCGGGCAGGACCTGCTCAGCAAGTTGTTCTCCAGCCAGGAGTCGCACGGCGCGCCTCCGGGCTACTACTTCGTGCTGTTCTGGGTGACGTTCTGGCCGGGGGCGACCTTGGCGGCGCTGGCGACCCCCGCCGTGTGGTCGCACCGACGCCAGCCGGCGACCAAGTTTCTGCTGGCTTGGCTGGTGCCGTCGTGGCTGGTGTTCGAGCTGGTCGTGACCAAGCTGCCGCATTACGTGCTCCCGCTCTATCCCGCAATCGCAATCCTGATCGCCGGGGTGATTGACACACGCATGCTGTCGCGGCGGCCGCTTCTGGTGGGCGGGACGATCTGGTGGTTCGTGGTGCCGATGGCTGCGGGGATTGCGGGTATCGTCGCGCTCGCCGTGGTCGGGCGTCAGTTCGGGCTGCTGGTGTGGCCGGTCTTCGGCGCGGCCGCGGTGATGGGGTTCCTGGCGTGGCGGCTTTACGGCGACGACGGCGCCGAGCATTCGCTCTTGCGCGCGATCGCGGCTGCGATCCTCAGCGCGATCGCGATTTTTGGCCTGATCATTCCCTCGCTGAGCCAGTTGTTTCCGAGTCCGGCGCTCGCCCGCGTGCTGCGCGAGGCCGGCTGCGCGCAGCCGGAGGCGGCCGCGGTCGGCTATCAGGAGCCGAGCCTGGTCTTCCTCGCCGGTACCGCCACCCGCTTGACCGATACCGCCGGCGCCGCCGACTTCCTGCGCGGCGGCGAATGCCGCTTCGCCTTCGTGGAGGCGCGTCAGGAACGAAGCTTCGCCCAGCGCGCCGAGGCGATCGGGCTGCGCTACAGCGCCGGTCCCCGCATCGAGGCCATCAACGTCAGCACCGGCCAGCCCATCACCATCGCCGTCTATCGCTCGGCGGGTCCCTCGTGAGCGTGAGCGGTCCCTTCAGTCGAATGGCGGCGAACCACAGCGGCGCAGTGCGACGGGTGCGCGCCAACGTCGCGGGCTATCTCGACCTGTTCCGACGTCGCCCGAGGGCGACCGCCACGCCGCTGTGGCGCGCGCCGTCCGGTCTCGCCACCGGCGCGATCCTGTTGATCGCGATCATCGCGGGAAGCATGCTCGCGCTCGACGCCCGCGCCGTTCCCTTCGCGCGGCGCCTGCCCGAATGGGTGATCAGGATCTTCGATCACGTCACCGACCTCGGGAAATCGGTTTGGCTGCTGGTCCCGATTGCGTTTGCGCTTGCCCTGATCGCGCTTCTGGCCTCGCCGCATCTTGCGCGCATATCCCGGTGCGTGCTGGCCGCGATCGCGGTCCGGCTCGGCTTCCTGTTCGTCGCCATCGGCCTGCCGGGGCTCATCTTCACCATCGCCAAGCGCCTGATCGGGCGCGGGCGCCCGCTCGTGGGGGGAAGCGTGGACCCCTTCCACTATCGGCCGCTGGGCTGGAGCGTCGAATATGCGAGCCTGCCGTCCGGCCATGCTGTCGATGCCTTCGCGATTGCGATGGCCATCGGCGCGCTGTGGCCGCGGGCGCGGCCATTGCTGTGGATCTATGCGGTCACGATCGCCGTGAGCCGGGTCGTGCTCACCGCGCACTTTGCAAGCGACGTGATCGCGGGCGCCGCGGTCGGCATCGTCGGCGTGCTGCTGCTGCGGGACTGGTTCGCCGCGCGCGGCCTGGCCTTCGTGATCGGCCCGGATGGAATAGCTCGCCCGTTGCCCGGCCCGTCGCCCGCGCGGATCAAAAGGGTTGCCCGGCAACTCGTCGCCCCATAAGAAGCTCGCGCCAGAGCGGCCTCTGGTTATGTTCCGGCATCCTTGCGCTGCCCGCGTGTTTGACGGGACCGGTCGCTTCCCGGATCGGATGCGCCGGGGGTTTTTGCGAAGACGCGACAGTTGAGGATTCGGGGCGCCGCGTGGGCATGTCGGGCAGATCATGAGCGAAGCGCTTGCAAGCAGGCCCTCGGCGGACGTGTCAATCGTCGTTCCGGTGCGCAACGAGGCCGGCAACATTGCGCCGCTGATCAGCGAGATCGCGACCGCGCTCGGCAATAAAGCCAGCTTCGAGCTCATCTACGTCAACGACGGCTCGACCGACGCCACCGAATCCGAATTGCGCAAATTGATGGCGAGCCGGCCGTGGCTGCGGCAGATCAAGCACGCCGCCTCGTGCGGACAGTCCGCCGCGGTGGCGACCGGCGTGCGCCATGCCCGCGCGAGCGTCGTCGTCACGCTCGACGGCGACGGTCAGAACGACCCGGCCTTCATTCCGGCGCTCGTCGCGGCGCTGGCGGCGGGGGCTCCGCGTATTGGCCTGATCGCCGGGCAGCGCGTCGGGCGCCGCGCGACCGGGTTCAAGAAGCTGCAATCGCGCATCGCCAACGCCGTGCGCGGCGCCGTGCTGCGCGACGGCACTCG
Organism: Xanthobacteraceae bacterium; assembly: GCA_036555745.1. Classification (GTDB taxonomy): domain Bacteria; phylum Pseudomonadota; class Alphaproteobacteria; order Rhizobiales; family Xanthobacteraceae; genus VAZQ01. The sequence goes on along the minus strand of DATBKV010000038.1, from coordinate 41,306 downwards.
CGATACCGGCTGCGGGCTCAAGGCGTTCCGGCGCGAGCTGTTCCTCGCGCTGCCGTATTTCGACGGCTTGCATCGGTTTTTGCCGGCGCTGGTGCGGCGCGAAGGCTATGACATCGGTTATGTGGACGTGGTCGACCGGCCGCGTCACGCCGGCAAGTCGAATTACGGCATGTGGGACCGGCTGTGGATCGGGATCCTCGATCTGCTGGGCGTGTGGTGGCTCATCCGCCGCCGCGCCCGCGTGCCGCAGGTCGCGGAGGTGAAAGCGGATGCTGATTGATCTCTCGCAGGCGGTCGGCAACTATCTGCACGACGTCTTCGTCGCCAAGTTCCAGTGGTGGGTGCTGCTCGGTTACGTGGCGCAGGCAATGTTTACCATGCGCTTCGTGGTGCAGTGGATCGCCTCCGAGCGCGCCGGCAAGATGGTGATGCCGATCGCGTTCTGGTTCTTCTCGATCGGCGGCGGCGTGCTGCTGTTCGGCTACGCGCTCTACATCCGCGATCCGGTCTTCATCCTCGGCCAGGGCTTCGGCGTTTTCGTCTATGCGCGCAATCTCTATTTCGAGCTGCGCGACCGGCGCGGCGCCGCGGCGGCGGCGTAGGCGGGATACTTTGGAGCGAAGGCTCCGCGGGAGCATCGGTTGCCGCGCGCGCACGCGATGCTATGCTTTGCAGGTCGCACGCCATCCCCGTGCGAGAGGAGAGCTGATGATGCTTGGCACTGCAACGGCATCCCCGCGCGGTGCGAGCGCGGACGCTCTCGAGATCATCCCCACGGGGCGGGCGCTGGGCGCCGAGGTCCGTGGTGTCGATCTCAGGGATGTCGAGGACGCGGCATTCGCGTGTTTGGTGGATGCGTGGCACGAGCACTCGGTCCTGTTGATCCGCGACCAGGCGCTCAGCGACCGGGACCTGATCGCGTTCAGCCGGCGTTTCGGAGATCTCGACTGGGCGCCGATCCAGGAGACCGGACGGCGTTTCGTCGAAGGCCTGCCCGAGATCTATATCGTCTCGAACGTGAAGGTGAACGGCGAGCCAATTGGGAGCCTCGGTGACGGCGAGGCGGCGTGGCACACCGACATGTCGTATCTCGAGATGCCGCCGAAAGCGAGCATGCTGTACGCGCTGGAAGTGCCGCCGACCGGCGGCAATACCTCGTTCTGCACCATGTACGGCATCTACGAGGCATTGCCGCAGGCGCTCAAGACGCGCATCGCCGCGCTGACGATCAAGCACGACGGCACCTACAACAGCGGTGGCTACCTGCGCCAGGGCGTCCCGCCGACGGACGATCCGCGCACGTCGCCCGGAGCCGTGCATCCGCTCGTGTGCACGCATCCCGCCACCGGGCGGCGCATGCTCTATCTCGGACGCCGGCGCAATGCCTACCTCGTTGGTCTCGACCTTCCCCAGTCCGAGGCGCTGCTCGACGAGCTCTGGAGCTTCGTCGATCGGCCGGAATTTGCCTGGGAGCACGTGTGGCGCGTCGGCGACCTCGTCTTGTGGGACAACCGCTGCACCATGCACCGCCGCGATGGTTTCGACCCGGCCAGTCGGCGGATCATGCATCGCACCCAGATCAAGGGCGAGCGCCGCCCGGCCTGAACGGCGCGCGGCAGGCGCAGCGACGCAGCGGCCCCGGGCGGAGCGGACGCGCGATCTCGAAAATTACCGCGCGGCGGCGAGCGCAGCGAAGCCGCGCTCGAGATCGCCGATGAGATCGTCGACGCTTTCGAGCCCGATGTGAAAGCGCACCGTCGGTCCGCCTGGCGCCCACCGCGTGGCGGTGCGGATGGGGGTGCAGTCGAAGGGAATAGCGAGACTCTCGAAGCCACCCCACGACGCGCCGATGCCGAACAGCGCGAGCTCGTCGAGGAAGGCGTTAACCGCCGCCTGCGCGACCGGCTTGAACACGACGCTGAACAGCCCGCTCGCGCCGGAGAAGTCGCGCCGCCAGATCGCATGCCCAGGATGGCTTTCGAGCCCGGGATGCAGCACGCGGGCGATCTCGGGGCGGCGCTCGAGCCAGCGCGCGACCTCGAGCCCTGCGCGGTGGTGCTGCGCGAGCCGCACTCCCAGGGTGCGCAGCCCGCGCAGCCCGAGATAGATGTCGTCGGGACCGACGCACAGGCCGAGCGCGTGCACGGTGTCGCTCACGCGCGGCCACGCTGCCGCGGTGCATGATATGGTGCCGAGCATCAGGTCGGAGTGGCCGCCGATATATTTGGTCGCGGCCTGGATCGAGACGTCGACGCCCTTGTCGAGGGCGCCGAAGTAAAGCGGACTCGCCCAGGTGTTATCCATGAGCACGAGCGCGCCGGCGGCGTGGGCGGCTGCCGCGATCGCCGGGACATCTTGCATTTCGAACGTGAGCGAGCCCGGCGACTCCACGAACACGGCGCGCGTGTTCGGCTGCATGAGCGTGGCAATGTCGGGGCCGATCGACGGATCGTAATAGGTCGTGGCGATGCCATAGCGTGGCAGCACGCCGTCGCAGAATTTGCGCGTGGGCTGATAGACGCTGTCGGTGACCAGCACGTGCTCGCCGGCGGCGAGCAGCGCGAGCAGGGCAGTCGAGATCGCGGCGAGCCCGGAGGGCACGAGCGCCACGCCGGCGCAGTGCGGACCTTCGAGCGCGCGCAGCGCGTTCTCGAGCGCCTCCGAGGTCGGCGTGCCGCGCCGCCCATAGACGTAGCGGGCGCGGCGGGCGAGGAAATCCTCCGCCGTCGGATAAAGCACGGTCGAGACGTGATGGACCGGTGGATTGACGAAGCCATGGTTGGCGGCGGGATCACGGCCGCCCACCACGAGCCGTGTCGCCGGTTGCAAGGGCGGCTGTGCGGGGTCGGCTTCGGTCTTCTTGGTCATGCTCCGCTCTCGGCCTAGGCCTCGGGGCGCGCCCGTCGCGCCCCGCCAATATTGCCTGATGACGGTCCGGGGCGTAACCGTCAACCCCTTGACCGCAATGCACGCTCGTTCTGAGATAGCACAGAGACCACAGCCGAGTTGGCGCGCGCTGCCGAAAGCGGGCCCGTGTCGCCGCCGAAGGTTGGGCGCACCTGACATTGGGTCGGCGCCCGTCGAGGGCCGCGTCAAAAATTGCCTTCCCAAACTCACCTCTACTTGCGATCCGAGGACTCGAGAAAGACCGTTGCATGAAAGGCTTTCCCATGAACCGCGCAATACTTCTCCTGGTCGCGATTTTCACGCTCGGCTGTTCGGGCGCGGCCTCCGCGCAGACGCTGAAGGCGGTGAAGGATCGCGGCTCGCTGCTTTGCGGCGTCAGCCAGGGGCTGCCGGGCTTCTCCAATCCTGACGACAAGGGCAACTGGACCGGCTTCGACGTCGATTTCTGTCGGGCGATCGCGGCCGCCGTCCTGAACGACACGACCAAGGTCAAGTTCACGCCGCTCTCGGCCAAGGACCGCTTCGAGCCGCTCAAGACCGGCGACATCGACGTGCTGTCGCGCAATACCACCTGGACGCTGTCGCGCGACGCCGCCTACGGCAATTTCGCCGGCGTGAGCTACTACGACGGTCAGGGCTTCATGGTCCGCAAGTCGCTCAAGGTCAATTCCGCGCTCGAGCTCAACGGCGCGTCGGTCTGCACCCAGACCGGCACCACCACGGAGCTCAATCTCGCCGATTATTTCCGCGCCAACAACATGAAATACGAGGTGGTCGCGTTCGGCACCGCCGACGAGACCGTCAAGGCCTACGAATCGGGCCGCTGCGACGCGTTCACGACCGACGTGTCGCAGCTCTATGCGGAGAAGCTCAAGCTCGCCAATCCCAGCGAGCATGTGGTGCTGCCCGAGATCATCTCGAAGGAGCCGCTTGGCCCGCTGGTGCGGCACGGCGATGACCAGTGGTTCGACGTCGTGAAATGGACGCTGTTCGCCATGCTCAACGCCGAGGAGCTCGGCGTCTCGTCCAAGAACCTCGACGAGGCGCTGAAATCGAACCAGCCCGAGATCAGGCGCCTCCTCGGCGTCGAGGGCAATTTCGGCGAGCAGCTCGGGCTGACCAAGGATTGGGTGGTTCGCATTATCAAGCAGGTCGGCAACTACGGCGAGGTGTTCGACCGCAATGTGGGGACGAACTCGCGGCTCGGCATCAGCCGCGGCATCAACCGGCTATGGACCAAGGGCGGCATCCAGTATGCGCCGCCGGTCCGTTGATGCAGCACGATCGCTGTGGTCGAGCGGCCCGTTGAGGTCCTCGAAGTGAGGAGGGCGCGCGGCGTCGTACGCACCAAGCCGCTGCGTCGTCGCGCTGATTGGCGGGACTTCGGCGCGCATAGGCCGCGCGGGTGACGACGACAACGACAGGAACCACACTCTCGTGCCAGTCGATGTCCAACGCGCCCCGGGTCCGCCGCGGATCGCAATCTACAATCGCCCGAAAATTCGCGCCGGTTTCTATCAACTGGTGCTGCTCGCCGCGGCGTCGTGGTTGGGCTACGAGTTTGCCCTCAATGCCAAGGCCAATCTCGAGGCCCAGAACATCACCGGCGGGTTTGGCTTTCTCGACAACACGGCCGGGTTCAACGTCAATCAGTCGCTCATTCCCTACAATGAATCCGATAGTTACGGGCGCGTGTTCTTGGTCGGGCTGCTCAATACCCTGTTGGTATCCGGGGTCGGAATCGTGCTCGCCACCATCCTCGGTTTCCTCGTCGGCATCGCGCGTTTGTCGCCGAATTGGCTGGTCGCGCGCATCGCCGGCGGCTACGTAGAGCTGATCCGCAACCTGCCGCTCCTGTTCCAGATCCTGTTCTGGTATCTCGCCGTGCTGGGCGCGCTGCCCGCCCCGCGCCGGAGCATCGCGCTGTTTGACGCGATTTTCCTGAACAACCGCGGGATCATCGTTCCGGTACCGATCGCGGGGCAGGGGGCAGGGGCGGTTGCGGCGGCGTTCGCGGCCGGCCTCTTCGCAACCATCGCCGTCGCGATCTGGGCGCGACGCAGGCAGGTTCGCACCGGCCGACGATTTCCAACGATCCTCGTCGCATGCCTGCTGCTGGTCGGGTTGCCGCTCCTCGTGTCGGCGGCGATGGGCTTTCCGATCGGATTCCAGAAGCCGGAGCTGCGTGGCTTCAACTTCGTCGGCGGAATTCGGCTGATCCCGGAATTCGTCGCGCTCCTCCTCGGGCTGACTATCTACACCGCCGCCTTCATCGCCGAGGTGGTGCGTGCGGGCGTGCTGGCGGTCCCGCGCGGCCAAACCGAGGCGGCGCTGGCGCTTGGGCTGCGGCGCGGCATGCTGCTGCGGCTCGTCGTGGTGCCGCAGGCGCTGCGGGTAATCGTGCCGCCTTTGACCAACCAGTATCTCAACCTCACCAAGAATTCCTCGCTCGCGGTCGCCATCGGCTATCCCGACCTGTTCGCGGTCTTCGCCGGCACGACACTCAATCAGACCGGCCAGGCGATCGAGATCATCGCCATCACCATGGCGGTGTATCTTTCGATCTCGCTCGCGACCAGCGCATTCATGAACTGGTACAACGCCCACCTCCGAGTGACGGAACGCTGATGGCGCAGCCTGCGCAGCTGTCGTTCGTGCGCCGCGCGCTGGTAGAACCCGAGCCGCCGCCGGTGACGGGCGAGAGCATGCTGACCTTGACGCGCGCCCGCCTGTTCGGCGGTACCTTTAACACCGTGGTGACGATCGTCAGCGCGGCGGTGATCGCCGCGCTCCTGTGGCCGGCCGTGAAGTTCCTGCTCATCGACGCGGTTTGGACCGGGTCGAGCCGCGTCGATTGCTTGCCGGAAACAGTCGGCCACGAGGTCGGCGCCTGCTGGCCGTTCATCGCGGCTAAGTTCGTCCAGCTGATGTACGGATTCTATCCGGCGAGCGAGCAGTGGCGGGTCGACCTCACCTACGCGCTCGGCGCGGTCCTGCTGGTGCCTTTGCTCATCCCGGCCATGCCCTACAAGGCCTGGAATGCCGTCCTCTTCTTCGGGCTGTTTCCGGTGGTGGCCTTCTTCCTGCTGGTGGGTGGGGTGTTCGGGCTCTCGCACGTGGAAACCCGCCTGTGGGGCGGCCTCCTGGTCACTCTCGTGATTTCGTTTACCGGGATCATGTTCTCCCTGCCGCTCGGCGTCGTGCTTGCGCTCGGCCGGCGCTCCCAGCTGTCCATCATCCGCACGCTTTCCGTCGTCTTCATCGAGTTCTGGCGCGGCGTGCCCTTGATCACGGTCCTGTTCTTCGCGACCTATATGCTGCCGTTCTTCCTGCCCACGAGCTGGCGCATCGACCCGCTGCTGCGGGTGCTGATCGGCGTCATCCTGTTTGCGGGCGCCTATATGGCGGAGGTCGTGCGGGGCGGCCTGCAGGCGATCCCGCGGGGCCAGTTCGAGGGCGCGACTGCGCTCGGGCTCGGCTATTGGCGCACGATGGGCCTGGTCGTTCTGCCGCAGGCGCTTCGGCTGGTCATCCCCGGTATCGTCAATTCGTTCATCGCGCTGTTCAAGGATACCACTCTGGTGCTGATCGTCGCGATATTCGACTTGCTCGGACAATTGCGCGCCGCTTTTGCCGATCCGACCTGGGCGACGCCGGTAACGCTGTTCACCGGATTTGCATTCGCGGGGGTGATCTATTTTCTCGTGAGTTTCGGCATGTCGCGCTACGCGTTGTCCATGGAGCGGCGCTTGCAAATCCAGCAGGCGCGTTGAAAGAAGCGCCGGATGGCGGGCGAGGGCGTTCGGGCAAGTGGAGCGGGTCGGTCAGCCGGACACGTCCGGCTCGAGATGCGCACGACGGAAAGCGCCGTGGCCATCGAGATCGTTGGCCTCAACAAGTGGTTCGGAAAGTTCCACGTGCTGCGCGATATCGAGTTCAAGGTCATGCGTGGAGAACGCATCGTCATCTGCGGCCCTTCCGGCAGCGGCAAGTCGACGCTGCTTCGCTGCATCAACCGCATCGAGGACTGGCAGCGCGGACGCGTCATTGTCGACGGCACGGAGCTCACCGAGGACCTCAAGGCGATCGACGAGGTGCGGCGCGAGGTCGGCATGGTTTTTCAGCATTTCAATTTGTTTCCGCATCTGACCGTGTTGGAGAACTGCACGCTGGCACCCATCTGGGTACGCAGGGTGCCGAAGAAGGACGCCGAGGAGATCGCGCGGCACTATCTCGCGCGCGTGCGCATTCCCGAGCAGGCCGGGAAATATCCGGGTCAGCTTTCCGGCGGCCAGCAGCAGCGCGTGGCGATTGCGCGGGCGCTGTGCATGCAGCCGAAGATCATGCTGTTCGATGAGCCGACGTCGTCGCTGGATCCGGAAATGGTGAAGGAGGTGCTCGACACCATGATTGCTCTAGCGCTCGACGGGATGACCATGGTGGTGGCGAGCCACGAAATGGGTTTCGCCCGCCAGGTCGCCAACCGGATGGTGTTGATGGATGCCGGCCAGTTCATCGAGATGAACGAGCCGGAGGCGTTCTTCACGCATCCGCAGCACGAGCGCACCAAGATGTTCCTGAGCCAGATCTTGCGCTGAGCGGTCAGTCTCGGTCGCCGCGTCGCGCGCCTGCCCAGCCGGGCGCCTTGCCGATTTCCCGGCGGATCATATTTTGGGTTCCGCCGGAAGATCGTCGCGCGATCCCCACTCCGACCAAGAGCCGTCGTAGAGCGCCACGGGCGGCTTGCCGAGCGCATCGAGCGCGAACCACAAGGTCGCGGCGGTCACCCCTGACCCGCAGCTGGTGATGACCGGCTTGTCCACATCGACGCCACCGGCGGCAAAGACCTCCCTAATGCGCTCCGGCGCCACCAGCCGGCCGTGCTCGACCAGACCGGTCGAAGGCACGTTGAGCGCGCCGGGCATGTGTCCTTTCCGCACGCCCGGCCGCGGTTCCGGCGCTTCGCCGCGGAAGCGGTTAGCGGGCCGCGCATCGACGACCTGAATGGCTTTTCCCGCCAGCGCGCGTTGCACGTCGGAGACGCCGGCGACCCATGCGGCGTTCAGCTTGGCCTTGAACGCGCGCGGCTCGCGTTTGACGGCGCCGGCCTGCAGCGGCCCGCCTTCCGCTTTCCACTTCGGTAGCCCGCCGTCGAGAACGAACACGCGTTCGGCGCCGAACGCGCGAAATGTCCACCACACGCGGGGCGCGCCGCCGAGCCCGACGCCGTCATAGACCACGATGGCATCGGTGTCGCCAATGCCGAGCGCGCCGACATCGCGCGCGAACTGCGCGGCGTCCGGAAGCATATGCGGCAGCGGGTTGGAATGGTCCGCAATGGCGTCGATGTCGAAGCGCACCGCGCCGGGAATGTGCTCGGCGAGATACTCGGCGGCCGCATCGCGTTGCAGGGCCGGAAGGTAGAACGAGCCATCGACCACGACGGTGTCGGGCGCACCGAGGCGTCGGGCGAGCCATTCGGTGCTGACGAGCGAGCGGGAGGGAAGGGATTGCTCGGGCATGTTCACCTCGATCCTTTGTATCGGCTGCTGGCGCAGCACCGCCGATGAACCGGCGGACCGCGCAAGCACGGCCTTCGTCACCCGAAGGCGATCCGCACGCGCCGATTCTGCCGGCCCTTCTTCTCGATCTGGGTCACGCGCACATCGCCGATCTCGCCCGTGCGGCGCACATGGGTGCCGCCGCACGGCTGCAAGTCGTATCCGACGATCTCGATCAGCCGTACCCGGCCGGTGCCCATCGGCGGCTTGACCGACATGGTCTTGACCAAGCCGGGCTCGGCCGCCAGCTCCGCATCCGTGATCCAGCGCGAGCGCACCTCGGCATCGGCCGCGATCATTGCGGCGAGTTTTGCCGTGATCTCGTCCTTGTCGAGCCCGGCCTCGGGAATGTCGAAGTCGAGCCTTCCATCCCGCTCGCCGACCGCGCCGCCGGTCACCGGATAGGGAAGCACCGCCGAAAGCAGATGCAGCGCGGTGTGCATGCGCATGCGGGCGTAGCGCAGCTCCCAATCGATGGCCGCATGCACGGGCTCGCCGACCTCGAGCTTGAGGCCGGCGCCGTCTGACGGCAGGTGGGCGATCTCGGTCTTGCCGGCATCGACGTAGTCGGCGCCGCCGATAAAGATGCTGTGGCCGGCCTGCGTTGTAAGCACGCCGCGGTCGGCGGGCTGCCCGCCGGACGCGGCGTAGAATACGGTGCGGTCGAGCACCACAGTGCCGCTCGCGGTCAGCCCGACCACGACGGCGCTGCAATCCTTCAGGTAGGAATCCTGGCGAAACAGGCAATCGGTAGACATCTGACTATTCGAAGCTTCGGCGCTCCCGTTACACCGGCGCAAACGGCACCTTGATGTTCGTTTGCCGCTCGAGCCATGGCGGCACCGGCAGCCCCTTCGCGCGCAGGAACGTCGGATTGAACAGCTTGGATTGGTAGCGTGTCCCATAGTCAGCGAGAACCGTGACGATGGTGTGGCCCGGCCCCATATCTTTGGCGAGCCGGATCGCGCCGGCGACGTTGATCCCGGTGGAGCCGCCCATGCACAGCCCCGCGTGCTCGAGCAGGTCGAAAATGAGCGGCACCGCTTCCTCGTCGTCAATCAAGTACGCATTGTCGACCTTGATGTCCGCGATGATGGGGGTCACGCGGCCGAGACCGATGCCTTCGGTGATGGAGCCTCCTGGCGACGCCTTGGCTTCGCCGTGCGTGAACAGGTTGTACATGGCGGCACCCTTGGGATCGGCAACGCCGATCACGACGTCCTTGTTGCGCTCGCGCAGATAGGTCGATACCCCCGCGAGCGTGCCGCCGGTTCCGATGGCGCAGATGAAGCCGTCGACCTTGCCATCGGTCTGCTGCCAGATTTCTGGCCCGGTCGAGACGTAGTGCGCCTTGCGGTTGTCGAGGTTGTTCCACTGATCCGCAAACAGCGCGCCGTTCGGCTCGTTCTTGCGCAGTTCCTCGGCCAGCCGCCGGCCGACGTGCTGATAGTTGTTGGGATTGCTGTAGGGGAGCGCGGGAACCTCGAGCAGGTCCGCCCCGCACAGCCGCAGCATGTCCTTCTTTTCCTGGCTTTGAGTGTTTGGAATGACGATCAGCGTGCGGTAGCCGCGGGCATTGGCGACGAGCGCAAGCCCGATGCCGGTATTGCCGGCGGTGCTCTCGACCACCAGACCGCCCGGCCTGATCTCTTCCCGCTTCTCCGCTTCCAGGATCATTTGGCGCGCGGCGCGATCCTTCACCGACTGGCCGGGATTCATGAATTCGGCCTTGCCGAGGATCGTGCATCCCGTCGCCTCCGAGGCACGCTTGAGCGTGATCAACGGCGTATTGCCGATGGCGCCAATGATGCCTTCGCTGATCTGCATGGGCTGCGGTCCGCTGCAAAGGGATTGCAACGTAGATGACGCAGTTGCGTCGGACAAGGCGCTGCGCTTTGCGGCGACCGCCGGCCTCAACAAGAAGCAGGCCTGCTCGACCCGCTATTGCAAACGCCGGCGCCGCATTCCCTGGGCCGGAGGGCTTCCCGAAATCCGGTTTGGATCCGCGCCCGCGGAACCTGATTAATTCGCCGCCTCGACCAGCGTCAGCGTTCCCGGCCCTTCCCCGACGATGAGCACCCACGCCTCCTCGTCCGTGGCGCCATCCCAGTGCACCTGCTTGCCGAAATGGGTGACAAAGCTGCCGGCGCGCATGGGCGCCATGTTGTCCTTGTCGACCTTGTTTCCGGTCGCGACCCACCACGTCCCCTTGACCACGGTGATGAAGCGATCGTTGGGATGGAAGTGGGGCCTGCTGAAGTTGCCCGGCTTGAACCGGTTGAGCACGACATAGAGCCCGCTCTTGGTCGGATCGCCGTGCAGGACGACCTGATTGGTCCCGGCCGCGCCGGTCGGATCGCGCCACTTGTATTGATCCGGCGCGATGTAGGCGACGGCGGCGGGATCAAGCCCGGCGAGCCGTCCGGTGGCGGGCTCGACCGGGGTGCTGGTGCCGGGCCCCTCGCCGGCGATCAGGAGGGTCGCGTCCCGATCCTTCGCCCCGTCCCAATGCACCTGCTTGCCGAAATGGGTGACAAAGGTCCCGGCCGGCATGGCGACGCTATGGTCGGGATCGAAGGTTGCTCCGCTGCCCACCCACCAGGTGCCGTCGATCACGCTGATGAAACGGTCGTTGGGATGAAAATGCGGCTTGCTGAAATGGTTGCCGGCGAGCCATTTGTTGAGAACTATGTAGAGCCCAGGCTTTGCGGGATCGCCGACCAGCACGGAGTTTTGCGCGCCCGCCGCGCTCGGCGGATTCCACTTGATCTGTTCCGGCAGCTTGTAGACGAGCGCCGCCGGATTGAGCTCGGCGGCAGCAAGGGACACGGTCGCACTGAGAATGAACGCCGGCGCGAGCAGCAAGAGACGCCGGCGGCCCTGGTAGTGGGGCATTGTTGCCTCCCGTTTCCAAGTCTTCTCGGACGCAGACGATAACCCCGTTCGGACGCGGCGGGAAGGACCGCGACGTACTGCGATCGCGACGACGTCAGCGCCAGCCGTTAGTCGGCTTTCCAGGGAATGATGACGCGCTCGAGCTCGTTGAGTGCCAGCGTGATCAGGTAGCCGATGATCGCGATCACGAACAGACCGACATACATCTGCTCGACGGCGAACGTGCTCCATGCGCTCCAGATCAAATAGCCGAGGCCGCTCTTCGCCCCCACCATCTCGGCGACTGCGATCAGCACCAGCCCAATGCCGATGCCGAGCTTGAGGCCGGTCATGATCACCGGCAGCGCGCCGGGCAGCGCGATGGTCCAGAACGTATTCCAGCGGCTGGCTTTGAAATTGCGCCCGACGTCCAGGTAGATCTTGTTAATCTCGAGTACGCCGGTGGTGGCGTTGATCACCACTGGAAAGAACACGCCGATTGCCACCATGAAGATCTTCGACGGTTCGCCCAGCCCGAAGATCAACAGCGCCAACGGCAGGATGGCGCTCTTCGGAACCGGGTAGGTCGCGGCGACCAACGGGTCGAGCAACGCGCGGATCGGCCGGTTGAGTCCCATGGCGATCCCGAGGACCAGCGCCGGCACCGCTCCCAGAATCGTGCCGTAGAGCAGGCGGCGCATGCTCACCGCGGTGTGGGTGACGAGCTCGCCGCTGCGTAGCATTTCGATCATCGTTGCCACCACGCTTGAGGGTGCGGGAAAGAAGCGCGTGTCGATCAGGCCGGAACGGGCACAAATCTCCCACAGCAGGAGCAATGCAAGCGGCGAGATCACGTTCAGCAGCCGGTCGCGGGTGCGTGCGGATATTCTGGCGCCGGTCGGCGCCTCGCTCGAAATCGTCTGCACGCTCATGACTTCATCTCCTCCTCCTGCTTGCGCGCGCGGTGCACCTCCTCGCGCAGGCTCGACCAGATGTGGGCGATCAGCTCGCCGTATTGCGCGCTTTTCTGAAGCTCCATGATATTGCGGGGGCGTGCGAGCGGCACCGGCACGAACATTTTCACCTTCCCCGGCTGCGCCGTCATGACCATGATGCGGTCACCGAGAAAGGCGGCTTCGTCAACCGAGTGCGTGATGAACACCACCGTCTTCTTGTGCTCCTCCCAGATGCGCAGCAGCTCCTCCTGCAACAGCAGCTTGTTCTGCGCATCGAGTGCTGAGAACGGCTCGTCCATCAGCAGGATTTCCGGATCATTGGCGAAGGCGCGCGCGATCGAGACGCGCTGGCGCATGCCCCCGGACAACTGGTGCGGATAGTAGCTGGCGAAGCGGGTGAGGCCGGTGCGGGCGAGATAGTGTCCGACCACCTCCTTGATGACGGATCGGGATACGCCACGCATCCTGAGGCCATAGGCGGCGTTATCCCAGACAGTCATCCACGGGAAAATGGAGTCGCCCTGGAAGATCATGGAATTCACCGGCCGCTGCGAGCTCGGCGTCTCGATCTCGATCGTGCCCGAGGTGACGGAATCCAGGCCGGCGAGGATGCGCAACAGCGTGGTCTTGCCGCAGCCGCTCGGGCCCACGATCATGAAGAATTCGCCGCGGGCGATGTCGACTGAGACGCCATCGATGGCGGTGAGCGTCCCGAACTGCTTGCAGAGATCGCGGATGCGGATGGCCGGCCGCGCGGAGAGCGGCTCGGCGGCTGCGAGCGTGGCGAGCGGACGCGTCATCGATGGCCTCTGGCGAGCGCAATTTGCCGGGCCGAGGCGGCGTTCACAACCGGATATTTTTACGGCAAGCTGTTCTCCCTGAGCGGCGGCGTCGAGGCGCACGCCGAGAGCATGTGCAACAGCGCGCAATCCGACCTTGCATTCCCCGCCGCGCTCGCGCGAGATTGCGCCCGCCGGTTTGCAGGGGGTATCGATGAAGTTGAAGACTGGCTCGGCGCGCCCGGCTGCGAGGCAGCGGAAAGGATCGAACTCGCATCTCGATCGCGATCTCGTCGACGACCTGGTCGCCGCCAACAGGGCGCTTGCGAGTCTCAAGGTTCTCGATGCCTTCGGACACGTCAGCGCGCGCGATCCGCGAAATCCAAATCGCTATCTGATCGCGCGCTCGGTCGCGCCTGAATCCGTGATGGCGGCGGACATCCTCGTGCTCGACCTCGAAAGCCAGCCGGTCGATCCCGAGGACGAGGGCAAGCTGCTCTATCGCGAACGTTTCATCCATGGCGAGATTTACAAGGTCCGCCCGGACGTCAATGCGGTCGTGCACAGCCACTCGCCGACCGTCGTCCCGTTCACGGTGACGCAGGCGAAGCTGCGCCCGCTCCTGCACAATGCCGGGTTTCTGGGTTTCGGCGCACCCCTGTTCGAGATTCGCAAATGCGCCGGCGACGGCACTGACCTGCTGGTGGAGACGCCCGATCTGGGCAAGGCGCTGGCGCGATCGCTCGGCAAGGAGGCCGCTGTCGTGCTGATGCGCGGCCACGGCGATTCCGTGGTCGGGCCGACGCTGCGCGACGCCGTGTTCCGCGCCTACTACACGGAGGTGAACGCCCGCCTGCAACTGCAGGCCATCACCATCGGCGGGCCGATCAATTTCCTCACCAAGGCGGAGGCGATCACCAGCAGCAAGGCCATGTTGCGCGCGGCAGCCCGGCCATGGGCGCTGTGGCGCGCCAAGGCGCTGTCGTCGCAGTGACGAAGCATGGAGGGCGACAAATAATGGAAGGAGTGCTCCACTCATCGTTCGCCCTCTGCAGAGTGCCACCATGCGGGAGCGGCAGGACATGGCGGTGAAGCGCGCCGTCGCGACCCTGATCTCGATCGCCGCTTTGCTCGGCGCCGCGCCCGCCCTCCACGCCGATCCGATCGCAGACTTCTACCGCGGCAAGACGATTCACCTGTTCATCGGCTACGGGCCGGGCGGCGGCTACGATCTCTACGGCCGCCTGGTCGCCGAATTCCTGCCCAAGCATCTTCCCGGCAACCCGACGATTCTTGCTCAGAACATGCCCGGCGGCGGCAGCTTCGTCGCCGCTCGCTATCTGGCGGAGGTGGCGCCGAAGGACGGCACCGCGGTTGGCAGCCTGGCGCAGACGCTTGCCCTCGACAGCGCCGTCAATCGCTCGAACACGCTCGACGCCGGCAAATTCCGCTACATCGGCCGCGTCACCAGCAATGTCGATGTCGGCGCGGCGCTGACGCGCGCCGGCATCAAGTCGTTCGCCGACGTGCGCACGAAGCCGTACGCCATCGGCGCCTCCGGCGGCGGATCGACGACGGTGCTGTTTCCCGCTGCGCTCAACGCCTATGGCGGTGCCCAATTCAAGATCGTGCGCGGATACAAAGGGACCAACGATATTCTCTTAGCTATGGAGCGCGGCGAGGTGGATCTCGTGGGCGCCTACGGATTGCCCGGCATGCTCGTCAGCCATCCCGGGTGGGTCGATCAGGGCGAGGCCACGATCATTTATCAAGCCGCGCTCAAGCGCCACCGGTTGCTGCCGGAGGTGCCGACCTTGCCAGAGCTCGCACTCAGCGATGAAGGCCGCGCGATCCTGCGTGCGGTCGCGAGCACCGCCGAGATCGGACGCTCGATCATCACCACCCCCGGCGTGCCGGAGGAACGGCTGCGCGCGCTCCGCCGGGCTTTCCAAGCCATGGTGAGCGACCCGGAGTTTCTCGCCGCCTGTACAAAACGCGGTTTCATGATTGATCCTGCCACGGGCGAGGAGATGGATGCGATCGTTCGGGACACGCTGGCGCTGGCGCCGTCGATGGCCGCGAAAATCGGCGACATGATGAAATGAGGATCGCGCGGTGCGGTGATCCTCCCGCACACCGGGTCGTTGCGTATCGCCCGCAAATCCGAATGCGTCCGGCGGTGGGCGGCTTCCCGCACTTCGCGTTGGACCGGCCCACGGCTTTCCAATTGGGCGCGCGTGCTGAACAATGGGCGCCGCGACAAATCCTGTGACAAGGGAGGACCAGCATGATCGCAGCATCAGGATGGAGCCGCCGCCGCGCTCTGCAGGCGGGCGCAGCCCTCGGCGCACTCGCGATCGCCGGCCAGGCCCCGGCGCCCGCCGCGCCCGCGGCGGCGTCCAGCTTGCCGGCGCGCGGCAACGTCGTCATCCGCGGTGCCTATGTCATGACCATGGAGGCGGACGCCGGCGACATCAAGGACGGCGACGTGCACGTCAGCGACGGCGCCATCGTCGCGGTCGGGCGGAATCTCGACGCCCCCGGCGCGACCGCACTCGACGGGGCCGGCATGATCGTGCTGCCGGGCCTCGTCGAAACCCACTGGCACATGTGGAACACGCTGCTGCGAAGCATGTCGGGCGAAAAGCCCGAATTGGGCTATTTCCGCACCACCGCCGCGCTGGGACAGAAATACCAGCCGGCCGACATGTACCAGGGCACCCGTCTGGCGGCGGCCGAGGCGATCAACAGCGGCATCACCTCCGTGCACGACTGGTGCCACAACATCCGTTCGCCCGATTACGCCGATCAGGACTTGCGGGCGCTGCGCGAATCCGGGCTGCGCGCGCGCTTCTCGTACGGGGCGGCACAGGGCATGCCCAACAACCAGGGCATTGCGCTCGCCGATCTCGAGCGGCTCGCCCGCAACTGGCCGGACTATTCCAACGATGGTCTGATCACGCTCGGGCTCGCGTGGCGCGGCATGGGCGGCAACAATCCCGCCACGGCAATTCCGCCGGAGATCTACAAAGCGGAGATCGAGGCGGGCCGCAAGCTCGGGCTGCCGATCTCGGTCCATGCCAGCGGCTCGCGGCCGGCGGCGGGTCAGGTCGCCACCATCGCCAAGGCCGGCCTGCTCGCCAGGGACATGCAGATCATCCATGCCAATTTCGCCTCGCCGGAGGAGATCGACGCCATGGCGAAGGCCGGTGCGTCGGTAAGCCTGTCGCCGTTCTCGGAGTTGCGCATTGGCTTCGGCATGCAGCACACCGGCCGGTTTCTGGCCGCCGGCATTCCGGTCGGCCTGTCGGTCGACACCGTCGAGCTGACCGGCAACGCCGACATGTTCGGCATCATGAAGCTCATTCAGAACCTGGAGAACGGGGAGGCCGAAAGCGAGTTCAAGCTCAACGCCCGACGCGTGCTCGAGCTCGCCACCATCGAGGGCGCGCGCTCGATGGGCATCGCCGACAAGGTCGGCTCCCTCAAGGTCGGCAAGCGCGCCGACCTCATCATGGTGGCGACGCGTGACATCAATCTCGGGGTATTCGGCGATCCGGCGCACATGCTGGTTACCGCGGCGCAGCCCGCGAACGTGGATACGGTGCTGGTCGACGGACGCATACTCAAGCAAGGCGGCAAGCTCAGCGCGATGAATGCGGCGCAGATCGCGACCGAGGCGGCCGGCGCCAACGCGGCCTTGCGCAAGCGCGCGAACTGGTGGTGAGTGGGATCGACATGAAACGCAGCGGCGAGCGCATTCTCACCACCCACGTCGGAAGCTTGATCCGGCCGCAGCCGCTGCAGGAATTGCTGCGCGCGAAGCAGGCGGGCAAACCGTTCGACCGCAAGTCTTACGAAGCGTGCCTGGCCCGCTCGGTCGCGGAGGTCGTCAGCCGTCAGGCCGAGTGCGGCATCGACGTCGTTAGCGATGGCGAGTTCGGCAAATCGATCAGCTGGTCGCAATACGCGCTGGAACGCCTGAGTGGATTCGAGCGCCGGCCGGTCAAGCCGGGCGGGAACCCGTTCCAGCGCGGCGCCGATCGGGAGCGCTTTGCGGAATTCTACGCCGAGCTCGACGCGCGCGAGGAGATCGCTACGCGCACCGAGTCGGTCTGCGTCGGGCCGATCGCCTATACCCGGCAGGCCGAGCTCCAGCGCGATATCGACAACTTCAAGGCGGCGCTCGCGGGCGTGAAGGTCGCGGAAGCGTTCCTGCCGGTGGCGGCGCCCGCCAGCGTCATTCCGGATCGCAAGAACGAATACTACAAGAGCGACGAGGAATGCCTCGCTGCCATCGGCGCCGCCATGCGCACGGAATACAAGATGATCGTCGACGCCGGATTTCTGCTGCAGCTCGACGATGCGCGCGCCGCCGTGACCTACGACCGGATGGTGCCGCCGGCGAGCTTCGCCGACTACCGCAAATGGGTCGACATGCACGTCGAAGTGCTCAACCAGGCGATCGCGGGGCTGCCGGCGGATCGGATCCGGTACCACGTCTGCTGGGGAAGCTGGCCCGGACCGCACACGACCGACGTGCCGCTGAGGGACATTGTGGATCTGATCTTGAAAGTGAAGGTCGGCGCCTACGTGATCGAGGGCGCCAATCCGCGCCACGAGCACGAGTGGAGGGTGTGGAAGGACGTGAAGCTGCCGGACGGCAAGCTGCTCATTCCCGGCGTCATCAGCCATGCCACCAACGTGGTGGAGCATCCCGAGCTCGTGGCCGAGCGCATCGCGCGCTATGCACGCCTGGTGGGACGCGAGAACGTGCTGGCGGGAACCGACTGCGGTTTCGCGCAGGGCCCGTTCTATCGCCGCGTTCACCCATCGATCATGTGGGCGAAGCTCGAGGCGCTGGTGGAGGGGGCACGTCTCGCCAGCAAGGAGTTGTGGAACTGAGCGCGGGTTGACGACCGCGCTGTCAGCGGCGGGTCAGCTGCCGCTGGACCTCGTTGTCCGCATAACAGCGCAGCGGCCATCCCCCGCCGCATGCGCAGCTATCGTTTGGCAAGCATTCCATCGATGCTGAAGCGGCCACCCCCGGTCACGAACAAGAAAAGCGCGCCGCCCAGGATCGCAAGATTCTTGAGGAAGTTGGTTTTCTGAGCCGCCATCTGCGCGGCCGGGTATTCCCAGTAGCGATGCGCGAGCGCGGTAGCCACGATGAGAAACAGCGCGCAGAGCAGCGCGGCATGACGGGTCGCAATACCGAGAATGAGCGTGATGCCGACCACGAACTCCACTACCGCACCGATCCAGGCGAAGAACTCGGGGGCGGGAACATGCAGCGCCCGCAAATAGCCGGTGAAGCCGTCGATGCCGCCGAACAACTTGCCCCAGGCTGTCGTGAGGAAGAGCCAACCCAACAGCACACGGCCGATCAACAGGAGAGTATCCGCGGTATTCGCTGCGAGGCCGTCCAAGGACGCTGACATCGGATGCGACGGCTCGGTCGATTGCATGGGCATGATATCCTCCGATGTCCGTGCTGAGACCCAGGTGCTGGCGCGGAGTTCAATCGGGTGCTGCCACGGGCCGCAAGCGTCGCCGTCCTTCCTGGGTCCCGCGATTGCCGAGATCGCCCGTGGTCAGATTTCCCGGCCCATCATGTGGTCGAGCGAGCAGCGGCCGCCACCGCGGATCAGGAAGAACAGGGCGCAGACGCCGATCAGCAGCGAGTATTCCATGCCGCCGCCGGTCCAGAAGAAACCCCTGGCCGAGGTGAACTTCATCGCGACCAGCATGAAGATGAGCACCGCAGCGGCAGCGAACCGGGTGAACAGGCCAAGCACGAGCAGGATGCCGCCGAAGAATTCGGTGCAGCCGACCAGCGTGCCCCAGAACACGCCGGGGGTGAAACCGAGCCGATCGAACAAAGCGGCGTTGGCCGCAAATCCCGCACCGCCGAACGCGCCGAACAGCTTCTGCATGCCGTGCGGGATGAGAACCGCGCCGAGCACGATGCGCAAGATCGGTTCCGCGTACTCACCGACGGCGCTGTAGATCCTGCCCAGCGCCGGAACGTAGTAATGCGAGGTCGCTTCGACCATGATTTCCCCCTCTCCAGGTTTTTGTTCGGGGTTTTGCCTTCACCTGCCGGTGGGCAAATCCCGCGCCACTTCGGGGGCGCTGCGCGCGGGAGCTTACCGGCCGGCGCCAGCGATGCAAAGAGCCCTTGCTACCATCCGTCCTATTCCCTTGCTGGGGTCGAGGATGACAGCGTGGAACCGAGGCTCGGCGGCCGGGGTTGAAGCGGGGAAGCGAGCCGGGGAATTGTGATCGTGCTTTTGAAGGTCGTTCAATTCGCGGCGGTGGTGCTGACTGCGCTCGCCTTGATTCCGGGCGGCGCGCACGCGTTCAGCCTGCTCAACAAGATCAACTTGGGGGCTGAGCAATATTTCATCGTGCAGAATATCTATCGCGGCTGGGCCTTGTTCGGCATCGTCCTGTTCGGCGCGCTTCTCGCCAATCTGGCCCTGGCCCTGATGCTGCTGCGCCGCGGCGGCGCGCCCTTCAAGCTTGCGACGCTGGCATTCTGCTGCGTGGCGCTGACGCTGGCGATCTTCTTCGTGTGGACCTATCCCGCCAACGAGGCCACCAGCAATTGGACCACGGTACCCGGCAATTGGGAGCAGTTGCGCGAGCATTGGGAATATTCGCACGCGGTCAATGCGTGCGTCACCTTCGTGGCGCTCTGTTCGGTGACCTGGTCCGTGCTCCTGACGCAAAGGTGACTGCGCCCGCGAGCATGCAGGCGGCGCGTCTTCTTTAGATATTGCGCATCCCCGCCAAACGGCCGAAACTATGTACAGATCTACACGATCCCGGCGCCAACCGGTCAGGAGGAGATCATGCTCTCAGTGATGAAGTTCCAGATCATCCTGTGGGGAATGGCGCGGCTTCTCAGCTACGCGGCCTGGCGCTACCCGGCGTTCCGCGCGCGCCTGAAGGAGCGCAACCTCGTCGCCCAACTCAAGGCGCGCGACGAGGAGGTCGGGCGCTGGTTCGCCATCCGCGACGGCATGGTGAGTTCGGGCAGCGGACTGCGCGCGGATGCCGAGGTCACGCTGGCGTTCAAGACCGCCGCGCTCGGTGCCGACCTGCTGATGCCCCCGATCAACTGGCTCGACCAGATCAATGCCCAGAAGGATTTCAAGCTCACCGTGGAAGGTCCCGACGACCTCAGCAACTGGTTCGCGCAGACCATCATGATGAGCCAGAGCGTCGGCCTGCAGATCGGGATGCGGCTCGCCGACGGCACCATGCGCTATTGCAACATGACCAATGGCGGGCCGGTCTTCGTCTATGTCAGGGACGGCAAGATCGTCCGCATGACGCCGATCGATTTCGGCGACGAGGATCCGCCGCCCTGGACCATCGAGGCGCGCGGCCTCAAGCTCACTCCGCCGCGCAAGACCACGCTCGCCCCGCATGGGCAGAACGCCAAGTCGATCGTGTACTCGCCCGATCGGCTGCTCTATCCGATGAAGCGCGTCGACTTCGACCCCAATGGCGAGCGCAATCCGCAGAACCGCGGCAAGTCCGGCTATGTCCGCATCTCCTGGCAGGAGGCGCTCGACCTCGTCGCTCACGAGATCAAGCGGCTCAAGCGTACCTACGGCCCGGGCGTGATGGCGGTGTCGCACGGCTCGCATCACACCTGGGGCAATATCGGGTATTACCTCTCCGCGCTGTTCCGCTTCCGCAACGCCGTCGGCTACACCCAGATCCACCACAACCCCGACAGCTGGGAGGGCTGGTACTGGGGCGCGGTGCATCACTGGGGCTATACGCTGCGCGTGGGCCAGTCGGAGACCTATGGTACGGTCGAGGACTGCCTGCAGAATTGCGACATGATCGTGTTCTGGGCCGCCGATCCCGAGAGCACCAGCGGCTCATACGGCGCGCAGGAAGGCACCGTGCGCCGGCAGTGGCTGAAAAATCCGAAGCTCGGCATCAAGGTCGTGCACGTCGACCCGTACTACAACGCCTCCGCGCAGTTCCTGCCGGGCAAATGGTTCGCCCCGAAACCCACGACCTCGGTCGCGATGGCGATGGCGATCGCATACGTCTGGATCAAGGAGGATCTCTACGACAAGGCCTACGTCGAGACCCACACTGTCGGTTTCGACAAATGGAAGGCCTACCTGCTCGGCGAGGAGGACGGGATCGCGAAGACGCCGGAGTGGCAGGAGAAAGAGACCGGCGTCCCCGCCAAGGATGTGCGCGCGCTGGCGCGCGAGTGGGGCAGGAAGCGCGTCTATCTTGCGCCTGGCGGCTGGGGCAACGGCCACGGCGGCGCCTGCCGCAACCAGACCGGCATCCAATGGGCGCGGGTCATGGTGTGCCTGACGGCCATGCAGGGACTCGGCAAGCCCGGCATTAACATGGGCAATCTGCAGTGGGGCTGCCCCCTCGACTTCCAGTTCTATTTCCCGGGCTATGCTGACGGCGGCATGTCCGGCGACCTCGAGAATACGGCGATGCCGGTCGAGCTCTACCAGCGCATGCCGCAGCTACCGAGCATGTCGACCACGTTCCAGCGCATTCCGCGGCTGTGGACGCCGGAGGCGATCGCCGACGGCAAGGCGGAAGGCTATCCCTGGGTCGGCAAATCCATCGAGCACCAATTCGCCAAGTTTTCCTATCCGGCACCAGGCCAGGCCCCGGTGCGGATGATGTACAAGTACGGCGGCTCGATCCTTTCAACGATGAACAACACCAATCGCTGGGTGAGGATGTACCAGTCCCCGAACCTGGAATTCGTGGTCAACCAGTCGATCTGGTTCGAGGGCGAGGCCAAGTTCGCAGACGTGATCCTGCCGGCCTGCACCAATTTCGAGCGGGTCGACATCAGCGAGTGGGCGGGGCTCGGCGGCTATGGCCATCACGGCCAGCAACAGCTCAATCATCGGGTGATCGTGTTGCAGGCGCCGGCGATCGCGCCGCTCGGCGAATCGAGATCCGACTTCTGGATCTTCAATGAGATCTGCAAGCGGCTCGGCCTCGCCAATTACTTCTCGGAAGGCGTCAACGAGATCGACTGGGTCAAGCGGGTGTATCTCGCCTCCGACCTGCCCAAGGTGATCTCGTGGAAGAAGCTGCTCAAGCGCGGCTACTACGTGGTGCCCGCCGAGAAGGAGAAGCTGCGGGCGCCGGTGTCATTCCGCTGGTTCTGGGAAAACCGCAAGAAGGACGTGCCTGAGGCGCAGCCGCTGCCGTCGGACTATACCGAGGAGTACCTGCGCGGGCTGCAGACCCAGTCGGGCAAGCTCGAATTCGAGTGCAACAGCCTCAAGCGCTTCAGCGATCCGGAGCGGCCGCCGATCGTCAAATACGAGCCGTCGTGGGAAGGACCGCATTCGGGCGAGATGTACGAGCGCTACCCGCTGCAACTGCTCACGCCCCATTCCAAGTATTCGTTCCACACCCAGGGCGACGGGAAGGATTCGTTCCTGCTCAACATCGAGGACCACCGGGTCAAGGTGGACGGCTACTACTACTGGATCATCCGGCTCAACGCCGAGGATGCCGGCGCGCGCGGCATCAACAAGCATGATCTCGTCAAGGTCTATAACGATCGCGGCGCGGTGATCTGTGCGGCGTTGCCGACCCAGCGGCTGCCGCGCGGCGTGTGCCACGGCTACGAGTCGTCTGCGGTCTACGATCCAATGGGCGAGCCCGGTAAATCCGTCGATCGGGGAGGCTGCCTCAACCTGCTCACGCCGGAGCGCACCCAGACCAGATCGACGCATTCGATCGCCGGCGCCAACTCGCTGGTCCAGGTCGAGCTTTGGGACGGGCGCAGCGAGCACATGTCGGAGACCTTCGCGCGCATGCAGAAGGACAAGGACGTGCGCGAGACGCTCAAGGCCGCGCAGCTCGTGCCGGCGAAGTGATCGGAGCGGCGCCATGCAGAAATGGAACATGATCATCGACGTGGCGGAGTGCACGAATTGCAACCTGTGCACGCTCGCCGTCATGGACGAATATGTCGGCAACGCCTGGCCGGGCTATGCCGCGCCGATGCCGAAACACGGCCACAAATGGATCAACATCCTGCAAAAGGAACGTGGTCAGGTGCCGATGATCGACATCGCCTATGTTCCGACTATGTGCAATCACTGCGACAATGCGCCGTGTATGGCGAAGGGTGGCGACGCGGTCAAGAAGCGCGACGACGGCATCGTGTTGATCGATCCCGAGAAGGCCAAGGGACGCAAGGATCTGGTCGAGAGCTGTCCCTACGGCCACATCTGGTGGAACGAGGAGTTGCAGCTGCCGCAGATCTGGCCGTTCGACGCTCACCTGCTCGATCAGGGCTGGCAGCAGACGCGTGGCCAACAATCGTGCCCGACCGGCGCCATGCGCGCCATCAAGGTCGAGGACGCGGAGATGGCGCGCATCGCGCGCGACGAAGGTCTCGAGGTGATGAAGCCGGAAGCAGGAACCAAGCCTCGGGTCTATTACCGCAATCTCTGGCGCTATGCGAAATGCTTCATCGGCGGGAGCCTGTCGGCGGAGACCGACGGGGGCGTCGACTGCGTCGAAGGTGCGAGCGTTCGTTTGAGCAAGGATGGCCGGACCGTGGCCGAGATGACCAGCGACAATTACGGCGATTTCAAATTCGACAAGCTCGATGAAAATTCCGGCCGCTATGTCCTCGACATCACCGCGCCGGGGCGCCCCAAGCGCACGGTCGAGGCGAGCCTCGGCGCCAGCATCAATCTCGGCGAGATCAGGCTGTAATTTTCGAGGCACGGTCGCAGGGACCCTCGATGCCGGCCGGGGAGACGCCGCTGTTCGTTTCGGCATTGGGCAGCCTCTACCAGTCGCTCATGCCATGGGCGGAGGCGCTGCTGCGCGCCTTCGTCGGCCTGGCGCTCGTGCCGCACGGCTTGCGCAACACCTTCGGCCTATGGCCATCCACCGGGGTGCGGTCGCACAACCTGGCCGAGCTCGCCCAACAGCTCGACAAGGACGGCTATCGGCCCGGAAAGCTGTGGGCGCCGGCGATCTCGATCACGCAGCTCGTCTGCGGGCCATTGCTGGCGCTCGGCCTGTTCACGCGGCTCGCCGCGCTCCCGATCGTCATTTTCCTGGTCGTGTCGAACATCGAGCGCTGGCGCGTCGGCGGCTATTTCTGGAACAAGACCGGGCTCGAATACACACTGATGTGGACGCTCGCCGCGCTCTATTTCCTGGTGCGCGGCGGCGGTCCGATTTCGCTCGACCACCTGCTGATCGGGCGCGAGTTTTGAACGCTGGTACGAACCAGCGGGACGCCGGGTATTGCGATGTTGGCGCTGGCGAACGGAAGTGACGCTGCGAAAGGTCGGCGAAGCTGCTGGAACCGACGTGACGCATTCATTACAATGATGAGCGAACGAGTTCGTGCGCCGGCTGCGCCGCAGCACCGAAGGGAGGTCTGCCGTGAATGTTCACACTAATCCGCTGGTCGACGCGCAGCCGACGATGTCATCCGAGGAGTGGCAGGCCCGCGTCGACCTTGCTGCGGTGTATCGCCTTGTCGCCCATCACGGCTGGGACGACGTCATTTACAATCACTGCTCCATGCGGGTCCCGGGCGAAGATCGCAAGTTCCTGATGAAGCGCCACGAGCTGTTGTGGACCGAGGTCACGGCCTCGAACCTGGTCAAGGTCGACATGGACGCCGATCTCGACGAGCGTGCCGGCGTCAACCGGCCCGGCTTCACCCTGCATGGGGGGGTGCTGCGCGGCCGGCCGGACGTCAATTGTGCCGTGCACGTGCATACCCGTACTGGAATGGCGATCGCAGGCCTGCGGGGCGGGCTGCGCATGATCTCGCAAGAAGCCGTGCGCTTCTTCGGCCGCGTCGGCTATCATCCCTACGAGGGCATCACCGAGGACTTCGGCGAGCGCGAGCGGCTGATCGCTCATCTCGGCGGCAACCGTGCCATGATCATGCACAATCACGGGGTGCTTACCGTGGGCAAGACGGCGCGCGAAGCTTTCATCCTGATGAAGCATCTGTTGGAGGCGGCGGAAATCCAACTGGTGATGGAAGCGACCGGTGACGAACTGATCGAGATCCCGCCGGAGGTCTGCAGCAAGACGGTCGAGCAGTATGAACGGCACGACAGCGGTCGCGGCTCCGCCGACTGGCCGGCCTATCTGCGCTTGCTCGACCGGATCGATCCAAGCTACCGCAACTGATTGCCGAAACAGCGCGCGGTTACATCCCCCTGTGGCGGCGCGCTGGGCATTTGCTGATAAGAGGCCTGCCCTACGAGCCCCGCGGTGGGCTTGGGTTGAAGGACGTCGGCGGCCGGGCGCAGCGGGCGAAGCGGCGCTATGGCATTTCAATCAAGACGTGCACTATGATTGGGGGCCGGGGGTGCGCTTCCGATGGAGGTGTACCGATATGCGAAGGCGAAGCGTGTTCGCAGCGCTCACCGTGCTGGCCGTCGTGGCGGCTCAATCGGCACAATCGGAACCCTGGCCGCAGAAACCGGTCAAGATCGTCGTTCCCTTCGCGCCGGGCGGTAATACCGATGGCATCGCGCGCCTGATCGCGCAGCCGCTGGGCGCGACACTTGGCCAGCAATTCGTGGTGGAGAACCGGGCGGGCGCGGCCGGGGTTGTCGCCACCGAAGCCGTCGTGCGTTCGCCGGCCGACGGATACACGCTGCTGATGGGGACGCCATCACAGATCACGATCGCTCCCGCAATGGCCAAGACCCCATACGATCCGGTCCGGGATCTCGCCGCGATCAGCATTGTTGCGACCAATCCCTATGTCCTGGTCATCAACCCGGCTCTTCCGGCACGAACGCTTCCGCAATTCATCGATTATGTCCGCGGCCGGCCCGAGAAGCTGACATACGCGGCTCCGGTGTTCGGAGGGCTGAGCCACCTCTCGATGGTCTTGTTTCTCAAACGGGCGGGGCTCGAGATGACGCCGGTGAGTTACAAAGGCGGCGCCGCGCCACTCGCAGACGTCATTGCCGGCCACGTCCCGGTCTATTTTGCAACCCTGTCGGAGGCGGTCTCGCAGGCGCGCAGCGGCACCGTTCACCTGCTAGCGGTGTCCAGCGAGAAGCGGGTGCCGCAACTGCCCGACGTTCCCACCTTTGCGGAGTCGGGCTTTCCGGGATTGAAGGCAATGACCTGGAACGGCTTGATGGCGCCGGCGGCCGTCCCGAAGGAGATCATCGGACGCATCGCAACGGCGGTGGAGGCCGCCGCAAAAGACGCGGACTTTGCCAAGCGGCTTGCAAGCTTCGGCGTAGACCCCGTCGGCAGCACTCCCGAGCAGTTCGCCGCGACGATTGCGGCCGATCTCGCGTTGTGGGGCGAAGCGGTCAAGTTGGCGGGCATCGGCGAAAAATGACGGCTCGCGGCGGCAGGGCGCGACGCGGGAGGCATGGCAGGAGCGCGCGGCCCCGGTGTATGCTTTGAGCCCGTGAGCGTCGCTCGCGCCCACAGCAGCGCGGGCGGCAAGCAGGTTCGCGCCGGCAGCCGAACAGAGTGCGCGCCGCCACTACAAGGAGCTTCGATCATGCTCGACGTCGTCAAGCAAAGTGCGCCTTCAATTCCGTTCGATGCGGATCGGCTCGACCGCCTGATGGATGAGGCCGGGATCGACATCCTGGTCGCGACGTCGAAGCATAATGTCCAATACCTGCTCGGCGGGCATCGTGCGTTTTTCTTTGAATCCATGGATGCGATGGGGCTGAGCCGCTACCTGCCGGTCCTGGTCTATCCCAAGGGCGGCAGGCAGAAGGCGGCCTATTTCGGCCATCGCATGGAGGGCTACCAGAAGGAGAACGATCCGTTCTGGGTGCCGGAATCGCAGACCAACTCGTCCGGCTCCGTCGATGCCATGCAGAAGGCGATCGACTACGCGCGCAAATTGGGAGCCAAGCCGCGGCGGATCGGCGCTGAGCTCTCCTTCCTGCCGGTCGATGCCGGCAGGGCGTTGCAAGGCGCCTTCCCCAGCAGCGAGATCACCGATGCACTTTTCGTGCTGGAGCGACTCCGTGCAGTGAAAAGCCCGCAGGAGCTGAAGAAGCTGCGCATCGCCTCGGAGCGCGTCGTCGAATCGATGCTCGCCGTGATCGCCAGTCACGGCCCCGGAACGACGAAGCGGGAATTGACGGAGGCATTGCGACGGGAGGAGACGGATCGCGGCCTTGTCTTCGATTATTGCCTCATCACCGTCGGCTCGAGCCTTAATCGCGCTCCGTCAGAGCAGCCGTGGGGAAACGGCGATGTGCTGTCCCTCGATTCCGGAGGCAACTACCAGGGTTACATTGGCGACCTGTGCCGGATGGCCATTCACGGCGAGCCGGACGCCGAGCTCGAGGACTTGCTGGGCGAGATCGAGCAGATTCAGCGCGCGTCGATGAGGCCCATCAAGGCGGGGGCGAAGGGCAGCGTCATCTACGCCGCCGCCGAGCCGCTGGTGCACAAATCCAAGCACCATAACCACATGCACTTCCTCGCCCACGGCATGGGCTTGGTCAGCCATGAAGCGCCACGGCTCACGGCGACGGGACCGGTGCCTTACGACGCCTACGATGCCGACCGCCCGTTGGAGGCTGGCATGGTCGTTTCGGTCGAAACGACCCTGCAACACCCGCGGCGCGGATTCATCAAGCTGGAAGATACGGTTGCGGTCACCGATAGCGGCTTCGACATTTATGGTGAAGGTGGCCGCGGTTGGAATCGAGGCGGAACGGCATCGCGCCGCTGACGCGACAAGGGTTACGCCGCCGCCGGAGCGGCATTGCGCGCGGCCCAGGCCGAGTGCGGAAGACCAATTTTCGACTGAAAAGAACGGACGGCCTCGAACGCCGCCCGGAACACCGCCCGAAACGTGGACCGACGACGAGCGCCCGAACGCGCCGCCGACCGGTCCGCGAATGATGTACTTTAGATGCTCAGCGCGAGCAATGCCACCGCGCCGATACCCACCACCAGAATTACCAGCGCCACCGGATCGTAGTCGAGCCAATGCCCACTGTGCACTCGCATGACGCACCTCGCCCTAAAATAGAACGCCCAGCTCGCGCCCACTCTTGTGACCGCCCCTACGAGGGCGGCTGGTGGTTTGCGTCGACCGTTAGTCGCGCCGGCGGCCGGGGAGGTTCAATTCGCCGGCCCTGAAACGCAATCGGGGGTCTTGAGGCGCCCGTCGGCCGGCGTTCCGAAGCAGCCGTAGCTTATTGATATCAAACGGCAACTCGGCGGCGAGCGTATGTGTCGTCTGCCCATTCCGGCGCGGCGCTGCCCCCATCACCAATCCGGGGCGGCGCGGGCCTGCGTGGCGCTGGTTGGCCGTCCTGTTCGACGCCGTCCAGATAGCACCGCCTCGGCTCTGCCTTATCGTGCCGCTCGAGCCGGCGGTTCACTGCATGAACCAGCCGTGACTGACGACCAGTGATTGTCCGGTCAGTGCGTTGCTCTCGAAGCCTGCGAAAAACACCGCCGTTTCGGCCACGTCCGCAACCGTAGTGAATTCCCCATCGATGGTGTCCTTGAGCATCACGTTCTTGACGACGTCCGCCTCCGAAATGCCGAGTTCCTTCGCCTGTTCCGGGATCTGCTTGTCGACCAGCGGCGTTCTCACGAACCCCGGGCAAATGACGTTGGCGCGCACCCCGTGCTTGGCGCCCTCCTTGGCGACGACCTTGGCCAATCCGATCAGTCCGTGCTTCGCGGTCACGTAGGGCGCCTTCAACACCGACGCCTCCTTCGAGTGCACCGATCCCATATAGATGATGCTCCCACCGGTCCCTTGTTGGTACATCCGCTGCAGCACGGCGCGCGTGGTGAGAAATGCGCCATCGAGGTGGATGCTCAGCAGCTTTTTCCAACTGGCAAATTCGAATTGCTCGAGCGGCGCGACGATCTGAATGCCGGCATTGCTGACAAGCACGTCGATTTTACCGAACTGCTCCACGGTGCGAGCGACACCGGCCTCGACCTGTTGCTCGTTGGTGACGTCCATGACGATGCCGAGCGCCTGGCGGGAATCGCCGATCTCGGCCGCCGTGGCGTCGGCAGCCTTCTGGTTCAAATCGGCGATGACCACGCGAGCGCCCTCGCGCGCGAACGCCTGGGCGATCCCCTTGCCAATGCCGCTGGCGGCGCCTGTCACGATGGCGACTTTGTCCTTGAGGCGCATGTCACGATACTCCTGCAGAAGCGGGCGTCCGCGTCGACGTCGACTCGCGTTTCGGCGCGGCTGCATGAAGGTAGTCGTAGGCGACCTTGCCGAGGCCGAGCGTGAGATCGGACACGAAATGCACGGCGGAAACGACCTCGAGCACTGGCAATTCCGCAACGGGAGCGAGGGCATGGGGCATCAGCGAGAGCGCCGCCGGAGCGGTCCAGGCGCCCTTCACCGTGACGTCCTCGAGGTAATACTCGACCAACTCGCAGATCCTTGCGGTGCCATCGACGTGGGGAATGATCTTGAGCAGGAAATTCGGAGCGCTGAGCGAAGCGCGCACGGCATCAAGATCGGCCGCCTTGTGCTTGTAACCCATGGTGCCGGTCGCGACGCGGACCGGGCCGTAGTCGAGCGTGCCGACCAGCATGTCGATTTCGACCCGCAAGGTCGGATTTGCCAGTTTCTTGGGAAAGCCCCAGAGCTCGCGGCCGCCTGCAATCGGCGGCTCGTCGTTGAGAAACATGCAGTGACTGTACCCGCCTTTGCGGCCTCGGAACTTGACCGGAATGACCTGTCCGGTCTCCGTGTAGTCGCCGAAGCCGGTGGAGTCGGGCATGCGGATGAATTCGTACTTGACGAGAGGCTCGTCCGGCTCCAACGGCTCTGGGATGATGGCGCGCAGCTTGTCGGCATCGGTCCGGTAGGTAATGACCATGAACTCGCGGTCGACGAAACGATAGGGTCCGGGCGGGTAGGCCGGGCTCGTCAGCGGCATGGCGAAGGCGCGCGCCTTGACCTCTGCTTCCTTCATTCTGGGCTCCTCATATTTCCTGTCCTGCTGCCGCGCTATTCGCGGCCATCGACGGCAACGTCGAACGTGGCCACCCCGGTGCTGTCCGTGGGCCGCAGCAGCGCCTCCGGGTGCCGCAGCGTCCGGGTGGCGTCGTTGTATCCGGCATTCCAGTGGTCGGTCATGTTGGTGCGGGAAAAGTCGTAGTCTTTCGATTGGACCTCGTAGTTCTTGGAGCGGTAGATGAGGTGTACGATCTGGTAAACCTTGCGGTCGGCGACTGCCCGCAGCAGCTTGCCGTCCTCGGATTCGAGCATTTCCGGCGGAATTTGGTCCAGGACGTTGGCCAGCGCGACGCGGACACATTGAATCTCCTTGAACTGATCGGTGTTTGCACGCGTCCTGCTGGAATACTGAATCTCCTTCTGTCGCACCATGACGCCGCTGAGGTCGCTCGGCATTTCGCCGCGCGAGCTCCAGAGATCGACTTGGAAGGTGAGCGTGTCCTGGCGGGTGTCTCCTTGTACCACCCATTGCAGCGGCGTGTTCGAGACCAGGCCGCCGTCCCAATAAAGCTCGCCATCCACGTCCACGGCAGGGAAGCCCGGCGGCAACGCGCCGCTCGCCATGACGTGCTCAGGCTTGATCTTGTGGGTGGTCGAATCGAAATAGACGAAATTGCCGGTGCGGATATTGACGGAGCCGACGCTGAACCGCATTCCGCCGGAATTGATGCGATCAAAGTCCACAAGCCTCTCCAGCGTGCTTCGCAGTAACGAGGTGTCGTACCAACTTGTGGCTTCGATCGTACCCGGCGCGGCCAGATAAGGCGGCGGAATGCGCGGGGCGAAAAAACCGTCGGCGCCCTCGAACAGGGTCGCTTGGGCCCGCAGTCGATTGAGAAGAATGTGCCCCATGTCACCACGCAGCCAACGGTGCGCCAGACCGAACATGTCGGGCACGCGGGGCGTGGTCACTTGATCCCAGAAGGCATGCAGCTTCTCGAGACGCGCCTCGGGAGCGTTGCCGGCGATCAGAGCCGCGTTGATCGCGCCGATCGAGATTCCGGCTATCCAATCCGGATGCAGATTGGCCTCGGCCAGCGCCTGATACACACCGGCTTGGAAGGCGCCAAGCGCGCCGCCGCCTTGCAGGACCAGCGCGATGCATTCAAAGGGCGGCCGCTCGAGCTGACGGTGGGTTTTCCTGAGTGGCTGAATGAAACGGCGACTGACATCCCTCACCGACTGCGCCGGCCGCGCCTTGCCGTCGAAGGGGGGCGGCTCGCGTCTGGCGGTAACGGGTGACAGCAGAACTGAAGCGTCGCGAGCCGAACCGTCAGTGGGACTCATCTGAGGATATGTCCATGGTTTGAGACCCGCGCGCTGCGTGGTTGGAGCGAGCACGCGGCAGCGATCGCGATTCAAGGTTGCGCCCGTGAATCGTTGCCCCCGTTTGTGACGGCAAGCAAACGCGCGCGCCGTAAGCAAATCTAGCGCCTATTGCATCGATGATTTGCGCCATGATCGTCCTGCTGGTCAATCGCCCGGCTTGCTGCCGGACGATGCTCTGTTCATCTGTGAAGCATCCCGCCCCATTTGCAGGCATACCAGGAGCTCGACATAGCTCGGGTTACCACCGATTTGCGCGGTCGCGGTGCAGCGCTGGCGAAGGGTTTGCGGATACTGCGCCCATTGTTTTTCCAGCTGGGCGCGAGCACCGTTCTCGTCCGCAAGACATTGTCGAAGCGACGTGTCCAGGCTCAAGCTGTCGCCCATCTTCGCCGCGGCGCGGCAACCGGGCTCGACATTGAAGGTTGGAATGTCGTCGGCGATCCACTGCAGTAGCGCGGCACCGAGCACAAGCGGAACGGGAGAGGGTAGCATCCGAGACTCCAGCCTGGCTTGGCGCGGCTTGCAGCCGAGCTTCGCGCACCGCGCGAATGCTGCTCAATCGAGCGGTCGACGCTGGATCCAGCTTGTTTGCGACACCCTCATGACATCCTTGGTGAGCAGCCGCGCTCGTGCCGACCGCCTTGGCGACGGTCGCAATTTTTCGATAGCGGGTCTTCAAATGGGGTGCAAGGACTCGCGGCGCGGCAGGCTCCGCCCGGACGCGCAGTGCGTCGGGCGGGATGTCGGCGAAAGCATAGCTGCCGGCCTATCGTGAAACCGACGGGGGCTCGAGCTTGCAGCCGTTCAGCACGGCATAGAACCCCTGCTCGCCGCGCTGGAAGCTCACGTTTGCGCTGAACACGTAGGAGCCACGCTTTGGCTCCCTGAGCTCATACACCCACCAATTCGTGATCTTGCCGGGCTGGCTGGAATATTGCGCACAGGTGCCATCTGATCCGTCGGTGATCGGGACGCTCTGCATCTCGTAGCGATAGTCCTTGGCGTTCGGCCAAGCGACGCCAATTCCGATCTTCGGGCGCTCGTAATCCAACGGGAAGGGCTGCGACAGGCTATCGGGGCCTCCGCAGTTCGGGAACGCCGTGACGTATTCCGGCGTGGCGGTGCAAATCATGATGGGCGCGCCGTTGCTCCAGTCGATGCTGCCGGGGAGGGCGCCCCAATGGGTCTGGCAACAGGTGGCGACCGGCACTGCCGGCCAGCCCGGCGGAGTTTGAAAAGAAATGGTCTGGCTCTTGATGCAGTAATT
Source organism: Xanthobacteraceae bacterium (assembly GCA_036555745.1). GTDB lineage: Bacteria > Pseudomonadota > Alphaproteobacteria > Rhizobiales > Xanthobacteraceae > VAZQ01. The sequence goes on along the minus strand of DATBKV010000038.1, from coordinate 8,610 downwards.
GGTGGTGCATGCGTATTGCGCTCGTGCCGGCGCGCATTCCATTGACACGGCGAGCAGGGCTGCGATCAGCGCCAGCCAAGAGCCTGCCGCATGCATTCGCCTGTTCCCACCGGTGCCCTTCATCGATCAGGTCCTCGCGCGCCCGGCTCTTTGCCGGGCGCTGCTGCTGATGTACATTATAGCGCCGCAGACGCAATGGATCGAATGACTCGATCCGCGTGCGCTCAATCGATTCCCGACAACCCGCCCGCTCTGTGTGGGGTCCCGAATGCCCGCTCGAGTGACATCTTCAACCCCGGCAAGCCGAACCATGCGTGTCAAAAATTTTTCGGCCAGCCTCGTTGGTGCGTTCATCGTGCTTGCAAGCGGGCAGCATGCGGTCGCGGAGGGTGCGGCCGCCTCGGGCAACCTCATCGGCGCGACGCTCTACTGGGACGATTGCGCGAGCTGCCACGGACGCGACGGACGGGGCCTCCCCGGCTCGAGCCCGCCGCTTGCCGGCAATCCGGCCATCCTGGTGCCAAAGCCATTCGACGCGATCTCAGCCGTGCTGAAAGGTATTCCGGCGCGTGATGGCATGCCGGCGATGCCGAGCTTTGCCGGCTCGCTGGACGACCGCAGAGTGGCCGATGTCGTCAATTACCTGCGTACAAGCTGGGGGAACAAGGCAGCGCCCAACGCTACTTCGGGGCTGGTCGCGGCTTGGCGCTCGGCGCTGTCGTTGCCGGTCTATGCCAGCAATGCCGCGCGCCGCTTTGATTGCCCGGACGTTGGGCAGGGCGGGGCGGCCGCGCTCGATCCCAATCTGATTGCGGATCTGAGCGCCGAAATGGCCCGGCGCTCGGTCGCCTACGCCACGCTGATCGACCGCTACAAGGCGCAGAACCCTGGCGCCGGCATGGCCGACATCGTCAACAACTTGGTGGCCGCCTATTGCCCGGTGGTCGCCGCCGGGGCGGGCTCCGACCAGGCGAAGAGCCTGGCGCTAAAGCGCTTCGCGCTCAACATCACCGCCCGCCTCTCGGAGCAGAACGTCGCCGCGCAGGCCGCGCCGGCGGTGGGGATCATATGGGCCACGCCCCTCGGCTATTCGCTTGCCGAGCACGACCCCGCCTGGCAGCCCGCGCTGAGGTGCCCGCCCGATAATGATTCGCTCGTGCCTGCGAGATTGGTGGCGGCGGCGCTGAAAATTCGAGGCAAGGCCGAGCTGAATTTCTCTGCGCCGGCTGCCATTGAGCAGGCCGATACCATGCTGGCGCAGCATCCGCGGGCCACCCCGGCGGATCTGGCGAATGCCTTGATCCTTGCCTATTGCGAAGGTGTGGCGAGGCTTGCGGGCGCCGGCGAACCCGAGAAGAGCGCGGCGGTGGCGCGCTACGGCGAGAACGTGATCGAGCAGTTGCAGCTCAAGGTCGAAACGCGCGAGCAGCCGCCCCCCGCCAAGGCGTCGCGATGAATGATGGCATCATTGCGCAAGCGCAGCAGGCCGTGACCGCTGGCTTGCGCATTGCATCGAATGTGGCACGACGGGGGATGACGACCCACTCTGCGCATAATTCGGGCCACGATCGGGGCTGGCGTGAAAATATCGACACGTCGTAACCTGCTTCGAGCAAGGTCGAGGTCCTGGGACATTGCGCCGCCGACAGCCTTCACCGGCGTATAGCCAGGGGACATGGGCATGAGAACTGCGGCCGCGCATATCCGCCCCGCCGTCGCGATGGGTGCGCAGCCACGCACAAGGCATCGCGGACGGCTGCTCGGCGCCACCGGTGCGGCAGTGCTGATGCTGATGGCCGGGTGCGGCGAGCAGAACCGCTACGTCGCGCCGCCGCCCCCCAAGGTCACCGTGCAGTTCCCCCTGCAGCAGACCGTCACGCCGTACCTCGAAGCGACCGGCAATGCCGCTTCGGTGAACAACGTCAAGCTGGTGGCGCGCGTGCAGGGATACGTCCAGGAGATCAAATATCAGGACGGCCAGGCGGTGAAGAAAGGCACGCCGCTGTTCGTAATCGAGCCGGAGCCCTACAGGATCCAGCTGGAGCAGGCGCAGGCGGCGGAGGAAGGCGCCAAGGCGACACTGGTCAACGCCGAGGCCGAATTCACCCGCCAACAAGAGCTCCAATCCAAGGACGTTTCGACCCAGGCCAATCTCGACAAGGCGCGCGCCAACCGCGACACCGCGCGCGCCAACGTTCTGCAGGCACAGGCCAACACCCAAAACGCGGAAATCAATCTTGGCTACACGACGGTTTCGGCCCCGTTCGACGGCATTGTCACCGCGCGCAAGGTCTCGATCGGCGAACTGGTCGGCGGCAGCCACACGAGCGAGCTCGCCACCATCGTCCAGGTCAACCCGATTTGGGTCTGGTTCAATCTGAGCGAACGCGACGTGCAGCGGGTGCGCGCGCAGATGGCGCAGCGCGGGGTGACCGTGGCCGACATCGTCAACAAGGTCCCGGTCGAGGTTGGGCTGCAAACCGAAACCGGGTATCCGCATAAGGGCGTGCTCGATTATGTTTCGCCCGAGGTCAATCAATCGACCGGCACGCTGCAGGTGCGCGGCATCTTCGATAATCCGGCGCCGGCCTTGCTGCCGGGCTATTTCGTTCGCGTCCGGGTGCCCCTGCGGCCGGAGCAGGCCATGCTGGTGCCGCAGGTGGCGGTCGGCAGCGATCAGACCGGCCGCTACGTGCTGACGGTCAATGCCGACAACGTCGTCGAGCAGCGGCGAGTGCAACTCGGCCAGACCGTGGGCGACCTGCGCGTCATCGAGAGCGGGCTCAAGCCCGACGATCGCGTGGTGGTGGAGGGCATCCTCGATGCGGTACCCGGACAGAAGGTCGATCCGCAACTGCAGATACCGCAGGCTGCGGCCGCCGAGCCGCCGGCATCGAAATAGCGCGGCGCCGTGATCTCCAAATTTTTCATCGAGCGTCCCGTCCTGGCGAACGTGCTGGCCATCCTCATGGTCGTCATCGGAGGCGTGGCGTTGCTCAAGCTGGCGGTCTCGCAATATCCCAACGTCGTTCCGCCTACCATTTCGGTCACCACCCGTTATCCAGGCGCCAGCGCGCGCGCCGTGGTGGACACCGTCGCCCTGCCGATCGAGCAGCAGGTGAACGGGGTGGACGGCATGATCTACATGCAGTCCTGGAGCGCCTCTGACGGCAGCTACACGCTGATCGTCACGTTCAAGATCGGGATGGACATCAATTTCGCGCAAGTGCTGGTGCAGAACCGCGTGTCGAGCGCGCTCGCGCAATTGCCGCAGGCGGTGCAGGCGCAAGGCGTGACAGTCCAGCAGAAGTCGACGGCCATCCTCCAGTTCGTCACGCTGAGCTCTCCCGACGGGCGCTACGATAGCCTTTTCCTCGCCAATTACGCCACCATCTCGCTGCAGCCGGAACTCGCGCGCTTGCCCGGCGTCGGCCAAGTCAACATTTTCGGCGCCGGCCAGTACTCGATGCGAGTATGGCTCGACCCCAACAAGCTCTATGCGCTCTCGCTCACGACCGAAGACGTGGTCAATGCGCTTAAGGGCCAGAACCAACAGGTTACTGCCGGCCAGCTCGGCATGCCGCCCGCGCCCAGCGACCAGCCGTTCCAGTACACGCTCGATATCGCGACCCGGCTTGATGACGTCAGCCAGTTCGAAAACATCGTCGTTAAGACCGGTCCGGATGGGCGGATGGTGCATCTGCGCGACGTGGCCCACGTCGAGCTCGGGGCGCAAACCTACAGCCAGGTGTTTACGCTCAACGGCAAGCCGGCCGCCGGCATCGGCATCTTTCAGACCCTGGAGGCCAACGCGCTCAATGTGGCGGGCGAGGTCAAGACCAAGATGGAGCAGCTTGCCAAGAGCTTTCCACAGGGCCTGACCTACAGCGTGCCGTTCGATACGACTACCTTCGTTCGGGCCTCTATCAACGAGGTGTGGAAGACGCTGTTCGAAGCAGCGATTCTGGTCCTGATCGTGATCGTGATATTCCTGCAGGACTGGCGCGCCATGCTGGTGCCCATGACGACGGTGCCGGTCACCATCATCGGCGCTTTCGCGGCCATGGCGGCGCTGGGCTTCACGATCAACCTGTCGACGCTGCTTGCCATCGTGTTGGCAATCGGCATCGTCGTGGATGACGCCATCGTGGTGGTCGAAGGGGCGGCCCACCACATGGAGCGCGGCTTGCCTCCCAAGGAAGCGGCCATTCAGGCCATGAACGAACTGTTCGGCCCGATCGTCGGAATCACGCTCGTGCTGATGTCGGTGTTCCTGCCGGCCGCCTTCATCCCCGGCTTGACCGGTCAGATGTTCGCCCAGTTCGCTCTGGTCATCGCTGCCACGGCGTTCCTGAGCGCGGTGAATGCGGCCACCTTGAAGCCGACCCAATGCGCGCTCTGGCTGCGGCCCGCCGTGCCTGCGGACCAGCGCAACTTCTTCTTCCGCGGCTTCAATGCCGTCTACGATCCTTTCGAGCGGCTCTATGCCCGTCTGATCGGCGGCATGATCGCGCGCAGCGGACCGATGTGCGTGGTCGCGTTGATTGTGATCGGCGTCGCCGGCTACGGCTTGTCGCGAATTCCGACCGGATTCCTCCCGATCGAGGATCAAGGCTATCTGCTGGTGACGGTGCAGCTTCCCGATGGCGCTTCGCTCGAGCGCACCAAGCGTGTCCTCGACCAGGTGAGCGCAATTGCGGGCAAGAACCCCGCGGTCGAAAACGTGATCGCGATCTCGGGCGTGTCCGCCCTCGATAACAACTCCACCCTCGCGAACGCCGGGGTCGCCTACTTGGTGCTCAAGGACTGGAGCGTGCGCGGCAAAGGCGAGGATTTGCTTTCGCTGTTCCAGCAGTTCAACCGCGATTTTGCCGCGGTCACGACGGCGCGCGTCGTCGTGTTCCCGCCGCCGCCAATTCAGGGTATTGGCAATGCCGGCGGTTTCGCCATGCAGCTGCAGTTGCGCGATGGCAGCTTCGACCTCAGCAAGCTGCAGACCCTGACCAATACTGTGGTGCGGGATGCGCAGACGCAGAGCGGGCTCCAGCGAGTGACCAGCTCGTTTCGTGCCAGTGTGCCGCAGATCAAGGTCGACGTGGATCGCGCCAAGGCGGAGACCCTGCAGGTCTCGATCGACGACGTGTTCTCCACGCTTTCCGCCTACCTCGGATCGAGCTATGTCGATCAGTTCAACAAGTTCGGCCGCGTCTTTCAGGTTTACGTTCAGGCCGATTCGCGTTTCCGCCTGACTCCTCGGGATATCGAGCAACTGCCGGTCCGCAACAGGCAGGGCGCCATGATCCCGATCGGCACCATGGTGCACATCACTCCTATCGTGGGCCCGTCGTTGCTGAGCCTGTATAATCTCTATCCGTCGTCCACCGTGCTGGGCTTGCCGGCGACCGGTTTCAGCTCTGGGCAAGCAATGGCTTTGATGGAGCAGATCGCCACCAAGGCACTCCCGCCGGGCGCGGGCTTCGAATGGACCGCGATGTCATACCAGGAAAATCTCGTCGGCAATCAGATTTACTACATCTTCGCTCTGGCGATGTTGCTGGTCTATCTGGTCCTGGCAGGGCAATACGAGAGCTGGTTCTTGCCGGTCGCGGTTCTGCTCGCCGTGCCGCTGTCGCTGGCGGGCCCGGTGGCGACGCTCAAGGCACTGGGGATCGACAACAACATGTACACGCAGATCGGCCTGGTGCTGCTGATTGCGCTCTCGGCCAAGAACGCGATCCTTATCGTCGAAGTGGCACGTGAGCGGCGCGTGTTCGATGGCAAGCCTATTTTGGAGGCGGCGCTCGAGGCGGCGCGCGCCCGCTTCCGGCCCATTCTCATGACCTCGTTTGCCTTCATCCTCGGCGTAGTGCCGTTGGTGCTGGCGACCGGAGCAGGCGCCAATGCGCGCAAATCGATCGGCATCGCGGTCTTTACCGGCATGCTCGCGTCGACATGCCTTGCCGTGCTGTTCGTGCCGTCGTTCTTCGTGATCGTGCGGGGCTTCGAAGAATGGCGAGCCGCACGCAAGGCAAGGGCCGGGCAAGCCGCGCAGGCCCAGTGAAGTGACGGCGCTCCACACCGCGGGCACTGGTCCGGATTGCGGCGGCGCCCGTGACAGCGAAGGCGCCGATCACACCCGTGGAACAAGCTTACGGAGGAAGGGCGGAGCCTCCCGCGAGGAGGCGAGAGGAGAACTTGCGATGTCTGAGCTATCACGAGACGAGGTGATTGAGATTCTCGGCCCCGCCAGCGACGCGATCGTGGCGGAAATTATTGCCACGGGCATCAGCAGGCAGGGCCTCGTGGCGGCGCGTGACCGCGTTATCAACGACCGCAAGGCGCATCATCCCGGCCCGGCACTGGATCCGGGGGCCTTCGCCCAGGTCGTCGACATCCTTGAGCGCTCGCGTGGCCTGTTCGGGGAAAGCGGCTCGACGCTCGAGTGATGTCTCGTCGCAGCACGGGATGCCGAGCACCCAGGTGCCCGCGAGGCTCAAAATGAAAACCCGCCGTAGATTTCTCCCGGCGGGCCCATTGTCGCTTGCGTCATCGCCCTGCCGGTACTTCCGCGGTCGGGAACGGCGTCGCAATCGACAGGGCCGATATAGTCCTTGATCATGATAGTTCAATGACAGGCAGGCGGGCTCCCGACTACAAAACCTAGATGGTTGCAGCAATCGGGCCGCAGCGTTCTGCCGACGCTTTCGCGTCAGGAGAACGTGAACGCCACGGCGGCGGCCGCTGCGATCAGGACCGCCACTGCAGCGCAAAGAACCGTGAGGCAGGTCGCCAGCTTCGCGAACAACCAGTCTCGCCGTGGTCTGAAGGCCTGCCGCCGAGCCGGCAAGGTCGGCATTGCTGGCCGCGAATGAACCGACATCCGAAGCCTCCTCTCGAGGACACACCCGCCAGTCCCGCGCCGGTCAATACGATCCAGGAGCCGTCAGGCTCTGCTCGCCTGCTCAGCGGTACCGGCCATGAAAGCGGTCGCAAGCATGATAACGGCGACCGCCAACGAGCCGGCTTCGGTCTGAATGCGGGCGATCACGCGGTCACGCGCGGGCACGAGGACGCACTCGATCACCTATTAGTGCGTGCAGCGCCTAGGATGGTTCATTGGCCGGTATGACGGCGGCGCACGCGCGTCGGCTGCCGGAAGGCGGTTCCGGAACGCTGGCTGCCGGCCAGACACCAGGCAGATTCAGATAGTTGGGCGGTTACCTTGAGGCGCGGCCGCAACGCTGGCGCATGTGTTCCGGGACCGATGCGCTGCCGCCTACGCGTTGCGGTTCGGGGTGCCGAGCAGGTGGACGTCCGGGGGCAGCATCACGTTGTCGAATTGCTGCGTGAACATGGCCGCTGCGAAGAAAGCCACCGCGCGTAACGTTTCCTTGCCGGTGTTGGCGAGATCGTGACGCATCGGAGTCGGCAGGACGAACACGCTGCCCGGGCCAACCGCATGTTTGCTGCCATCCTCCAGGCGCAGCTCGCCCGTTCCAGCCAAGATGTACTGCGTCTCCTCGGTGGCGTCGGTGTGCCAGCCCAGCCGGCCGCCGGGCTCGATCTCGTAGACAATGGTAGAGGACGCGGTTGTGCCGTGTCCGCCGTAGGCAGCAAACGCGCCAGCCCATCGGACCGACGGATCGTCCACTCCTCCGACTTTCGCGCGCGGAAGATCATTGGTTTGAACGACAAAAGCTGAATTCACGGCCGCCTCCAAGCTACGGCGCCCTACTGCAGGACGCATTCAGGGGTAAGCGCGGCCCGCGGTGATACCCGGCGTCGCCGCACGGCCTCAAAAGCTACAGTTGCGCGCCCACGAGCGTCAACATGTGCGCCCGCCGCTCGAGTGCGCGTTCATGGACTTCCCGCTGCATCGAGCTCCACAACGATCACGCTGCTCGAGTTTGGCAGCCGCGATTTGGATCCGCGAGCGCGTGCAACGAACTGAGTTGTTTTGAGGTGTCCGGCCGGCCGCCCGCGTTCTGCGCGGCGGGCGTCAGTGGCATTCAAATCCGATCTCGCCACCCTGCTGTGCAGGCGTCATGCGTATGATCCGGCCCCGTTTGCCGTATTTGGCGCAATAGGCCTCGAGTGTCCGCATCGCTGCGGGCACCTGACCTTCGGCATAGGGAAGCTTGCCGCCGAGCTCGTTTCCGCTCACCGTGCTGGTATCTGCGGCGCAGCCCGTCAGCAACGCCATCAATGCTATGGCCGCCGCGATCCTCACCCAGCGCCTCCCAACCTTGGAGGCAGCAATTCCCGCGAAGTCCGGCAATTCAGAGGCGCCCCGCGCCTCCTTCGCATGCTTGCGATGGCCGGCGCGCTGTGCGGGGCGGTCGAGGAAATATCGCCCGCAAGCAGAGGCAAAGGCGCGCGTACACGATCCACTACCAACAAGCGTCGTTCCCAATTGTTGATTGCCGCAGCCGCGTGACGCGGCGGGCGGGAGACCTACGTGACGACAGCGTACGACCGACCTGCGAACGGCCATCGTAGGAGGACGCTCGCTTCAGAGACGCGCCGGCGCAAACAAGGCCGCCGGCGACCGATCAGAGGCGCTTCGGCCGGCGGTGCAGAGGGCGAGTTGGGCGTTGGCTCCCCGGGCCG
>DATBKV010000037.1:0-6350 GCA_036555745.1 Xanthobacteraceae bacterium | reverse complement strand
GGGCCGGACTCGTCCGTGAGCCCGACCGTGATGCGCTGGCCGTCGGAGATGCGCACGCTGGCAATCCGACGCGGCTGCCAATCGCTCTGCCCGAGCATGTGGCGGATGACCGAGACCTCCTCCACCACCGCCTCGTAGACGCGCTCGGGTACGAAACTCGCGCCGTGACAGCGCGCGCACAGCAGCCGCTGCGGGAAGCAGCCGGTCCCGCACTTCGCGCAGCGCCAGATGCCCAATCCGGGATTCATGCAGCACCTACCAGCGTTCCCGTGTCCCGGGCGAGTGGAGCGCAGCGCAACGAGACCCGGGACCCAGCGCAAGAAGCGCGAAGCGCCTTATCTCTTTGAGATGGGCCGACACTGGGTCCCGGATCTTCGCTCGCACCTCGCGCTCGCTCGTCCGGGACACAAGCACGGAGTGCCGCTGCTTTGAAATCATTCCATGCGCTCCAGCACGGCGGCGGCGGCGGTGCCGCCATAGCGGTACATCGTCATGCCATAGCCGGTGGCGACCGCGAGCCGCGCGTTCCTGACCTGGCGCGCTCCGGCGCGCTGCTGCAACTGCAGCACCGCCTCGGCAATGCCGTTGAGGCCGCCGGCCGGCCCGCCGGGCTGCCCGGCCGAAAGCATCCCGCCCCAGGTGTTGACGGGAAACCGCCGCTCGCCGATGTCGCGGCGCGCGAAGCGCGCGAGGTCATGGTCGGCAATCATCCCGAGGTCGTTGAACTGCGCCAGCACCATGGTGGGATAGTCGTCGTAGATCGAGGCCAGGTCGACGTCGCCGGGCCCGACGCCGGCGGCCTGCCACAGCTCGCCGGCGAAAGTGGAAATCCCAGTGGCGAGCCCGTCGCCCTCCTGGTTGTCGTAGTTGAAGCTTGCGCGATGGGCGCGCACGCGCACGCCGGCGCGGCCGCGCGGACAGCGATCGGGATGGGCGATGACGATCGCCTGCGCGCCCGCAACCACCGGCACGCAGTCGTACCGCGACAGCGGGTCCGCGACGAGCGGCGCAGCGAGATACTCCTCCATGGTCAGAGGCGTACGGTAGACGGCATATGGATTGTTCGCCGCCCAGGCGCGCTGGGCGACGGCAAGCTCCCCGTAGTCGGATTTCGTCAGGCCGTATCGCTTCATCTGCCGACTGGTCACCAGCGCGTAGACTCCGTTGGGCCCGCCGTGGCCGAGCGGCGCCAGATGCAGCTGGGTGACGAGGTTGAAATTGGCCGCCACCTTGGCATAGCCGCCGAGCCCGGTGGCATCGCCGGCGGTCACCAGCACGACCGAGGCGGCGCCGGTCTCGACCGCGCGCAGCGCATGCCCCAGCATGTTCATCGCGGAGGAGCCGCCATTGGTGTCCTGGATAAGCCAGCGCAGCGACAGGCCGAGCTTCCAGGCGAGATCGACCGCGGCGTCGGGGGCGAGCGATAACGAGGCCACCGCCATGCCGTCGACCTCGCGGGCGTCGACGCCGGCGTCGGCGAGCGCGGCGACAACGGCGTCGCGGATGAAGGTGTGGGCCGACTGATCCGGTTGCGGACGGCGCGTATAGGCCGATTGTCCCACCCCGATGATGGCCGCATTGGCGTGCATGATTTGCGTCCGGCATTGCGTTGAGGGCAAACCGTCCTGATGTTAGCTTCCCGGCCCGCGCCGACGAAGCCTGTTCCCGCGCGGGCGCGGAAACTGCCTGCTCCTTCCTGTCATTCTCCCGAGGCCATGTCATGGTGCGCGCAGCGATCGTCGGGCTGGGACGCTGGGGCCGTTCGCTGGTCGCGTCGGTGCAAGGCAAGAGCGGCGACATCCGCTTCGTTCGCGCCCATACGCGCACGCGCGAGACGGCGGAAGATTTCTGCCGCGACCATGGCCTGCCGCTCGCCGACAGCTACGAAGAAGTGCTCGCCGACCCGAACGTGGACGCGGTCGTGCTCGCCACCCCGCACAGCCTGCACGAGCGGCAGATCACAGCGGCCGCGGCGGCCGGCAAGCACATCCATGTGGAAAAGCCGATCACGCTCACCCGCGCCGGCGCCGACGCCGCGGTCGCCGCCGCGCGCAAGGCCGGCGTGGTGCTGGCCGTCGGGTATTGCCGGCGCTTTCACCCCTCGGTGGTGGAGGTGCGCGGTTGGCTCAAGGATGGACGGCTCGGTGCCGTCGTGTCGATGGTGGCGCAGCACACCACCAGCACCGCGCAGTTCGTCGCGCCGGACAATTGGCGTGCGGCGCCCGCGGAGGCGCCGGGCGGCGCGCTGACCGCGGTCGGCGTGCATGCGCTCGACCACATGATCGAGTTCGGCGGCCGCGTCGCCGATGTGCGCTGCGTCACCGCGCGCACGCTGCCCGGCCCGTCCGACGACACCACGACCGTGATGCTGCGGTTCGAAAGCGGCGCCACCGGATTGATCTTCTGCTCGGTCGCCACCGCCACCAATTTCAGCTTCACGCTCTACGGCAGCAAAGGCCTAGCGGAGATTTCGCGGCCCAACCTGGCGCGCCTGCGCTTCGTGCCGATCTCGGTCGAGGCGCCGACCGGGCCGGTCGCCGCGCCGCCCGACGAGGTCAGCGAGCATGCCGGCTTCGACATGCTGCGCGCCGAGCTCACCGCGTTCGCGCGCGCGATCCGCGAGCGCATGCCGTATCCGGTCGCGATCGACGAGGTGCTGCACGGCATGTCGGTGTTCGACGCGATCGTCGAATCGGCGCGCTCGAACACAATCGTTACTGTGATCGAACGATGACTCTCGATTTCGTCATTGCCGACCAGCCGATTCCGCTGAAGCAGATGCAGAATGGTGCCACGCACTCGGTGTGCTCTCCCCCTTGTGGGGGAGGGAGCACACCGAGCGCGTGGTTTGCATTGATTCCATTTCAGCAGCACCTGCATCAGGAGCGCCCATGGACAAGCTGATTATCACGGTGGCCTGCGATTCGCGCACGTCCTATCCGCACAACCGGCTCTGCCCGCCGCAGGAGGATATTGCCGGCGTGGCGCAGCAATACATCGACGCCGTCAATGCCGGTGCCGCGATCGCCCACATCCATGGCCGCCGCACGCTCGAAGAAACCATCCAGCCCGATGGCCGGCAGGTGTCGCGCATCCACCACGACGACTGGAAGCGCCTGCAGGACGCCATCATGAGCAAAGTCGATCCGATCATGCAGTTCGGCGTCGCCTCCGCGCGCATCGAGGAGAAGATCAAGCTGATGGAGCTCGGCCCCGACATGATGGCGGTGTGCTTCAACGCCCACGACGAATACTTCCAGCCCGAGCCCTCGCTGCCACCCAAGCGCATGATGGCGATCCACCCCGTGGAGGAGCTCATCGCCTATGCCAAGGCGGCCGAGGAGCACAAGGTCAAGCTCGAATGCGAATGCTTCACCACCGGGGCGTTCTGGCATCTCGAATTCGTGCGCCGGCAGGGCTACCTGCGCGACAATACCTACACCACGCTGTTCATCGGCTGGCCCGGCGGCACCTGGACGCCGCCGACCGAGCGCGCGCTGCAGTTCATGGTGGACAACCTCCCGCCGAACTGCATCTGGAACGTGAGCGTGATGAACCCGCAGAAGCAGTGGCCGATTCTCGCGCTGGCGGTCGCGCTCGGCGGCCACGTGCGCGTCGGCTACGAGGACAATCCCTACGTGGCGCCGGGCGAGTTTGCCAGGAACAACGCGGTGCTGGTCGAGCGCATGGTGGGGATCGCACGCGGCCTGGGCCGGGAGATCGCCAGCCCCGACGAGGGGCGCAGCATTCTCGGCCTTGCACGCGCACAATGACGGCGCTGATGCAGAAGCGCCGGCTCGGCAATTCGTCGCTTCAGGTGTCGGTCGTCGGCCTCGGTGGCAACAATTTCGGCGGCCGCATCGACTTTGCCGCGGCCGAGCGCGTGGTGCACAAGGCGATCGCGCTCGGTGTCAACCTGATCGACACCGCTGACAGCTACGGCAACCGCGGCGGCTCGGAGGAAGCGCTCGGTCGCATCCTGGGCGACAAACGTAAGAGCATCGTGCTCGCGACCAAGTTCGGCCTGTCGATGGACGACGCGGGCAGGCTCAAGGGCGCGTCGCGGCGCTATATCATGTTGGCGGTCGAGTCCAGCCTGAAGCGCCTGCGCACGGACTGGATCGACCTCTACCAGCTGCACCGGCCCGACCCGCAGACGCCGATCGAGGAGACCTTGCGCGCGCTCGACGAGCTCGTACGGCAGGGCAAGGTGCGGTTCATCGGCTGCTCCAACCTTTCGGCGCAGCAGGTGATCGCGGCGCAGGAGACGGCGCGCCAACACGGGCTTGCGGCTTTTGTATCGTGCCAGGACGAGTACAGCCTGCTCGCGCGCGACATCGAGCGCGACCTCATCCCCGCCGCCAAGGCGCATGGCATGGGCGTCCTGCCCTATTTCCCGCTCGCCAGCGGCCTTCTCACCGGCAAGTACCGGCGCGGGGCGCCCTGGCCGGCGGGCTCGCGCCTTGCCAAGAACCCGCGTCACGCGCGGGAGTTCATCAGCGAGCGCAACTGGCGCATCGTCGGCGCGCTCGAGGCGTTCGCCGCCCGGCGCGGCCGCAGCATGCTCGAGCTCGCGTTCGGCTGGCTGTTGCGCGATCAAGCGGTGGCGAGCGTCATCGCCGGGGCGACCACGCCCGCGCAGGTCGAGCAGAATGTCGCCGCTTTCGGACGGACGCTCTCGGCCGAGGATCTGGCCGAGCTCGATCGCATCACGACCTAGTCAACGCGGATCCGCTTTGCGGCGGCCGAGATATTTGCCGAGATTGGCAAGGTTGGCGCGGATCGCCGCCACATCGACCACGTGGGGATCGAATTCGGGATCATCCCACTCGATCATGCCCTCGTGATGGAGGTGCGCTGGATCGGCAAGCGCACGCAGGAAGGTCTCGTAGCCGATCGGCCCGCCGATGTCGGCGGGCGGACAGCGACCTTGTGCGCTGACGAGACGAGGGTAGCTCGCGGCCGGATCTGCCGGCGACACCGCCTCCACCACGACGGTATGGGCCCAGTCCTCGCCGTAGACGTAGTCGTAGCGGAAGGTGCCGGCGAGCGCCAACACGTCGGCCAGTGTCGCCCCCTCGGCCGCGCGCGGGCTCGAGGCCGGCTCGTCGCGATCGATGAGGCCCCAGGCGACGTCCCCGACGCGGAACTCGAAGGGGTGGCAGTTCTGCCAGCCGATCGCGATCTGCAGCACGAAATGCAGGTCGTCGAGGCGAATGGTGACGGGCACCTCGACGCGGCGGACGACCGCCGGCTCGACCTCGTCGATCTCGATGCGCAGCCGCGCGATCTCGCGCAACGGCGTCTATTCCGCCGCCTGCCGGAAGGTGAGCATCTCCTCGCGCGGATCGAGGTCGACGATCCTGCCGTCCTTGATCACCCAGGTGAGGTGCTTGCCGCCCTGCAGCACGGTGATGTCGGCGAGCGGGTCCTGGTCGAGCACAATGAGGTCGGCGAGCTTGCCGGGGGCGAGCTCGCCCACCTCCCCTTCCAGGCCGACTGCGTAGGCATTGTCGCGAGTGGCCGCGACGATGGCTTCCATCGGCGTATAGCCGCCGTACTTGACGAAGATCTCGAGCTCCTTGGCGTGCAGCTCGCCGTAGCGCGTGAAGCTATTGTTTCCGGTGTCGGTGCCGACCAGGAGCTTGATGCCGAGCTTGCGCGCCTTGTGCATGAGCTCGCACAAGAGGTCGAAGTGCCGCTTCATGCGGTTGATGTCGAGCTGCACCTGCTCGGCGCCGACCTTCTGCCCGAGCTCGACCACGACCGCCAGGAAGGTGGCAGTGGGAATGATCGGCATGCCGCCCTTCGCCACCGCCTCGAGGTCGCGATCGGTGGCGAGATCGGCGTGGATGATCCAGTCGACGCCGGCCTCGGCCGCGGCCCGGGTGGAGCCGGCGCCGCGGGAATGGATTCCGACGCGCAGGTTGCGCCGGTGCGCCTCGCCGACCACGGCGGCGATCTCCTCCTTCGCCAGCATCTGCGACTCGCCCGATCGGCTGTCCGCCATCTTGATGAAGTTGACGCCGTGCTTGCCCTGCCGGCGCACCTCGGTGACCATCTCGTCGGCGGTGTTGCAGAGCTTGCCGATGGAATGGTCGGGCGTGCCCTCCCACGACGGCTCGTCGTCCTCGATGCAGCCGTAGGTGACGATCATGCGGCCGGCGACGTACATGCGCGGCCCCTCCATCAGCCCGAGCTTGATGGCGTCGCGCACGCCGACGTCGGTGAACCAGGTGCCGCCCGGCACCGAGATGCTGGTGACGCCGGAGCGCAGCACCTTCTGCACGCTGCGCGCGGATTTGAGCGTGGAGAATTCCGGCCGGGTCGTGCCCTTGCCTTTGCCCTCG
>DATBKV010000036.1:0-25018 GCA_036555745.1 Xanthobacteraceae bacterium | reverse complement strand
GAGCAGGACGGCTCGCAGGCTGTAGCGTGCTGCGAGAAAGCCGACGGCCAAGGTCGCTGCGGCGGAGCCCAGAAGGGCGGCGGTCGCCACGATTCCGATCTTGAGCGGATCGAAGCCGATCTCGATTAAATAGGCGGGCAGGATGATGGCGGCGAAGCCATCGCCGAAGCCCCGCGCCGCGCGTGCCGCGTAAAGATAGAAGACGCCCGATCGAGACCTACGCATTTCGTTCGTTGGCGGCACTCGCTGCTTTGCCAGGTAATTTCAGTCGGCGGGCGTTACCGTATAATCATCGACATAGACATGGCTGTCGGCCTTCGACCACAGACCTATCCGTTTTCGGCGGCTCACGACAACGCTCCCAAAGCGAACAAGATGAGTCCCGCGCCGCAGCATGCCGCCAGCGTGGCGATCATTCCGGCCTTGAATCGGAAAATGGCGATTGCCGCGGCGAGCGACAGTCCGAGCGCGAACCAGTCCACGCTCGTCAGTCGCGGCGCGTCGAACGTAAGCACGAAGGCCCGCATCGGCACGGTCTCCCTAAACACCGTATGGATGGCGAACCAGATCGTGAGGTTCAGCACGACGCCGACCACCGCGGCGGTGATGGCGGAGAGCGCGGCATTGAGCGCCTTGTTGCCGCGCAGGACCTCGATGAAGGGAGCGCCCAGGAAAATCCAGAGAAAGCAGGGCGTGAACGTCACCCATGTGGCGAGCAGGCCGCCCAGCGTTCCCGCCACCATCGGCGACAGCGAGCCCGGATCGCGGTAGGCCGCCGTGAAGCCCACGAACTGCAGGACCATGATCAGCGGGCCAGGCGTAGTCTCCGCCATACCAAGGCCGTCGAGCATCTCGCCGGGCTTGAGCCAGCCGTAATGGTCGACTGCTTGTTGCGCTACATAGGCCAGCACCGCATAGGCGCCGCCGAATGTCACCACCGCCATCTTGCTGAAGAACATGGCGATCTGGCTGAAGACATTGGCGCTGCCGAGCGTGACGAGCAGCCCGATGACGGGAATGAGCCAGAGCGCGAGCCAGACGGCGCAGACGCCGAGCGCGCGCGCGGGCGTCGGATGGGCGTGCTTCGGAATTCCCTGGCCGAGCAGGCCATCGACGGCGCCCAATTTACCGTTCCTCTTGCTCGTTCCATGGCCCGCCGCGGTCTGGAATTCGGCCTGCCCCATCCAGCCTCCGGCCAAGCCGATGAGCGCGGCGCCGAAAATGATGATGGGGAAGGCAACATCCAGAAAAAATATCCCGACGAACGCTGCCGCCGCGAGTGCGATCATCACCCGGTTCTTGAGCGCGCGCTTGCCGATGCGGAACAGTGCCTCCAGCACGATCGCCAGCACGGCGGCTTTGAGGCCGAAGAACAACGCGACGATGACTGGAACGGTGCCCCAGGCGGCGTAGACGTAGCTCAGCGCCATGATGGCGATAATGCCAGGCACGATGAACAGGCCGCCGGCGATGATGCCGCCCAGGGTGCGATGCATCAGCCAGCCGATATAGGTTGCCAACTGCTGTGCCTCGGGCCCCGGCAGCAGCATGCAATAGTTGAGAGCATGCAGGAATCGCTGTTCGGAAACCCAGTGCTTCTCCTCGACCAGAATGCGATGCATCACTGCAATCTGACCGGCCGGGCCGCCGAAGCTGAGCGCCGCGACGCGAAGCCAGGTGTGGAAGGCCTCGCGCAGCGACACGCCATGCTGGAACTCGCGCGGCGCTTCTCGGACGATCGAAACGTCAGCCATAGCGCGCCTGTTTGAGGGTTGCAGGCGGCCAGTTGTGTGTTTCGGACTGCAGCTTGCGGCACCAGCTGTAGAGCGCGTCGTACATAACCATGCCGTGCCCGAGCATTTCGTGATCATCGGAAAAGTTCGCCGATAGCCCCAACGAGATGGCGAACAGGCCGCCGCATTGCGGCGTCAGATCATGCCGCGAGGTATCGGCGCCGCGCACGATCGCCGCCAGATGATCGAGCGCCGGTTCCTTGATGCTGTAGATGCGCAGGATCGTGTCGAAGGAGCAGCCATCGCCTTCGTGGCTGAATTCGACTCCGTCGATGTCGTACGGCGTTCCACCGGTTTTCTTGGCGACCGTGAGCACGTCCTTCGGCGGAACGTAGATGAATTCCGCCTGCGGATCGATGAAGCGCCGGATCAGCCACGGACAGGCGACACGGTCAATCTTTGGCCGCTCGCGCGTCACCCACTTGCCGGGCGCGGCGCCGATCGATCGGCGTGTCGGCAATCCCTTCTCAATCCATCCGGTGATGCCATCCTGGAGATAGGCCGCGTCGACCCCCGCCGCGCGCAGGGCGGCGGCTGCGCCTTGGCTGACCTCATGGCCACGGACGCAATACACGACCACCTGACGTCCCCCGGGCAGTTCGTTCCGCCACTGGTCGATCTTCGCGGCATCGCGGTGAAAGGCGGAGACGATGAGCTCGCCGGCATTGGCGAAATCCGACGCGCGCCGGACGTCCACGACGGTTGGAGCCGCGAAACTGCCGAGCTGCTTGTAGAGATCGCCCGGCGCGATCGATGGAAGAGTTTGTTGCATGAGAATTCCCCTCGATAGTTCGGATACACGCGCCAACCGACTAGTCTTGCCGTTCTCACTACCGGCGCTTCTTCCTGAAGTATTCGTAGAGGTTGTTGGAGACCTCGGTGCCGCGCGCGATCCGCTCCGAATCCTCTTTAGTCGCAGCGCGGATTCCTTCGATCAGCGTTCGGATGCCAGCGACCTCGGTGCGCCCGAACTTGCCGTCCTTGAGGTCGATGTCGTGGACGATCTCGCCGATGGCGCGCAACGCGCTCTCCCGAAGGGCGGCGCGCTCGAGCAGCACTTCGAACGTGCATTTGTCGCCTTCGTGGGTGAATTCGGCTTCGAACATGTCGAAGCGCAGTTCCCCTTTGTCGGGACGATAACCCTTGCCGGATACGAACTTGAAGCGAGCTTCCGGATCGATGAAGCGGCGGATCAGCCAGGCGCTAGCCATGCGATCGACATACACGCCTTCGCGCGTGCCCCAGGTTCTATTGTGTGTCGTCCCGAGGAGCATCCCCGCGGATTCAGCAGAATCGGTTTTGCGCTTCACTGATTCGTCCTCGTTCATGTGCGCCTCTAGGCTTTGGAGCAAAGCCTCCGCGGTCTCGCGACCGATGGCGCCGAAGAAGTCGATTGCAGCCACGTCCGCCAAGCGTTTGCGCAGCCGAGCGACTTGCATGCGGAGCTCGGTCGTGGTCGAGGACTTGGAAGTGCGGCGCAGCGCCGTGGCCAAGGCGCGCGCATGCTTCGCGATTTCCTGGTAGTCGGCGTCGCGGGCGCGGTCGAAAATGGTGCGGACTTCCTCGTCCGACAGGCCGTCGATCAGACGCGCTTCGCAGACAAAGGCCTCACCACCGCCCTCGACGATCTCGCGCAGCAGCCACTCGAAATCCTCCTGGGTATCCTCGTTCATCGGCAGCGCGTGCACTGCGTTCTTGACCGCGATGGCGCCGAGGTCCTGCAGCCGGCGCCAGATCTTGACGCGCAGATAGGCGGGCTTCGCCGGCAGCTGATGCACGAGGAGAAGCCAGCTACGCGCCAGCGTTTTGAGCGCCCCCGCATTCATCCCCGATAGCGTATCAAGCCTCATACCGGTATGCAACACATGTATCATTTCAACTTCCCGTGTAGCCGTCTCCGCCAGGGAACAAGGCGCGCCGGAGACGGTTCGACCGCTGACGTCAGGCCCACGACTCGAGGAGGTTCGCCATGTGCAGGATGTCCGTTGTTAGCCTGGTAATTTGTTTCATCGTTTCTGCCGCCGCGGCTCAATCGCCGCCTTCCGCCGCGTCGAAAGCGGATTCGCTTTCACTCGAGCAAAAAACCCGCATTTCGAAACTAATTACGAAGCAAACGGCGCCGCTGAACTCGACCTTCTCGATTGCAGTCGGCGGCCTCGTACCTTCGGAGGTGCCGCTACACTCGTTGCCTTCCGGTGCTGAAGAACTGGCGCCACAGCTTCGGGGCCTCCGCTACGTCGTGGTGGAAGAGCTGGTCGCCATCGTCGAGCCGCACACGCGCAGGATCGAAATCGTATTTCCCCGCTGGGGCGGAGAATAAGCCGACCTATCGCCTCACTCTCCCTCCATTCCCTTGTCCTTCATCGCGGCTATTGCGGCTGCACTCTGCAGGAGCTTGATGAACGCCGCAGTCGCGTTCGATCGTTTCGCCCCATCCGACGTGCCCACACCGTGTAGTTCGGCAGGCGGCCCCACGAGGGGGCGCGCCTGGCTTGCCAACGATCTCGCCGATCTGCGTCAGGCCGATTGCGATACCGGTTTGATCGCGGCGGCCGACAGGACGCGGTTTCGGCGGCGGCGCCGGAAGCGCCCGCGCCGAGCCAGGTCATCGTCAGCGCGGATAATGCCGCGCAGGCGGATGAGCTGAGGGATGGTTGCCTTTGCATCGTCGGCTCCTCGGACTTGACCAAGATTCGGTTAGCCCGCGTTGCTCGACATCAGTCGCGGCAAGGGCACGCTGCGATGGTGCCGATCAAATATTCGAGCACCGCCTCATCAGTCCAAAAATTCACCGATACCTCGATCTCCCCCGGCCTCCACGTGAACTGTTCGGTGAATGGCAAGTCCGGCGCGGTCTCCTTGAGCCGGATGAAATTGATGTCGAACCGACCGGAGCTGGTCGCGCAGCGCGACGCGTCGACGTCGACACGCGCCGTCCATACCCGTTGTAACGATCGCATCTGTGAAAATCGCACCTCTTTGACCCTGACGACGGGCTTACACGCGCTGTCTCCAAGGGCCTGCGTAGCGCCGCATATCGCCAGAAGGCCGCTGAGCGCGGCGCAGAGTGGCGACCGCAAGCGCGGGGCTGCGCCGTCCGGTTTCGCAACATTTTTAGGGCTCATCGTCTTGCCACTGCATGGATGGTCGTTGATGCAGGGGACAAATAAGGGTATTGCTCGCGGCGGCGCAAAGCATCCTTTCTCGCGCCTGACCCAATTTTTCTCATGAGCTGGCGATGCTGCGACGGCTTCCCTCGCTCAACGCTCTGAAAGCCTTCGAGGCCGCCGCGCGGCACGAAAGCTTCACCAAGGCGGCCGACGAGCTCAACGTGACGCAGGGCGCCGTCAGTCATCAGGTGAAGGCGCTGGAGACCGAGCTCGGTCTGCGGCTGTTCAACCGCGAACGTCAGCGCCTCGTCATCACCGACGCCGGCCGCAGCTATCTCGAGGTGGTGCGCGACGCGTTCGACCGGCTTGCGGTCGGCACCAATCGTCTGCGCGAGCTGCAGACGTCGGGCGCGCTGACCGTCACCACCTCGCCCAATTTCGCGACCAAGTGGCTGGTGCATCGGCTCGGGCGTTTTGTGGAGGCGCATCCGGACATTGATCTTAGGGTCAGCGCCTCGCTGCAGCACGTCGATTTCGCACGCGAGGATATCGATCTGGCGATCCGCCATGGCGACGGGCAATGGCCCGGGCTTAGCGTGACCCGGCTATGCGCGGAGGAACTCTTCCCGGTCTGCAGTCCGAAACTCATGCGCGGCCGCGGCGCGCTGCGCACGCCCGCGGATCTCCGACGTCACAGCTTGCTTCACATCAACGATCGTCGCGATTGGAGCTCATGGCTGCAGGCGGCGGATGTTGCCGTATCCGGTATCGACCGCGGACCGATTTTCAATCAGGCCAGCATGGCGATCGACGCCGCCATCGATGGCCAGGGAATCGCGCTCGCGCGCACCGCGCTTGCGGCCTGGGATCTGGGTGCCGGGCGCCTGGTGCGTCCCTTCGCGCTGGCCATGAAAGCTCCGTACGCCTACTGGATCGTATGTCCGCAGCCGACGGCGGAGCTGCCGAAGATCAGGAAATTTCGCGATTGGCTGTTGCGAGAGGCCACGGAGGATGCGCGGCGACTGCGTTGAGCGGCGTATTGTCGGCGAAGGTGCCGCCACCCGCTCGGCGCGCCGCCATTGCTTCCGCCTGCTGCAGTCGCTACATCCGATCGCACCCAATGACCTGACAATTGTCCGGCAGGTGAGCCCATGCGCGCGGAAGTGCAAAACACCGTCGACATGATCAAGCAGTCGGTCGGGCTGCTGAGGAGGCATCTTTGACTTCGACAAGGCGCGCGCGCGCCTGGCCGAGCTCAACAAGCAGGCGGAAGACCCGGCGCTGTGGAATGACCAGCATCGTGCCCAGAAGCTGATGCAGGAGCGCACCGCGCTCGAGGATCAGCTCACCGCCATCGGCCGTATCGAGCAGGAGCTCGACGACCAGCTTACCATGATCGAGTTGGGCGAGGCCGAGAAGGACCAGAAGGCGATCGCCGACGCCGAGGCGGCGCTCAAGAAGCTCGAGGCCGAAGTGGCGCGGCGTGAACTCGAGGCGCTGCTCTCGGGCGAGGCCGATGTCAATGACTCCTACCTGGAGGTCCATGCCGGCGCCGGCGGCACCGAGAGCCAGGACTGGGCCCACATGCTGCTGCGCATGTACACGCGCTGGGCCGAACAGCACGGCTATAAGATCGAATGGATCGAGGAGACCGAGGGCGAAGAGGCTGGGATCAAATCGGCAACGATCCAGGTCAAGGGACGCAACGCCTTCGGCTGGCTCAAGACCGAGAATGGCGTGCACCGGCTGGTGCGCATCTCGCCGTTCGATTCGAACGCGCGTCGGCACACGTCGTTTGCCAGCGTCAACATCTACCCGGTGGTCGACGATCGCATCCAGATCGATATCAAGGAGGCCGATGTGCGGGTCGACACCATGCGCGCCGGCGGCGCCGGCGGCCAGCACGTGAACAAGACGGAATCGGCGGTCCGCCTAACGCACATGCCGACCAACATCGCCGTGGTATGCCAGAACGATCGCTCCCAGCATCGCAACCGCGCGCAGGCCTGGCAGATGTTGCGGGCGCGGCTGTACGAGCGGGAATTGAAGAAACGCGAGGAGAAGGCCGCAGCCGAGCAGGCCGCCAAGACCGACATCGGCTGGGGCCACCAGATCCGCTCCTACGTGCTGCAGCCCTACCAGATGGTGAAGGACCTGCGCACGGGCGTGCAGACCTCGAACACGGGCGCGGTGCTCGACGGCGATCTCGACCAGTTCATGGAGGCGGCACTGGCGCAAAAAGCCTTCGGCACCGCCCCGAAGCAAGTGGAGGACGTGGAGTAGGCTGTTGGGGCTGCGCTGCGTGTTTGCGGCCGGGGACGAAGCCTCACATGACGCCCGCCAGGCGCTCGCCAGCGCGCAGGAATTTCTGCGGATCGACCGCCTCGCCGTGCACGCGCGTCTCGTAATGCAGGTGCGGTCCTGTCGAGCGTCCGGTCGAGCCGATCCGGCCGATGATCTGGCCGCGCTTGATCGACTGACCAACGCGGACCTCGATCGCCGAGAGGTGGCCGTAGCGCGTCATGAGCCCATTGCCGTGATCGACATCCACCGCTCGCCCGTAGCCGCCGCTCCAGCCCGCCGTCGTGACCCTGCCGTCGGCGGTGGCGCGGACGGGATCACCGATTTCGCCACGCAGGTCGACCCCGGTATGCATCGCTGGAGACCCGCGGAACGGATCCGCGCGCACCCCGAAGCCGGACACCAGATCGGCCTCGCCATCTAGCGGCTTGCGCACGGGAACCGCGTCGAGAGCGCGCGTGAGCCGGGCAACCTGCGTTCGGGCCAGGCGGACGTGCTGGATCTGGTGCTCGAATCCGGCGGCGCCTTGTGCGGCCGGCGCCGGCAGGAAAGGGCCGCCCATGCCGCCGGCAGCATCTGTGGATGCGGCTCTGCCGGCCGCCAACCCAAGCTCGGCCAGCACGCCCCGCATGCGCTGTGTTTTGGCGTCATAGGTGCGCGTGAGCGTGTTGAGCATCCCGGTCTCGCGCTGCTCGATCCGATCGAGCGATGCCTGCAGGCGCGCAATGGTTCCGGCAACGCCGCTAGCGCCGCCGGCGAAGATGCGGGAACGGGTGTCATCGGGGGTGCTCAGCGCAGGGAACAGGAGGGCCCCCTTGTCATGGATGAGGGACCCTTTAAGCGGGATCGTGCGTGGCTCTCCTGATGCGCCGCGCGCGGGTGGCTTGAGCGAACCGGTGACGTCGCCGAGGCCGCGAAGCGCATTCGCGCGCGCTTCCAATGCGGACTGTCGGCGCAGAATGTCATCGAGCTTCTTTTCGTATTGCTCTTGGTCCAGCAATTGCCGGCCCGAAATACGATCGATTCGGGCGCGCAGCTCGGCAATGCGATCCTCGTAGCCGGATTGCATGTTTCGCTGCCGGGAGATCAGGCGGGTGATCACATCCTCGCGGAACGCGAAATAGGTGACGGTGGTGATGGTCCACACCGCCATGATCACCAGCGTGCCAACCACGATCCAGAATGCGATTGGGCCGAAGCGCAAGCGGCGCCCGGCGTGCACGAGCGTGTAGTCCGCCGGCCGCTGCCCCCGCCCGGCATGATGCGCAGCGCTCGCGGGAGGGCAGTAGTGATGATCGTGATGATGATGGTGGTGAGCAGGCGACCGTCGAGGCATTCACGCTTCCCCGCGGGTCACTTACGCTGCGCGACCTTTCGCCAGTGCTAACTCGCGTCAATTCGAGCTGTCACAGTTAATTTTCTGGAAATCGAAGGCGGCAGCGTGGCTCTGTTCAGCCCGGCAGCGCTTTGACCGCGGCAAGCACCTCGGCGGCATGGCCGTCGACCTTGACCTTTGGCCAGATGCGGGCGAGTCGGCCATCCGGCCCGATCAGGAACGTCGCCCGGGTGACGCCCATGAACGTCCTGCCGTACATGGATTTCTTGCCCCAGACCCCATAGGCCTCGAGCACCTCGTGGGTCTCGTCAGAAAGAAGGGTGAACTCGAGGTCATGTTTGCTGCGAAATCTGCCCTGTGCCGCAGCCGGGTCCGCCGAGACTCCCACAATGTCCGCACCTGCGGCCTGGAAGGCGGCTCGAAGCCTAGAAAAATCAATGGCTTCGCGGGTGCAGCCGGGAGTGTCGGCTTTGGGGTAGAAGTAGAGCACGAGCTTGCGACCCTTGAAGTCGGAGAGCGAAACGCTGCCGCCCCCGTCGCGGGGCAGCGTGAATGCCGGGGCCCTCGACCCCACGGCCGGCCGCGACGGCATGTGCCTTCCTTTCGTCCCTTTTCCGCGGTCAATAAGGGGGCCAAACGATAGCCCGGATGATGCTGCTGGGTCGATCGTGGTCGCGGGGAACTTGTCGGCCGCGGCAAGGGGGGCCGATTCGCCAATAAGCGTATTTCGAACGCGCAGCCCGCGTCGAAGAACGTGCGGCGGGATCGGTGGTCGAGGGGACGCCAAGTCGGGGCATGGCGGTTCACCAGTCCTATCCAAGTGTTGAGGCCCTTCGTCAGCTGGAGGCGAGCCTCGACTTGGAGCCGTGCGCGCGCGGGATAGGCGCGCAGGATGAGGCGCTTCATCGCGCCGCGCCGTCGCGCGCTTCCATCTCGCCTCTGAATTTCCTGTTCTCGCGCATGCGCCGGCGCCCCTTGCCGCGGGTGCGCAAGTTCGCAATGACCGCGGGCGGGGTCGCCGCGGGCGCATTGTTGGTGCTCGTCGGCCTGTGGTGGCGCCTCGCTAGCGGTCCGATCGAGCTTGATATCGCCACCCCATGGCTCACCGCCGCGATCCAGGAAAATCTCGGCAGCGGCCACGACGTCGAAATCGGCGGCACCCAGCTCGAGCGCGATCCCACCGGCCGCATTTCGCTCCGCATTCGCGACATCGTGGTGCGGGACCTCGACGGCACCGTAGTGGCGAGCGCACCGAAGGCGGAAGTCGGCGTCTCCGGCTGGAGCCTGTTTGCGGGATGGATCCGGGCGGAGCGCCTGAGCCTGGTGGGCGCCGAAATGGCGGTTCGAATCGAATCCGACAGCCAGGTCACGGTATTCGCGGGCGGCAACAAGCGCCCGCTCGTCACTGCTTTGGCCGCGCCCTCCGCCGTGGTCCCTCCCAGGCCCGCAACCATTGAGCGCGCCACCACGGCAACCACGGTCAGTCAGACCGCGTCGTCAGGGGCGGCTGCTGCGGCGCCCGCCGCGCGCGGCGGCGTCGCCGCGTTTGCCGCAATACTCGCGTGGATCGAGAGCCTCGACGCCAGCGGCCTCGACGGCCGCGACCTCACCGAGATTGGGCTGAAGGACGGCAATCTCACTGTGGACGATCGGCGCAACGGCAAGCAGTGGACGTTCACCAATATTGACTTGAGCGTGACGCGCCCCAAGGGTGGCGGCATCGCGATCACCCTCGGCTCGGAAACCAGCGAACGGCCTTGGCAGATGCGCGCCGCGATGACGCCTGGCACGCAGGGCCACCGCATCATCGACATCGAGACCCAGAAAGTCTCGACCAAGGACCTGCTGCTCGCCATGCGGGTGGGGGAGGGCCTTTACGAGCCGGATCTGCCGTTGTCGGCGCGTATCCGCGCCGATCTTGGGCCCGACGGCATCCCGCACATGCTCGACGGGCGCATCTTGGTGGAGAAGGGCATCATTCTCGATCCCGATGATCCGCTCGTTCGTGTTCCGATCGACCACGCCGAAATCACGCTCGACTGGGACGCCAGGCGGCAGGCGCTGATGATGCCGCTACAGGTGCTCTCCGGCGGCAATCGCCTGACGCTGGTCGCCCAGTTCGATGCGCCGCGAGACGGCAGCAATGTGTGGGCAGCACAGATTTCCGGTGGGAGCGTTGTGCTCGCCTCCGATGCGCCGGTCGATTCCGATGCCCTTATCCTCAGTCGCATCCTGCTGCGGCTGCGGATCGACCCGAGCAAGCAGCGCATCGACCTCGACCCAAGCGAACTCGGCAACTCCGATCTTCGCGTCGCGCTCAACGGCAGCCTCGACTTCTCGGTCGACGATCCTCGCCTCGCGCTCGGGATTGCCAGCACGCGCATGTCGGCCGCAGCACTGAAGCGGCTTTGGCCGGTCACCACCGCCCCCAAGGTGCGTGCCTGGGTCGAGCAGCATCTCGAGGCAGGCACCGTTGACCGATTGGACATTTCGACCAACGCGCCCTGGTCCACCCTGCGATCGAGCGGCCCACCGGTCCCCGACGACGGCTTGTTGATCCAGATCGCCGGTCACGGCGCCGAAATTCGCCCGGTCGAAGGCTTACCCGCAATCCGCGATGCCGACGTCAATGTCCGCATTTCCGGCCGCACGGCGGTTATCAATGTCGGGCGTGGCAACGTGGAAGTATCGCCCGGGCGTAAGCTCTCGATCACCAATGGTGTATTCGAAGTGCCCGACACCTTCCCCAAGGGGCCGCCGGCGAAGGTACGTTTCCGCCTCGACGGATCGGTGCCGGCTGCAGCCGAGCTGCTCGCGCTGGAGCGGCTGCGCGACTATTCCGGCACGCCGTTGGATCCGGGCACCAGCCGCGGCACGCTCAGTGCGCAAGTCGCCCTCGCCCTGCCGCTCAAGGAGGATCTCGCGCCCGGCTCCTCGCTCTATACGATCAATCTGGACGTCGCCAACTTTGCCGCCGAGCACATGGTGATGGGCCAGAAGGTCGAGGCGGCGCTGCTCAAGGTCAGCGCCAACAACCAGGGCCATTGGATCAGAGGCGACGTCAAGATCAACGGCGTGCCGGCCGCTCTGGACTACCGCAAGCCGCGCGATGGGGATGCGGAGATCCGCATCCAGGCCACTCTCGACGAGGGTGCGCGGAGCAAATTCGGTTTCGATCTCGGCGGCTCCCTCATCGGACCGGTGCCCATCAAGCTCAACGGCCGCGTGCCTGCGCAGGAGGGCGATGGCCGCTTCGCGATTGAAGCCGATTTGACGCAGGCCAAGGTCGACAACTTGCTGCCGGGATGGTCGAAGGCGCCGGGTCGGCCGGGCCGCGCGACGTTCACCCTTGTCAATAAACCGACGACGTGCCGCTTCGAGGATCTGGTCATCGATGGCGCCGGCGCTTCGGCCAAGGGCACGGTCGAAGTCGATTCAGCCGGCGAGGTGCTATCCGCCAATTTCCCGGTCTTCAGCCTTTCCGATGGGGACAAGACCACGCTTAGGGCGGAGCGCGCCCCCGACGGCACGCTGCGTGTGACCATGCGCGGCGATGTCTACGACGGACGCGGTTTCATCAAATCCACGCTTACCGGCTCTTCCGGAGGCAAGCCCAAGCCTGACAAGGACATCGATCTCGACGTCAAGATCGGCACCGTCGCCGGCTTCCACGGCGAGACGCTGCGCGCGCTCGAGCTGCGTATGTCCCGTCACGGGGGGGTGATCACCAGCTTGGCGTTGAGCGCCAAACTCGGGCGCAATGCCCCGCTGATCGGGGACCTGCGCGCGCGCGGCAGCAACAGCCACCAGGTCGTTTTCATCGAGACCGACGATGCTGGCGCTTTCTTCCGCTTCAACGACATCTATCCGAAGGTCTTCGGCGGGCAGATGTGGTTCGCGCTCGATCCGCACAGTGCCGATCTCGCACCGCAGGAAGGCATCCTCAACATTCGCGACTTCGCAGTGCGCGGAGAGGCCGCGCTTGAACGTGTGGCTGCCGCTCCGCAGCAGCCCGGAGGGCCTTCGCCCGGCGTGGAGTTCTCGCGACTGCGGGTCGACTTCACCCGCGCGCTGGGACGTTTCACCATACGCGATGGCCTGGTGAAGGGTCCTGCGGTTGGCGCCACCGTGGACGGCTATATCGACTACCACCATGATGAGGTGCGCATGCGCGGCACCTTCGTCCCGCTCTACGGCCTCAACAATATGTTCGGCCAGATCCCGATTGTAGGCCTGTTCCTCGGCGGCAGTGACGAGGGTTTGCTCGGTGTCACCTACGAGGTGGTCGGCCCGCCGGGCGCGCCGGTCCTGCGGGTCAATCCGATCTCCGCGGTGGCACCGGGCTTGCTGCGCAAGTTCTTCGAGTTTCCGAGCGGCAATGGCGCGCTGGCACCGCAGAGCTACGCCGATCCCAGGTAAAGTGACGGCGGCTGACCGCGGCGGGATAGCGCGGAGTTCTTCCGCCGCCTGATGTTCGTCCCCCCTGGTCTGTCATACCGGCTTCAGCAGCACGTGCCGTTTTCTCCCGAGCGAAAGTTTGATGACGCCCTCCGGCGTGAGCTGCTTGGGCGTGAGCACCATTTTTTCGTCGGGCACAGTCTCGTCGTTGACCTTGAGCCCACCCCCCCGGATATGCCGGCGCGCCTCGCCGTTCGACGAGGCGAAGCCGACCTCCACACAGGCCGCAAGCAGGGCGAGACCCGTTTCGAGCCGCGCACGCGGGACTTCCACCGTCGGCAACGTTTCGGCGAACGCGCCTTCCTCGAAGGTGCGCCGGGCGGTTTCGGCGGCCTGCTCAGCCGCCTCGCGCCCGTGCAAGAGCGCGGTCGCCTCAGTGGCCAACACCTTCTTGGCTTCGTTGAGCTCCTGCCCCCGGAGGGCCGTGAGCCTCGCGATCTCGTCGAGCGGCAATTCGGTGAACAGCTTGAGCAGGCGGCCGACGTCACCGTCCTCGCAATTGCGCCAGAACTGCCAATAATCGTACGGACTCATCATGTCGGCGTTGAGCCAGACCGCGCCGGTCTCGGTTTTGCCCATCTTGGCGCCGGAGGATGTGGTCAACAGCGGCGTGGTCAGGGCGAACAACTCGGCGTTGAGCAGGCGGCGGCCGAGATCGATTCCGTTGACGATGTTGCCCCACTGGTCCGATCCGCCCATCTGCAAAATGCAGCCGTCGCGCTTGTAGAGCTCCACGAAATCGTAGGCTTGCAGAATCATATAGTTGAACTCGAGGAAGGTCAGCGGCTGCTCGCGTTCGAGCCGCAGCTTGACCGAATCGAACGTCAGCATCTTGTTGATGGTGAAATGGCGTCCGACCTCGCGCAGGAAGGGAATGTAATGCAATTCGTCGAGCCAATCGGCGTTGTTGGCCATCCATGCGTCCGCCTCGAAATCGATAAAGCGCGTGAACACGGTGCGGATCGAGGCGATATTGGCGTCGATCTGCGCACTGCTCAGCAGCGTGCGGCTCGCATCCTTGCCGGAAGGATCGCCGATCTTGCTGGTGCCACCGCCCATCAGCGCGATCGGGCGATGGCCGGTCTTCTGCAGCCAGCGCAGCATCATGATGGTGAGGAGATTACCGATATGGAGACTCGGCGCGGTGGCGTCGAAGCCGACGTAGGCGGTAATCGGCCCCGCGGCCGCCCGGGCGTCGAGGCCGTCGGCGTCCGAGATCTGATGGATGAATCCGCGTTCCGCCAGGACCTGCAGGAAAGCCGATTTGTAGGCGCTCATGCCTTGCCGCCTGTTGCTGTCGCCTGTTTTGGCCCGGTGGTGTAACAGGTCCGGCTGGGGTTTCAACCGAGGATCACTGCATGGCGCGCGCGACTGCCGTCGGTTTGATGAGCGGCACGTCCTATGACGGCGTCGACGTGGCGCTCATCGAGACCGACGGCGAGCAGATCGGTCGGCTCGGCCCGACCGGCTATCGACCCTATACGGATTGGGAGCGGGACATGTTGCGGCGCGCGATCGCGGCTGGCGCGAATCTCACCCGACGTGCCGACCGGCCCAAGCCGCTGGCTGAGGCCGAGGAGTTGGTGACCGACATGCATGCCGAGGCGGTCGAGGCCTTCCTGGCCGCGAACGGCATGGCGCCCGGGGAGATTACGGTTGTGGGCTTCCATGGCCAGACCGTGCTGCACCGACCCGAGCGCGGACTCACGGTTCAGCTCGGCAACGGTGCAGCCCTCGCCGCGCGGCTGGGTATTCCCGTCGTGTACGACTTCCGCGGCGCGGATGTCGCCGCCGGCGGGCAAGGCGCCCCGGTGGTGCCGCTGTTTCATCGCGCCATGGTGAGGCTGCTCAAGCGCGGGCATCCGGTGGCTGTACTCAACATTGGCGGGGTTGCTAACGTGACGTTCATCGACGGTGCGGCCGATCTGCTCGCCTTCGATACCGGTCCGGGCAACGCGTTGATTGACGATTTCGTGCGCGGGCGCACCGGGCAGCCACAGGACGACGAGGGACGCGCCGCGGCCGCCGGCATGGTCGACGAGGCTGCGGTGGCGCGCGTGCTTGCACATCCCTTCTTCGCCAAGTTGCCGCCCAAATCGCTTGATCGTAACGCCTTCCGCCACTGGGTCGCGGAAGAGGCCGGCCTTGCCAGCAAAGCCACCACGGACGGCGCCGCCACACTTACTGCGATCACTGCCAGCGCGGTGGCGCGCGCGATCACGGTCCTACCGCGGCCGCCGGCAAGCTGGATCATCGCGGGCGGCGGTACGCGCAATCCGACCCTGCTGCGGATGCTGACGCAGCGTCTGGCTCCCGCGCGTGTCGAGACCGCCGGCGACGTCGGCTGGTCGGCCGATGCATTGGAGGCACAGGCCTTCGCGTATCTGGCGGTACGATCGCTCAAGGGGCTGCCGCTGACGCTTCCCACCACGACCGGCGTGCCGCGGCCGCTCACTGGCGGCGTGCTCGCGAAGTGATGTCCCCGAGGGGGAGCGGGCACGGCCGAGCGTGTGGGCCCTCAACGCGCCAGCTCGCGCACGACGCGCTCGATGCCCTTTACCACGCGCGCCAGGCTCCGGGTGTCGACTTTGTCCGGCGTATCGCTCGGCCGATGGTAATGCGGATAACGGAACGGCGCGGTGTCCGTGATCATTACGGCCTGGAAGCCGCGCGCGGCGAACGCCCAATGATCGGACCAGGCGATGCCGGGCACGAAACCGGGCGCGACCCCGCCTATGGTGGGAAACGCGGTATGCGAACGGAATGACCGCACCGTCGCGCGCACGAGCGGGCGCGAGCGCAGCAGGCCGACGAACGCCACGAAGTCGCCGCGGTCGGGAAAGATCAGGCCGAACGGGGCAGGATAGCTCTGGCTGCCCGGCTCACTCGAATAGAATCCGATGGTCTCGAGCGAGTACATCGCGACCACACGCTCACGGCGTTGCGCCAGCGCGCTCGCATAGTTGAGACTGCCCATGGCCTCCGTTTTGAAATAGGGCGGCTCCTCGTTGACGAACAGCACAAAACGGATGCGCTTGCTGCTGCGGCCGTCGAGGTCGCGCAGCAGCCGGGCGAGTTCCAGTACCGCCGCCGTGCCGCTTGCATTGTCGTTGGCCCCAGGGCTGCCGCGCACGCTGTCGTAATGAGCGCCGACGACGAGCACCTCGGGATCGCTAGTTCCGGCGGGCTCGAT
Organism: Xanthobacteraceae bacterium; assembly: GCA_036555745.1. Classification (GTDB taxonomy): domain Bacteria; phylum Pseudomonadota; class Alphaproteobacteria; order Rhizobiales; family Xanthobacteraceae; genus VAZQ01. Next base: position 8,827 of record DATBKV010000036.1, on the reverse strand, counting down.
CACGGCATCGATGTTGCGCACCGGCTTGCCGTCGGCGAAAAATTCCTGGCGGCCCACGGCGTAGCCGAAGGAAGCGAGGGTTGCCTCGATGTAGCGCGCGACCTGCTCAAGCTCGTCATAGTAGGCGACATTGTGCTCGCGTGCGGCAATGGTGGCGAGGTGCGTCGCGAGCCGCGCTGCCAGCGCCGCTTCCTCGGCCGTGAGCGGCGGCAGCGCCCCACGATGAGGTATGCCCGGTAACGCCGTCATGTAGTGCAGCAGGCCGTAGCTGGCGACGACAAGGGCGAGCAGGATAAGGAGTGCCAGCACGGATATCCGTCGCGCCATGCCGCCTCCCCAAGGGAGAGCGCAGGCGATGTGGTGCGAGCGCTACCGCAGGGCGATCACGCGGCGCTCGGTTTGCGCTCGATCTTAAGGCGCTTGTCGAGATAGGCTCCGATCGCCTGCATCAGCACGTCGATCTTGCCGTCGAAGAAGTGATTGGCGCCTGGCACCACCTTCTGCTCGATGACAATGCCCTTCTGGGTCTTGAGCTTGTCGACGAGACCGGTGACGTCCTTGTAAGGCACCACCGCATCTTTGTCGCCGTGCACGATCATTCCGGAGGAGGGGCACGGCGCCAGGAACGAAAAATCATAGAGGTTGGCGGGCGGGGCGATTGAAATGAAGCCTTCGATCTCGGGACGGCGCATCAGCAGCTGCATCCCGATCCAGGCCCCGAAGGAGAAGCCGGCGATCCAGCAGCTTCTCGCTTCCGGGTTGATCGACTGCGCCCAGTCGAGCGCGGAAGCCGCATCGGAAAGCTCGCCCTGACCGTGGTCGAACGCGCCCTGACTGCGTCCCACCCCGCGGAAGTTGAAGCGCAGCACGGAAAAGTTCCGGTGCGCAAAGGCATAATAGAGCTGATAGACGATCTGATGGTTCATCGTGCCCCCGAATTGTGGATGGGGGTGCAGCACGATGCCGATGGGCGCGTTCTTCTGCCGAGCCGCATGGTAGCGCCCTTCGATGCGCCCGGCAGCGCCGGTGAAGATAACCTCAGGCATGAATGTTCCGACCTCGCTCGCGCGGTTGGGCGACGCTGGCGGCGGGCGAGCCCCGCCAAGCACGCTTGACGGCCGCGGCACGGGCACGTAAGTATCTAGAACTATTCCAGATTTTGGCGAGCGCCGCCGGCGGCCGGCCACAGCGGGCGCTTTCTAGCACGGGGGCGGGGGCAAAAAGCAAGGGTTTCGAAAGGCGTTGGGCCTGCTAGCGGCTTCAGCTACAAGACCGCCGGAGCCCCGATCAGAAGGTATGACAGAGCGCCTCTATCTCGATTGGAACGCGACCGCGCCGCTGCGCGAGGAAGCGCGCACTGCGATGCTGGCCGCGTTCGATGCAAGCGGCAATCCGTCCTCGGTCCACGGGGAGGGCCGCGCGGCGCGCCGCTTGGTCGAGCAGGCGCGGGAGCGCGTTGCCGCGCTGGTCGGCGCCGAGCCGGGCGGTGTGGTTTTCACCTCCGGCGGCACCGAGGCGAATGTGCTGGCGCTTGCGCCGGTGCACGCGTCCGGGGGCGAGGTACTGCACCGCCTCCTTGTGTCCGCCATCGAGCACCCTTCGGTGCTCGCGGGGGGGCGTTTCCCGGTGGAGGCAGTCGAATATGTGCCGGCGACCGCGCACGGGCACATCGATCTTGCGGCGCTGGAGCGCCGGCTCGCCTCGCTCCGCGAACGGGCGCTGGTTTCGCTCATGCTGGCCAACAACGAGACTGGCGTTGTTCAACCGGTCCCTGAAGCGGCGCGCTTAGTTCACGTCGCCGGCGGACTCCTGCATGTCGACGCGGTTCAGGCGTTCGGACGAATTGCGTGTGATATCAGAGCTTTGGGCGCAGATTTTCTGACGGTTTCGGGCCACAAGCTCGGAGGTCCGAAGGGGGTGGGCGCCCTAATCAGGAGAGGCGCGGACGTGCCCCTCCCTGAGCCGCTCCTCAAGGGCGGCGGCCAGGAACGCGGCCTGCGGGCCGGCACGGAAAACGTGGCAGGAATCGCCGGGTTCGGCGCTGCGGCCGCGGCGGCGCGGGCAGGTCTCGCGACCGACCCCGCCCGCATGGCCATGCTACGCGAGCGGCTGGAACTGGGGCTCAGGGCCGCTACTCCGGAGGTCGTTATTTTCGGCGCGGCGGTCGAGCGGCTCCCCAATACCACGCTATTCGCCCTTCCTGGCGCAAAGGCGGAAACCCTCGTCATCGCCTTCGATCTTGAAGGGATTGCCGTCTCGTCCGGCGCTGCCTGCTCGTCCGGCAAGGTTCAGGCTTCTCACGTGCTGGCGGCGATGAGTGTCGGCCGCGCGCTGGCGCAGGGCGCCATTCGAGTGAGCCTCGGCCCGACCACTACGGAACTCGACGTTGAGCGCTTCGTCCAAGCTTGGATTAAGCTGTCCGCGGCATTACTTAAGAGGGCAGAAGGCATCGCCGCGTGAAGCACCAGCAAGGGTCACGGCACGCCAGAGACGACACGACCATAACCGACTGATCCAACCCGCGGTCCTTGAAACCGCAGCGGAGGGAAGAATGCCGGCCGTACAAGAGACCGTCGAGCAGGTTCGCCGCATCGACGTCGACCAGTACAAGTACGGGTTCGTCACGGACATCGAATCCGACAAGGCCCCCAAGGGCCTTTCCGAAGACATCGTCCGCTTCATCTCGGCGAAGAAGAATGAGCCCGAATGGATGCTCGCCTGGCGCCTCGACGCTTATCGGCGTTGGCTGACCATGCGCGAGCCCGGTTGGGCGCGGGTGAGCTATGGCCCGATCGACTACCAGGACATCTACTACTACGCCGCCCCCAAGAAGAAGGCGGGACCGAAGTCGCTGGAGGAGATCGACCCCGAAATCCTCAGGACCTACGAGAAGCTCGGCATCCCGCTGCGCGAGCGCGAAGCGCTGCTCGGCATCGAGAGCGATGTGGAGGCGGACGCGGGCGGCAACGGCTATGGGCGGGTCGCGGTCGACGCGGTCTTCGATTCGGTCTCGGTGGCGACCACGTTCAAGGAGGAACTCGGCAGGGCCGGCGTCCTGTTCATGCCGATCTCGGAGGCGCTGCAGAAGCACCCGGATCTGGTGAAGAAATATCTCGGCACTGTGGTGCCGGTGTCCGATAATTTTTTCGCCACCCTCAATTCGGCGGTGTTCTCCGACGGTTCCTTCGTCTACGTGCCGCCGGGCGTGCGCTGCCCGATGGAGCTGTCCACCTATTTCCGCATCAACGAGCGCAACACTGGCCAGTTCGAACGCACGCTCATCATTGCCGACAAAGGCTCCTACGTGAGCTATCTCGAGGGCTGCACGGCGCCGATGCGTGACGAGAACCAGCTCCATGCCGCCGTGGTTGAGCTCATCGCGCTCGACGACGCCGAGATCAAGTATTCCACCATCCAGAATTGGTACCCGGGCGACGCCAGTGGGCGCGGCGGCGTCTACAATTTCGTGACCAAACGCGGGCTCTGCCGTGGCGTGAACTCGAAGATTTCCTGGACCCAGCTGGAGACCGGCTCGGCTATCACCTGGAAATATCCGAGCTGCATTCTGCGCGGCGACAATTCGCGCGGGGAGTTCTACTCGATTGCCATCTCTAACGGGCATCAGCAGGTCGATTCCGGCACCAAGATGTTGCACCTTGGCAAGAACACGACCAGCCGGATCATTTCCAAGGGCATCGCGGCCGGCAAGTCCAACAATACCTATCGCGGGCTGGTGATGGCTCACCGCAATGCCAACGGCGCGCGCAACTTCACCAACTGCGACTCGCTTCTGATCGGCGACCAGTGCGGCGCCCACACGGTTCCCTACATTGAGGCCAAGAACGCCTCGGCGGTGTTCGAGCACGAGGCGACGACCTCGAAAATCTCCGAGGACACGCTGTTCTACTGCAGGCAGCGCGGCCTTTCCCAGGAGGAAGCGGTGGCGCTGGTGGTCAACGGCTTCGTCAAGGACGTGCTGCAGCAGTTGCCGATGGAATTTGCCGTCGAGGCGCAGAAGCTCATCTCGATCAGCCTGGAAGGCAGCGTGGGATGACCGGGACGGCCGACGGCGTCGCGCCGATTTCGCTGCAACGAGGACGCCTGAGACGCGAGACGAGCATGCATCTGTTGGAAGTCAAGAATCTGCACGTCGAGGTCGACGGCAAGCCAATTCTCAACGGGCTCGAGCTGTCCATAAGCAAGGGCACCGTGCACGCCATCATGGGTCCAAACGGCTCCGGCAAGTCGACGCTTGCCCACGTGCTCGCCGGCAAGGACGACTACGTCGTGACGCAAGGCGAGGTGCTGCTGGACGGTGAGGACCTGCTCGCGCTGGCGCCCGAGCAGCGGGCCGCCCAGGGGCTTTTCCTTGCGTTCCAATACCCGTTCGAAATTCCCGGCGTCGCCACTATGACTTTTCTGCGCACCGCGCTCAATGCGCAGCGCAAGCAGCGTGGCGAGGGCGAGCTCTCTACGCCCGACTTTCTCAAGCGCGTGCGGGAAGTGGCGGGTCGGCTAGGCATCGAGCAGGAGATGCTGCGGCGCGGCGTCAACGTCGGCTTCTCCGGCGGAGAGAAGAAGCGCAACGAGATCCTGCAGATGGCATTGCTGGAACCGCGGCTCTGCGTTCTTGATGAGACCGATTCCGGACTCGACATCGACGCGCTCAAGGTGGTCGCCGACGGCGTCAACCGGCTGCGCTCGCCGGAGCGCGCGTTCGTCGTGATTACCCACTACCAGCGCCTGCTCAACTACATCGTCCCGGACGTCGTCCACGTGCTGTCGCGCGGCCGCATCGTGAAGACCGGCGGCAAAGACCTGGCGCTCGATCTCGAAGCGACGGGCTACGCGCAGTATCAGGAAGAGATGGCTTGAGATTGCGATGAAGCCCGAGATCCGCCCGATCAAGACCGCGGCCGAGACCGCGCTGGCCTCGAGCTTTGCCGCGGCGCGACGTGCGCTGCCCGGTGGGGCCGCGGTCGCCGCGCTGCGCGAGGATGGGTTTCGACGTTTCGAGCGCGATGGCCTGCCGCACCGGCGCGTGGAGGAGTGGAAATACACCGACCTGCGCGCGCTCATGCGCGATGCGAAACCGCTCGCGGGCGCGCCCGACACGGAGACCAAGGCACGCGCGGAACGCGCGCTGAGGGCGCTCGCCGCGATCGAGGCGCGTCGGGTCGTATTTGTCGATGGCGCCTTAGTCCCTGAATTCTCCGATCTTGCCGAGCTCGAACCCGGCCTCGGCATCCGGTCCATGGCGCAGGCCCTGGCCGAGGCCGATGCCCGGGTCGTCGGCAGTCTCGGGAAAGCGGTGCCGACCGACGACGTTGCGGTCGCGCTCAACACCGCCTTCATGGGCGACGGCGCCCTGATCCACGTGACGGCCGGTGCCGTGCTGGCCCGGCCGCTCCATCTGGTGTTCGTGAATGCCGGCGCGGCTCCGGCTTCGCTCTTCGTGCGCTCGTTGGCCCTGATCGAGAACAGCGCGCGCGTAATGCTGGTGGAGAGCCATATCGGCGCGTCCGGCGGGGCCGGCCAGGATCAGGTGAACACGGTGCTCGAGCTGCAGGTGGGCGACGGGGCGCATGTCGATCACGTCAAGATCACCGGCGCCGGCGCTGGCGCCATCCACATTTCCACCCTTATGGCGGCGATCGGCGCGCATGGGCGCTTCAACGAATTCCTGTTCACCACCGGCGGCGGGGTGGTGCGTAACCAGGTGTTTGTTCGCTTCGCCGGGGAAGGCACGATCGCCGGCATTCGCGGCGCCACCCTGCTCAAGCACCGCCAGCACGCCGACACGACCCTTGTGGCCGATCACGCGGCCGCGGACTGCACCAGCCGGGAGGTGTTCAAGTCGGTGCTCGATGACGAGGGCCACAGTGTGTTCCAGGGCAAGATCATCGTTCGGCCGCGCGCGCAGAAGACCGACGCAAAGATGGCTACGCATGCTCTGCTCCTGTCGGAGAAGGCCGAGGCGGACAACAAGCCCGAGCTCGAAATTTTCGCCGATGACGTGCAGTGCGGTCATGGAGCGACCTCGGGCGCCCTCGACGAGGATCTGTTGTTCTATCTCAACGCGCGCGGCATTCCAGCCAAGGAGGCTGAGGCGCTGCTGATCCAGGCCTTCGTCGGCGAGGCGATCGAAGGCATCGAGCACGCCGGGCTGCGTGACGTGCTGCTGGAAGAGGCCGCGACTTGGCTGCAGACGCGCAAGTGAGCTGAAGATGCATTCGGCACTCGGCAATGGCGCTTACGACGTCCACCGCATCCGCGAGGACTTTCCTATCCTTGCGATGGAGGTCTATGGCAAGCCGCTGGTCTATCTCGACAACGCCGCCTCGGCTCAGAAGCCCAAGGCGGTGCTCGATCGCCTGCAGCACGCCTACACCGCTGAATACGCCAACGTGCACCGCGGCTTGCACTACCTCGCCAATGCCGCGACCGAGGCCTATGAAGACGCGCGCGAGAAGGTGCGCGCCTTTCTCCATGCCGAGCGCAAGGAAGAGATCATCTTCACGCGTAATGCCACCGAGGCCATCAATCTCGTCGCCTATACCTTCGCGCGCGAGCGCATCAAGGCCGGCGATGAGATCGTGCTCTCGATCATGGAACATCACTCCAACATCGTGCCGTGGCACTTCCTGCGTGAGCGCCAGGGGGCGGTGCTCAAGTGGGCTCCGGTCGACGATGAGGGCAACTTCCTGCTCGATGAGTTCGAGGCGTTGCTGTCGCCGCGCACCAAACTGGTAGCGGTCACCCACATGTCGAACATGCTGGGCACCGTGGTGCCGGTCAAGGAGGTAGTGCGGCGCGCGCATGCGCACGGCATTCCGGTGCTGCTCGACGGCGCCCAGGCCGCCGTCCACCTCGATGTCGACGTGCAGGACATCGGCTGCGACTTCTACGCCATCACCGGCCATAAGCTCTACGGTCCGACCGGCATCGGCGTACTCTACGGCAGATACCAGCATCTCGAGGCCATGCCGCCGTTCAACGGCGGCGGCGAGATGATCCGCGAGGTGTTCGAGGACCGCATCACCTATGGCGACCCGCCGCATAAATTCGAGGCCGGCACGCCGCCCATCGTGCAGGCGATCGGGCTTGGCGCCGCCATTGACTATGTCAACTCGGTCGGCAGGGCGCGCATCAGGACGCACGAGGCCGCGCTGCTCGAGCATGCGCATGCGCGGCTGCGGGAGATCAACTCGCTGCGCGTCTTCGGCGCCGCCAGGGACAAAGGCCCGATCATCTCCTTCGAGATGAAGGGCGCGCATCCCCACGACGTCGCCACCATCATCGACCGTTCCGGCGTCGCCGTGCGCGCGGGCACTCATTGCGTGATGCCGCTGCTCTCCCGCTTCGGGGTGAGCGCCACGTGCCGCGCGTCGTTCGGGCTCTACAACACCCACGCGGAGGTCGACTGCCTGGCGCAGGCGCTGATCAAGGCTCAGGGGTTCTTCGCATGACCGACGATCGCGACGTTATCGGCGGGGCGCCGCCGGCCACGGCGAGTGAGGCCGCGCTCGCCCCCACGGCCGAGGCCGGCCAGTCGGCGAAGCTGCCGGAAGCGGAGCTGAGCCGGCTGACCGATGAGGTCATTGCCGCGCTCAAGAGCGTGTACGATCCGGAAATTCCCGCCGACATTTACGAGCTCGGGCTGATCTATCGGATCGACATCGCCGACGACCGGGCGGTGACGATTGACATGACCCTGACCACGCCCAATTGCCCCTCGGCACAGGAGCTGCCGACCATGGTGGAGAACGCGGTCGCGAGCGTCGCCGGCGTCGGCACGGTGAAAGTCGATATCGTGTGGGATCCGCCCTGGGACCCGAGCCGGATGTCGGACGAGGCGCGCGCCGTGCTCAACATGTGGTAAGGCGTGAAGCTCGAGCGCGTCATCGAGACCTGCCTCTACGTCGATGACCTCGACCGCGCGGCGCGCTTCTACGAAGACGTGCTGGAGCTCATGGCGCTTACCAGCGACGCGCGTTTCCGCGCCTATGACGTTGGTGGGCAGAGCGTGCTGTTGCTGTTCCGTCGCGGCGCCACCCTGGAAACGGTGCACATGCCGGGCGGCACCATTCCTCCGCACGATGGCTACGGGCCCCTGCACATGGCGTTCGCCGTGACCGCCGAGGCGCTGGTGCAGTGGGAGCAGAGGCTGCACGAGCGCGGCATCGGTATCGAAGGGCGCACCGAATGGCCGCGCGGCGGCCGCAGCATCTACTTCCGCGATCCCGACGGCCATCTTCTGGAGCTGGCGACGCCGGGACTGTGGGCGACTTATTAGTGCCGGCACGTCTGGAATTGATGCAGTGCTTCCGGGCGTGTCCGCGCTTGGCCTTCACAAGACCAAATTCGTTGTTATTTTAAGGGCGTAGAGGATTCCGCTGCTGGGCCGTGAAGCCGGCCAGAGGAGAGACCCGAAATGGCCACACCCCGGCCCAGACTGCAGGCGATCCGTCTCACCGACGCCGCCGCCGAGCGCATCAAATACGTGATGGCGAACGCGGCCCAGCCGATCGTCGGCGTACGCGTCGGGGTCAAGAACGGCGGCTGCGCTGGCATGGCTTACACCATGGAATATGCCGAGCGGATCGAAGCGGCGGACGAGGTAGTCGAGGACAAGGGCGTGCGCGTCCTGATCGATCCAAAGGCCGTGCTGTTCCTGATCGGCACCGAAATGGATTACAAGACCGACAAGCTCTCCGCGCAATTCGTGTTCAACAATCCGAACCAGACTTCCGCCTGCGGCTGCGGCGAATCGGTCCAGCTCAAGCCCGCGGCCGACGCGCATTAGATCCTGCAGCGCGGCGAGTCC
>DATBKV010000035.1:0-12420 GCA_036555745.1 Xanthobacteraceae bacterium | reverse complement strand
GACTCAAGGCGGGAGAATGAAATGCCGGACAAGCGAACGATCGAGAAGGCACGCGAGGACAAGCGCGAGGGCAAGTCGGCCTCGACCCAGGCCGGCGAGTTCGTGCGCGCGGAAATCGAAAAGATCCGACACGGCGAGCACGGGGCGCGCTCGCCCGAGCAGGCGATCGCCATCGGCCTGTCCGAGGCGAGGCGCGCGGGCGTCGACCTGCCGCCGCCCAAGAAAGGCAAGGCCAAGGCGTCGACCCGCAAGAGCGCCGAGTACGCCTACGAGGCCGGCCAGCACAAGCGCAAGACCCGCCGCCGGCCGCGGGTGTCGCGCGCGGTCAAACGCGTGCTCGAGCACGAGCCGCGCAGCACCGCCTCGCGGGCGGCGCTGTCGCGCCACGCCAAGCGCGCGGCCGGGCGGCGCACCGCCGCCCAGCGCTCGGCTTCCGCGCGCAAGGCCTCGCGCACCAAGGGCGCCGCTGGACGCGCGGCCGCGGCGCGCAAGGCGGCCCGCACGCGCAAGCGCCACCGGCGCTAGCGCATGTCCCGGAAAAGGGAGTACCGGTTTTCCGATAAGGACATGCGCAAAAAAGGATCTAGAAGGGGCCGTCGCGGAGAGGGCGCGCTACCGGCGCGCGTGAGGGCAATCGCATCGTCGATGCAGCCGGTGCTTTCGTGCCAGCGCCGCGCGCCATGCAGCCGCCGCGCCGCCAAACAACATTACGATTCGCGTCCGTGCCGCCTTTACGGCTGCGTCGAAAACCTTTGCGCCGCTGTGATGGGCGTCACAGATCGGCTGCAGCAACTCGGCTAACTATGGCGGCGCGGGCACCTTAGCCGTGCCCGGTTCCTCCACTAGGCGCCCCGCCTCGCGGCGGGGCTTTTTTTTGACCGGCATGTGAGACTGCACACCGCGCGCTAAAGCCCCACCCAGGTCTTGGCCAGGATGTTGGTCTGCACCTCGGAGGTCCCGCCCATGATCGAGAACGCGCGCGAGTTGAGATAGCGCGGCGCCGCCGCCGCGATCTCCTCCTCCTCGGGCGGCAGCTGCAGGGTCTCGTAGAACGGGCGCTCGGTGCGCCAGCGCAGCGCCTCGGACCCGGCGGCATCGACCGCGAGTTCGGCGATCGCTTGGCGGATCTCGCTCCAGCGCAGCTTGAGCAGCGAGGAGATCGGCCCGGGATTGCCGCCGGCCTGCAAGGTGGACAGCACCGAGAGGTCGATCATCTCCATGGCGTCGAGGTCGGTGCCAATCGCGGCGAGCCGCGCGCCGATGTCGGTGTCGTGCGGGCAGCGCGCGGCGACCAGCCGCACCAGCTTGACGAACAGCGCGCGCACCTGGCCCGCCAGCACGCGGCCGCCGCGCTCGAACTCGAGCAGATACTTGGCGACCTCCCAGCCCCTGTTCTCCTCGCCGATGCGGTTTGCCTTCGGCACCCGCGCGTCGCTGAAGAACACCTCGTTGAACTCGTGGTCGCCGCCGGTGCCGATGATCGGGCGCACGCTCACCCCGGGGGTATCCATGTCGATGAGCAGGAAGGTGATGCCGTCCTGTCGCTTGCCGGCGCTTGAGGTGCGCACCAGCGCGAAGATGCGGTTGGCGCGGTGCGCCATGGTTGTCCAGATCTTCTGGCCGTTGATCACGTAGCTGTCGCCGTCGCTGTCGGCGCGGGTCTTGAGCGAGGCGAGGTCGGAGCCCGAGCCCGGCTCGGAATAGCCCTGCGCCCAGTAGTCCTCGCCCGAGCGGATGCGCGGCAGATATTGGGCCTTCTGCGCCGGCGTGCCGTAGTGGATGATCACCGGGCCGACGAAGTGCGAACCCGAGGTGTTGTAGGCCACCGCGCCGGCGCGGCCGCATTCGAGGTCGAAAATGTAGCGCTTCACCAGCGACCAGCCGGCGCCGCCGTGCTCGACCGGCCAGTGCGGCACCGCCCAGCCCTTGCGGTCGAGCGCGCGGTGGAACGCGATCAGCACGTCGGGCTCGACGATGAACCCGGTGGTGAGATCGATCGCGCGCCGCATGTCGGGAGTGACGTTGTCGGCGAGGAAGGCGCGCACCTCGTCGCGGAAGGCGCGATCCTCGGGGCTGAGCAGGAGATCCATGATTCTAAACCTCCGGCGCGAGCAGCAGGCCGTCGGCGGCGGCCTGCGGATCCGCGATGATTTCGCCGTAGCGGGCGAGGTGCGCGCGGGTCGCGCCGAACAGCAGCTCGTAGGCGACGAGCCGCCTGGCGTAGCCGCCGAGCGACAGCTCGCCGGTGGTGCCGATGGCGCCATGGAGCTGGATCGCCTCCTGATGCACGTGACGCGCGCAGCGCCCGATCTTGGCCTTGGCGCCGTGCACGGCGCGCGCGCGCATCTGCGGCGCGCCTTCCAGACTCAAGGTCGCCAGCAGCGCGGCGGCGCGCGCCTCCTCCTCCGCGATCTTCATGCGTACCATGCGGTGCTGCAGCGCCTGGAAATTGCCGATCGGCTGCCCGAACTGCACGCGGGTCTTGGCGTAGTCGACGGTCGCCTTGACCATGGCGGCGATGGCGCCGACCGCGTCGGCCGAGAGCGCGGCGATCGCGCGCTCGCGCACCGCCGCGACCGCGCCGCCGGCGTCTTCATTGCCGCCGAGCAGCGCGGAGCCGGGCAGCGCGGCGCCGGTAAGCTCGAGGTCGGCGGCGCGGCTGCCGTCGAGCAGGCGATAGGGCCGCAAGGTGAGCCCGCGCGTCTCTCGCGGCACCAGGAAGATTCCGGTGTTGTCGCCGTCGAGCCGCGCCGAGACGAGCAGCGTGTCCGCCATGGCGCCGCCGAGCACAGTCTGCTTCGTCCCCTGCAGGAGGTAGCCATCGCGCGTGCGCTGCGCGCGCGCCGGCGCGGCGTTGTCCTCGTGGGCGAAGGCGAGCAGCGCGCGCCCTTCGATCAGCGGCGCCAGCAGCGCGCGGCGCTCGGCCGGCGATCCGAGCGCGGCGATCAGGCCGCCGCCGAGCACGACGCTCGCGAGATAAGGCGCGATCACGAGGTGGCGGCCGAACGCCTCCATCAGGATCGCGAGCTCGACCGCGCCGCCGCCGGCGCCGCCGTCCTCGACGGCAAACGGCAGGCCGAGCCAGCCGAGCCGTGCGAATTCCTCCCACAGCTCGCGGCTGAAGCCCGCCTCGCTGGCCGCGATGTTCTGGAACGTGCGGTAGTCGTAACGCTCGTGCAGAAGCTTCTCCGCGCTGTCGCGCAGCAGCACGTGCTCGGTCTCGTAGCGCAGGTCCACGGCGTCCTTCCCCCGGCGCGGGGCGCTGGCGAAACAACCGGCGAGCCTTAAGCCGCCGCGCCCCGCCCCGCGAATGCTACAGGCGCCGCGCGCGCGTTCAAGGAGAAGATCGCGGGCCTTGCTCCCGAAAGCGACGCAGGCCATGAATAACGGCTGCGATCGTGCGGAGCGCACGATCTCGCAATGAAGAGGGTGGAAAGAATGTCTGCCAAGAGCTCGACCGACGCAAAACTTCCCGGCGGCAAGAACGTGCTGGTGAAGATCGAGGACCAGATCGCCTGGGTCACGCTCAACCGGCCGGAAAAGCGCAACTGCATGAGCCCGGCGCTCAACGACGAGATGATGGCGGTGCTCGACGCGCTCGAGGTCGACGACCGCTTTGGCGTGCTGGTGCTCACCGGCGCGGGCGACTCGTTCTCCGCCGGCATGGACCTGCGCGAGTTCTTCCGCGCCACCGACGGGCTGCCCTTCGACAAGCAGATGCGGGTGCGGCGCTCGGCCGCCAACTGGCAGTGGCGGCAGCTCATGAATTTTCCCAAGCCCACCATCGCCATGGTGAACGGCTGGTGCTTCGGCGGCGCGTTCACGCCGCTCGTCTCCTGCGACATCGCGATCGCCGCCGAGGAGGCGCAGTTCGGCCTGTCCGAGATCAACTGGGGCATCATTCCCGGCGGCGTCGTCACCCGCGCCGTGCTCGGCACCATGAACGTGCGCAACTCCATGTACTACATCCTCACCGGGCTGCCGTTCGACGGCAGGAAGGCGGCGGAGATGGGCCTCGTCAACGAGGCGGTCCCGCGCGCCAAGCTGCGCGCGCGCACGGTCGAGCTCGCCAAGCTCCTGCTCGGCAAGAATCCCAACACGCTGCGCGCCTGCAAGCAGGCGGTGCGGGCGGTGCAGGGGCTGCCTTATGAATTGTCCGCCGACTATCTCGCGGCGAAGTCCGCGCAGCTCGAGTTCTACGACGACGAGAAAGGCCGCAGCGAGGGCCTCACCCAGTTCCTGGACGAGAAATCGTACCGGCCCGGGCTCGGGGCGATGCGCCGCAAGAAGAAGTCGGGCTGAGCGCCGCTTGACCACCGTGGGCGCGACTCCGGCGATGGATATCTCGCGCCTGCTCCGGCCGCGCGCGATCGCGATCGTCGGCATCTCGCCGCAGCCGAGCTCCGCCGGCTTTCTGGCGCTGAAGAACCTCGAGGACTTCGCCTATGCCGGCGACATCCACCTGGTAAGCCGCAACCAGGCCGCGGTCGGCGCTCGCGCCTGCGTGCCCGGCATCGACGATTTGCCGGACGGGGTCGACGCGGCCATGCTGTTTGTCCCGCGCGTGGCGATCGAGGAGGCGCTCGCCGCCTGCGCGCGCCGCCGCATCGGCGGCGTGGTGATCTTCGCCGCCGGCTTCGCCGAGGCCGGCGGCGAATGGGAGGCGGCGCAGGCGCGCATCGCGGCGGCCGCGCGCGCGGGAGGAATCGCGCTGTGCGGGCCGAACTGCCTCGGCCTCGTCGACTATGCGAACGGCATCCCGCTCACCTTCGCGCGCCAGCTCGGCAGGCCCGAGCGGGTGGCTTCCGGCGCGGTCGTGATCGCACAGAGCGGCGGGCTCGCGAGCTTCGTGCGCGCCGCCCTCGCCGCCAAGGGCCTCGCCGTGAGCGCGACGGTCTCGACCGGCAACGAAGCCGTGCTCGGGCTCGAGGACTACGCCGGCTGGCTCATCGAGCAGCCCGGCACCGCCGCGGTGGTCGCGTTCGCCGAGCAGATCCGCAAGCCGCAGGCCTTCCTCGCGACCGCGGCGCGCGCCCGCGCGCTCGGCAAGCCGGTGGTGCTGCTGTTGGCCGGGCGCAGCGCAGCGGCGCGGGAATCGGCGCGATCCCATACCGGCGCGCTCGCCGGCGACTACGCGGTGATCGAGACGCTGCTGCGGCACCAGGGCGTGCTGCTGGTGGAAAGCCTGGAGGAGCTGTTCGACCTCGCGGAGCTGACGCTGCGCTTTCCGCAGCCGCCGACCGCGGGGCTGGCGATGGTCACGGACTCGGGCGCGGTCAAGGGGCTCGCGCTCGACGCCTGCGCGGCGCTCGGGCTCGATCTGCCGCGGCTCCCGCCGGCGCTCGCCGCCGCGATCCAGGCCGAGCTGCCCGATTTCGTCCAAGCCGACAACCCGCTCGACCTGACCGCGCAGGCGATCACGCATCCGCAGATGTATGCACGCACCATCGCGCCGCTGCTGGCAAGCGAGAGTTTTGGCAGCCTGCTGCTCACGGTCATCATCGGCGAGGCCGGCGAGTTCGCGCTCGCCAAGGGCAAGGCCTGCCTCGCGCCGCTCGCGGGCGCGCGCAAGCCCGCGATCATCGGGCTGCTCGGCGACGAGGTGAACGTGCCGGCCTCGATCATCGCCGACGCGCGCGCCGCCGGCATTCCGTTCTTCCGCTCGCCCGAGCGCGCGCTGCGCGCGCTGGCGCGGCTCACCGCCCATGGCCGCGCGCTCGCGGCTGCCGCGCGCCCGCGCCGCGCACCGGCGGCGATCGCGGCGCCGGCCTTGCCCGCGCCGGGGACGTTGAGCGAGTACGCCAGCAAGGCGTATCTCGCCTCCCTCGGCATCGCCGTGCCGCGCGGCGAGCTGGCCGACAATCTCATCGATGCGACCGAGGCCGCCGCGCGCGTGGGCTTCCCGGTCGCGCTCAAGCTGCAGTCACGCGCGCTCACGCACAAGAGCGACGCCGGCGCGGTGCTGCTCGGCATCGCCGGCGAGCGCGAGCTCGCGGATGCCTGGGCGAGCCTGCAGCAGGTCGCCGCGCGCCATGCCGACATCGCGTTCGAAGGCATCCTGGTCGAGGCGATGGCGCCGCCCGGCGTCGAGGCGATCGTCGGCGCGCGCCGCGATCGCGACTGGGGACCGGTGGCGCTGGTCGGGCTCGGCGGGGTGTGGACCGAGGCGCTCAACGACGTGCGCGTGCTGCCGGTCGACCTCGGGCACGACGAGATCAAAGACGAGATCGGCCGGCTCAAGGGCGCGCCGCTCTTTGCAGGCGCGCGCGGCGCTGCGCCCTGCGACATTGAGGCGCTGGCGGCGACGGTCGAGCGCATCGCCGCGCTGATTGTGGCGCGGCCGGAAATCTGCGAGATCGATCTCAACCCGCTGCGGGTCTATGCTGCCGGCAAGGGCGTGCTCGCGCTCGACGCGCTGATCGTGAGCGAGGAACGATAACGGGAGGACGACCACGTGACCACACTCACGCGCCGCACGCTGATCGCCGGCGGCCTCGCGACGCTCGCGGCCGAGCGCGCCCGCGCCAATCCGGACTGGCCGGACCGACCGATCACCATCATCCACGGCTTTCCGGCGGGCGGACCGACTGATCTCCTCGCGCGCATCGTCGCGGACAGCCTCACGCGCCGGCTCGGCCAACGCGTGGTGGTCGAGGGCAAGCCGGGCGCGTCGGGGACCACCGCCGCGGCGCTGGTCGCGCGCGCCGCGCCCGACGGCTACACGCTGTTCGCAATCCCGTCCGGGCACACCTTCGCGGCCGCCACCTACAAGTCGCTGCCGTACCGCACGGTCGAGGATTTCTCGATGATCAGCATGTTCAGCGAGTATCCCTACCTGATGGTGACCTATGCCGGGCATTCGATCCACAGCGTGGCGGATCTGCTCGCGCTCGCGCGCACGCGCGCGACGCCGCTCCTTTACGGCACGCCCGGCAACGGCTCGGGTCCGCAGCTCGCCATCGAGCTGCTCGCGAAGGACGCCAAGGTCCACTTCCAGCACGTGCCCTACCGCGGCAGTGCGCCGGCGGCGATCGACCTGATCGCCGGGCGGCTCGACTTCATGATGGATCCGCCCGCGGGGCTGCTGCAGTTCGTGCGCGACGGCAAAATGCGCGCGCTCGCGGTTAGCGGCGAACGCCGCTTCTTCGCCGTGCCCGAGGTGCCCACCATCGCGGAAGCCGCCGTGCCCGGCTATGCCGTGACCGCGTGGCAGGGACTGGTTGCGCCCGCGGGCCTGCCGCCGGAGATCGTGAGCCGGCTCAACGCCGAGGTGGTGGCCACGCTCAAGGAGCCGGCGGTGATCGAGCGCTTCCGCACGCTCGGCAACGAGCCGCGGCCGACCACCCCGGCGGAGTTCAAGGCGCGCATGGAAGCCGACATCGCCAAATGGACGGCGGTGGTCGACGCCATGCATTTCGAGCGCATTTGACGCGGAGGAGGCGGACCGAGTGTGCGGCTTGCTTTGAATGCAACGGCGAGCGCTTTTAGGCAGCGCATCACCAAGGTATCAGCGCGCCACGAGCGTGGGAGCTCCGTTGCCAGGCGAATGCCGCATCGCATAAGCTCGAAGCGCCGACCGGTGGGGTTCCGCGCGGCCGGCGAGAGCAGAGAGGCAAGCGTGATGGCGACTCGCATCGTGTTGACCGCGGCGCTGGCGCTGTGGAGTTCGGTCGCGCTCACCAGCGCGGTCTTCGCGCAGGCCGGCCAGACCGTCACTCCGGTGCCGATCACCCCGCCGACCCTCAACACGACCACGCTCACCTGCCAGATCAATTGCGACACGCAGGCGATGAACTGCCAGAACTCCTGCGTCGCACCCGCCGTCTCGAGTCTGATCGGAAGCCCCTCCGGCGTGACCTCGCCCTGCACGCTCAGCTGCTCGAGCCAGCAGCTCGTGTGCAAGCAGCGCTGCTGAGGGCGGCGCAGCGGAGCTCGTGTAACGAAGGATGATGTCGTCTCGCAGCGGCCCGAGCATGCGGCACGATGGGTTCCGACTGCGCGGGAACGACAGTAACTGCGGGCTCCTATATTTCCGCCGCCGGGCGGCCGAGGTGATGCCGGCAACGCCGCGGCCCGCGCGCTGATCGCTGCCAAGCGCACCGCGACGCGCACCATCATTCCGTTTGAAAACACGGGCCTGCGCGCCTACCATCGGCGCAAAGCGCGCCAACGCAGCGCGGATGGAGGAAGCCCATGTTCCTCAGGAATTACTGGTACGTTGCCGCCCAGCACGACGAGATCACGCAGCGCCCGCTCGGCCGCATCCTCCTGGGCGAGCCGGTCGTGCTCTACCGGCTCGCCGACGGCACGCCGGTCGCGCTCGAGGACCGCTGCGCGCACCGCCACCTGCCGCTCTCCATGGGCAAGCTCGTCGGCGACACGTTGCAGTGCCATTACCACGGGCTGCGCTACGACCAGACCGGCGCCTGCGTGCGCATCCCGGGCCAGGACATGATCCCGCGCTCGGCGCGGGTGAAGAGCTATCCGGTGGTCGAGCGCTACAAGTGGCTGTGGATCTGGATGGGCGACCCCGCGCTCGCCGACCCCGCCGGGATCACCGACTTCCATTGGTTCGATGATCCCGAGTGGGGCGCAAAGAGCCAGTACCTGCACGTCCATGGCAATTGGCAACTCATCGTCGACAACCTGCTCGACTTGACCCACCTCGCCTTCGTGCACGAGACCACGATCGGCAACTCGGCGCTGGTCGACCAGGCGCAGGTGAAGGTGCAGCGCACGCCCGACGGCGTGTCGGTGACGCGCTGGATCGTGGACGCGCCGGCGCCGCCGACCTTCGTCAAGGCCGGCGGCTTCACCTCAAACGTCGACCGCTGGCAGATCATCAACTTCACCCCGCCGGCGTTCCTGCGCCTCGACGTCGGCGCCACGCCGACCGGCACCGGCGCGCCCGAGGGCCGGCGCGTCGGCGGCATCGGCATGTGGAACCTGAACGCGATCACGCCGGAGACCGAGCGCACCAGCCACTATTTCTGGGGCCAGGCCCACAATTTCGACGTCGGCAATGCCAGGACCACCGCCATGATCATCGAGCAGATCCGCACCGCCTTCCTCGAGGACGTGGCGGTGTTCGAGGCCCAGCAGCGCAATCTCGAGCTCATCCCCAACCCGCCGCAGACCGACATCAACGCCGATTCGGGCGTGATCCAGGCCCGCCGCATCCTGGAGCGGCTGCACCAGGAGGAGGAGAAGGCGGCCGCCGCGGGGAAGATGGTGGCGGCGGAGTAGAGTGAAATGGCACGCACACTGAATGCTCTGGGGCAGGCTGCCCGACGGCTGTTTACGTCCGGCATAACACAGGCGCCACATCAGATTGGTGTGCAGCGGGAAGTCGGGCTGCCGCACGGCCGCTTGGACTTCAGGGAGAATCGGACCTGGGTCGTCGTCCCGACCGCTGGTGCCGGGACCGAAGATGTTGTCACTGTCGCGCTGGGATTGGTTGCAACTCATACCGGTCAGATACGCCGTCGAGGAACGGCTGCAGCGGTGGGAATGGAACAAAGCCCGGCAGCTGGGCGACACGCTCTGAACGAGTCACTCTTTCGTTTCATCGTCCGACTCACGGGCGATGGTTAGGCAGCCGCTCCACCGAACGACCACAGTGGCACCTCGCCTCGGATGAAGCGTCTGAGCGCTTCCGCCGGTGTAATCTTGAGCTTTTTGGCGGTCAGAACCACTCGTGCCTCGAACGAGTCCAGCCATGGGCTCCTCGTCGACCTGACGCCGGTCTGTTCCGCGTCGCCGAGCCAAACTGACCCTTGGTATTGGCCGGGAGTCATGCCGTGTTTTGGAGCCTCCCGTTGGTACATGCGCTCAATGAACCCGTACCCTGCGCGCGGCGGAGCGTCGACAGGATTGCCCCGCGCTTATCGCGATCGCGGTCAGCTTGAGCCCGAACGCCAACGGGAGCGGTTTTGGATTGTGCGCACCAAGGAGGCGTGAGTGAAGTCGGCGGCAGCGATATTCCGCATCATCATGTCTCACCCTCTGATCCCGTGATAGCGACGCCGCTCTTTTGCGCGGCCCAGCAGTGGCCCCCAATCGCGTGCAAGCACCAGTCTCGCCACCTCACCTCACCTTGCGCCCATCGACCCGGTGGCGGTGGCGGGATCGTTGTTGTCGTCGCGCCAGGTCGGGTGGTGGAAGTGGATGACGAAGTCGCCGTTGTTGGAGACCGCGGCGCGGTCGAAGGTGATCGTGCCGATCCGGCGCCAGTTGCGGAAGGCGCGCCGCTCGCGGAACTGCGGGCCGCGGGTCTCGCCCTCGTCGGTCACGGCGATGTCGAAGGCGAGCGTGCGTTTCGGCTGCGGATCGCCGCGGTCGTAGATCTGCGCCATGATCTCGTCGCGGAAATCGAGCCGGGCGCGCGCAGCGCGGAACGGCTAACTCCCCCGAGCGCTCTCCAAGCCCCTGACATGGGCCCAGGCGATACATCCCGCCATCCAGACCTGCCAAGTCACAAAGAGCGCAGTCATGGCCGTCCGGTCGGAATACCCGTAAGCGCCCAGGACCGTCATCGGGACCGCAGACAGCGTAACCCCAATGATCGCGACGACCCAAAGACCGGGATCGCGCATGCGTCTCGACATGATTGCGGCGCCCACGAGCGTCACCGCCGCGCCAATGGCCGATGCTATCCCTGTGACTAGTAGAAGGGTGAACGACTCATACTGAGCTACAAATGACTGCAGCTCCAGCGGCACTTCATGCTCGGTCATCTTAAGTCGAGCAAAGCTCTCAAATTGCAGACCGGAGGCATGGGACATGACCTGCCAACCTTCATGGGCCAACAGCCATGCGAGCAAAGTAATGGTTATGAATGATAGCGTGCCACGCCATGTTTGAGGCCACCATCGCGAAAGTCCAAATGCAATCGCGCACCCAAATAACAAAATGCCGGAATTCCACCATAAAAAAATACGGTATGTAAGGGATATTATAAAAAAATAGCTAAGCCACGGAAAGCTATTTACATCATGCCCGATTAGCGTCGGGAGAATTAAGCTGAGCCCGCTGAACAGCCCGGTCAGCAGGCCGAGCGCGGTTAGCGACGCGAGGGCATAGCGGCGCAGCGCGGCGAGTCTTTGCTTGGCATCGCCGGCGTAATGACCTTGCGGATACTGACTGAGAAACGCCTCGACGTCGGAGAAGGTCTGCCGGGTCCGAATCCGGGACCAGGCTTCGGCCTCGAGCTCTGCAAGTCGCTGCTTCGCCTCCGAGACATAAGGATCGCCCGGAAAATTGGTGACGAAGCTTTGGATGAGGTTGGGACTGGGCGAGTCCTTCAGCAGCAGCCAGGGGTGCTCGGGGGTTCCGGCCTGCTTCTTCTCCTGGCCCGCCGCGGGTCCGGGGTTGAACTGGAACTCGTAAAACAGGGAGGAATTGTACCAGGGAATCTGTTGGCCGTTGGTGGCGTCCTTGACGGCCCGCCCGATGCGCTTGAGCACCTCTTCGATCGACACACCGGGTAGCTCGATATAGCGCAGCAGCGCGGTGGTGAACGGGCTGTTGCGCTCTCCCACTCCGTCCTCGGCGGTGTTGTCGGGCTGCGTGGAATAGGCGATCAGCGCTTCCCCATCGGGCCGTAGCTGCACCGTAGCCAATCCCTCGCCGACGGCCGCGCTGCGCTTCGCACTCATGGTCCGCTTCAACGAGCGCGTGAACGGGTTGTTGCGGCATGCATCGAGAATAACGATGCTCGCGCGGCTGGCGCGCATCATCATGTCCAGGATGTCGTTGAGCTTTTGGGTATGGAAGGCGACGTCGACCTCGCTCACGATGTCCGCGTCGGTCGGCACCAGATAGTTGGTGCCATCGAGCTGCAGGCCATGGCCTGCATAGTAGAACAGCGCCGTCTCCGCCCCGTCGGCGTCGCGGGCAAAGTCCGCGATATTCTTCAAAAGCTTTTCGCGGGTAAGGTTGAGGCCGAGCCGCACCGAGAAGCCGAGGCGGCGCAGCGCTGTCGCCGTATCGCTGGCGTCGTTTTGCGGATTGGGTAGCTGTGCCTCCCGCGCGTAGGCTGAATTGCCGACGACGAGTGCAACCCGCCTCTCCCCTGCTTCGCCGGCCATGACGCTCCCGAATTTTCCTCGCGGGGTCTAGATAACACGCGCTCAAATTGCGCGACAGGATGATCTTCCGGCGGCGCGCGGCCAACGCTCGAAGCCGCACGCATGGCGCCGCTCGCGCCCTCACCTCACCTTGCGTCCATCGACCCGCGTCGCGGTGGCGGGATCGTTCTTGTCGTCGCGCCAGGTCGGGTGGTGGAAGTGGATGACGAAGTCGCCGTTGTAGGAGACGACGGCGCGGTCGAAGGTGATTTTTCCGATGCGGCGCCAGTTGCGGAACGTGCGCCGCTCGCGGAACGGCGGGCCATGGGTCTCGCCCTCGTCGGTCACGGCG
>DATBKV010000034.1:0-9363 GCA_036555745.1 Xanthobacteraceae bacterium | reverse complement strand
TCGAGCAGGCAGAGGTAGATCCAGGAGCACAGGCGGATGTCGCGCCAATCGCGCTTCGACGCATCGAGCCCGGCCGCGATGTGCTCCTTGGCATATGCGATCCCGCGCGGGGTCGCGAAGCTGCCGATGAGCACGCCGTCGGCGACCGCGCCGGCGAGCCTCAGGATCTGCGGGCCGCGGCTCGCGATATAGAGCGGCGGGATCTCCGTGGGCTTCCAATCGAGCGTGCCATCCTTGAATTTCACCACTTCGCCGTCGATCGTCACCTTGTCTCCGCGCCACAGCCGCCGCATCAGCTCGGCGGCCTCGCGCAGGCCCGCCACCGGCTTCGGGCTGCCGTAGCCCGGCAGCGTCTCGAAATGGCTGCCCGAGCCCATGATCACGCGGAAGCGCCCGGGCGCCAGCTCGGCGAGCGTCGCCGCCGCCTGCGCGAGCAGTGCGGCGTGACGCGTATAGGGATCGAGCACGCTGGTGCCGAGCCCGATGCGCGTCGTGCACTGGGTGGCTGCGCCCAGCCGCGAGAACACCTCGCGCGCCCATTTCTTGTCGTTGTGGAAGAAGGCATGGAAGCCGAGCTGCTCCGCGAGCTTGACCTGCTCCAGAAAACGCGCGCCCGGCTCGGCGCCGAGCGATGCGATGGACAGCTTCATCAGGCAACCCCGCAGCAGGCGACGGCAGCTCGTTTCCTCACGCCTTGGCGCCCGCTTCCTGGTCGATCTCGTCGAAGATCTGCGCCGCCAACTGGAAAGCGCCGAACGCGGCGGGGACGCCGCAATAGATCGCAGCGTGCATCAACAGCTCCTTGACCTCGTCGCGGCTCACGCCGGTGTTGCGGGTGGCACGGATGTGCAGCTTGAGCTCGTCGAGCTTGCCCAGACCGACCAGCATGGCGATGGTGATCATGCTGCGGGTCTTGCGGTCGAGGCCGGGCCGCGCCCAGATCGAGCCCCAGGCGTATTCCATCAGGAAATCCTGGAACTCGGCGTTGAACGGGGTGCGGTTCTTCGCGGTGCGCGCGGCGTGCGCTGCCCCGAGCACGGATTCGCGGATCTGCTTGCCGCGCTGGTAGCGGTCCTCGTTCAAATCGCTCCTCCCCTGTCGGATGGCGCTGGGCGCGCGTGGATGTGCGCCCTTCGCTATGTCAGCGGCGGGCGCGGCGCAAGGAACACTTGTGCATGTCGCCCGTGCGGGCGGGTGTCAGCCGCCTCGCCTGCGCGCGTATCGGGCGGCGCCGGCACACACGTCGTGCGCGAACGCTGCCCTGCGGTGCACGGTAGCAAGAACCGGGATGCCGGCCGGAGCGAATGCGCTAAGCTCGCCGCCGTGATTTGCTGCTGGTGGAGGACAGCCATGTCGTCAGCGACGATCTTGCAAGCTGCGGTTCGGCTGCTGGCGGTGATGCTCGTGGTCTACGCGGCGCTGTGCGCGCTGGAGCGGCCGGCGCGCGCCGGCGAGGAAGCGGGCGCGTCGGCGGCCGCACCGGTCGGCACTGGCAAGGAGCGGCTCGGCAGCAAGGCCAGCGACGAGCAGCGCGTCGATAATTGCAAGGTGCCGCCCGCGCTGCGCGGCCCGAAGCCGCGCCCGGACGAGTGCGGCGACGGCGCGAGCACGAATGCGAAGCGCTGAACCCACCCGCAGCGCCTCGCCTAACATATAATATTAGCGGCGCTAATCGGTGACCGTCATCCTGAGGTGCCCGCCGAAGGCGGGCCTCGAAGGATGAGCGGCCCCTGAGTCGCAGCGACATACGGGCCGTCGCCCTTCGAGGCTCGCTTCGCTCGCACCTCAGGGTGACGGCGCGAGTGAGTCATTGTCGCCCGCCGTTGGCATAACATCGACTGCGGGCACAAAGCCCGACTGCGGCTACTGTCTGGCCGCGCATTCCGGCACGTTCTTGGCTTGCTCCATCGCCGCATGCAGCATCCGCCGTGTCGGCTCGTACCACTGATCGATGAAGTCCGGATTTTTCTCGTCGCAAATATAGGGCAGGTGCGGCGGCAGGTCGTAATTGAATGCCTTGATCCATTCCTCGTCGGTCATGACGCTGAAGATCTCATCGTAGGCGAAGAGGAAATTGACCACGAACCATTTGTATTGCTCGAAGTCCTTTTTGTCGCCGTTCTTGAGCTTGTGATAGTCGGGGTTGAGATACTGAGGATATTGCAGGCCGGCGCTCATGTAGCCCATGTAGATCAGCCGCGCGCTGGCTTGGCGGCTGAAGGCGCCGTTCGTATCCACCTGCCACGCGATCGTGTTGATCCGGTGGAGCAGAAACAGCACGCCGCCGAGGCCGATGAGCGCGGACGCCCACTGCGCCGTATTCCCGTGCCGCTGCCAGCCGTGGGGCTTGGATTGCTCCTCCGCCATTGTATCCTCCGTGCAAATGAGGCGGCGGCGCGTGCCACCTCCGTGCAGAACCGACGCGACACGTCCGCCGAATCCAGTCTAGCCGAATTGGCTGCGCGTCTGCTTGCGCGCGGCGCCGCAAGGATCGATTCCGCTCGGAATGCCGGATGACATTTACGGTCAGAGCGATGACGGCCCACGACCGCGCAGCCTGGGTGCGCATGCGCGGCGCCCTCTGGCCTGGCGAGAGCTTGCACGCGCATGGCGCGGAGATCGATGAAATACTCGGCGGCGCGGACGCCTGGGGCTTCGTTGCAGAGACCCCCACGGGGGAGGCCGTGGGATTTGCCGAATTGGCGCTGCGCAAATACGCCAACGGCTGCGACTCCCGGCCGGTGCCGTTTCTCGAAGGAATTTGGGTGGACGCGGCGTTCAGACGGCGCGGAATCGGCGCTCGACTGATCGAGCATATTGAAGCGTTCGTGGCGGCGCGCGGCTTTCGCGAGGTCGGCTCGGATACGCCGCTCGACAACCGTGCGTCGCAGGCGGCCCATCGCGCCTGGGGATTCTGCGAGACTGAGCGCGTGGTGTATTTTCGCAAGCTGCTGAGCGCCGCGCTCCGCTGAATTGAAACTGTGTTGCGTTGCCTGCCGCGAAAATCGCCGGCTACCAGCGGCCGAGGCCCGGCGTTCCCGGCGGCCCGCACCGGCCCAGGATCGGGCAGATCCAGATGCCCGCATCGCTGCGCATGCTTGATTGCCGCGTGGCTCTCACCGCCTCGTGGCCCCAGAGCGCGCACAGCACGAGGAAGGCCGCGATCCATCCGGCATCGCGCAGGCGTTTCGGCATCCGGCAGTGCTCCGCGTCACAAGCGCCGTCGCGTATTCTAAAGCTCGTTCCGTCTCGCGCACGGGCGCTCGCTGCACTCTCGCGGGACACGACAATTTCGTGTCGCGGACGAGCGACCCCGGACTTGATCCGGGGGAGCGAAGATCCGGGACCCAGAGTCACGCGACGGCCGCGAGCGCCAACGACCGCCATATGCGATAGCTTGCCGCAAGCGGGGAGAGGGCTCAATAACTGCGCTAAGCCTGCCCGCGCGGCACCCCGGCGCGTTGCGCCAAAATTTCGCTCATGATCCGGCGCGCCGCGTCCACGCAGGCGTCAGCCAGCACGGCCGCATCGCCCGGCGCCGCGCCTTCCGTCACCGCCCCCTCCAGGAGCTCGCGGCGGCGCTCGGCGAGATAGGCGTCGCGCGCCTGCCTTGACGGGAGCCCGGCGGCGTAACTAGCTACCTCGCTAGCCCAGGCGATGATGTTCTTGGTCAGCTCCTCGGTCATCGTCCAGTGTAATCGGGTGAACGTCCGTGCGGGACCGAGTCGGCAAAGCCCCGGCACCCGCCACTGATATGGAGACACCGTTGCTCAAGTTCGAGCCTGATATCCCATCCGGCGAAAGCGACGCAACGAAGGCGAGCGCGCACCTGCCCGGCCTCGACATCGAGATCGTGCACCGCCGCTCGCCCGCGGGCGACGCCGAGCAGATTTCCATCAACCTGCAGGCCGTGCCCTCGTTCGAGGCCTTCGGCCGCTTCCTGGAGAGCGCCAACCCGTTTGCGTTCTGGGCGCAAGCGGCCCAGCTCGCCTGGTGGCCGTGGCTCGCGGCCACGCGCGCGGCCACGCTGCCCTTCCAACACGCCGTGCCGGCGCCGAGCGCTGGCCAGGACGACGGCGGCGAGGGAACGGCCGCTGCCTGATCGACCGTGGAACTCGTTCAGCCGCGCGGTCTGGCTTGAAAGCGCTCGCGGTACTGCTTGGGGGCGACCCCGAGCGTGCGCTGGAACGAGCGCCGCAGGCGCTCCTCCGATCCGAAGCCCACGCGCCCGGCGATGGCGAGCAGGCTGAGCTTGGTGGTCTCGACCAGCATGCGCGCCTGGTCGAGCCGCAGGCGCTCGACCGCCTTGGCCGGGGTGAGGCGCGTGCGCGCCAGGAAATGACGATGGAAGCTGCGCGGCGCCATGCCGCAGCGCTCCGCCAATTGCTCCACCGTGAGCGCCTTGTGCAGGTTCGCCAGCACCCATTCCAGCAGCGGACCGAAGCTGCCGGCCGCCTGCAGCGACAGCGGCACCGAATGCTGCGCCTGCCCGCCCGGGCGATGCATGTAGACGACCAGGCGGCGCGCGACCTGCAGCGCGATCGGCGCTCCTAAATCGTCTCCGATCAGCGCGAGCGCGAGATCGATGCCCGCGGTCACTCCCGCCGAGCTCCAGATGCGGCCGTCGCGCACCCAGATCGGATCGCTCAGCACCCGCACCTTCGGATACTCCGCCGCCAGCCGCGCGCACGAGCGCCAGTGCGTGACGGCCTTGCGGTTCTCCAGCAGTCCGGCTTGCGCGAGCAGGAACGCGCCGGTGCAGACCGAGCAGGTGCGCCGCGCCCGCCGCGCCAGCTTCCGCACCATCGCGACTTGCAATGCGTCGCGGCGCGCGGCATGCACGCCCGGGCCGCCCGGCACCATGAGCGTATCGACGCGCGCGCGCGCCGGCGTCCTGGCCAGCACGCGCAGTCCGCCGGCGAGATCGAGCACGCCGCCGCCGACGGCGGCGACCCGGACCTTGTAGGCCGCGCGCCCCGCCACCTCGTTGGCGGTGGTGAAGGCCTGCAGCGGCCCGGCGATGTCGATCGGCTGGGCGCCCGCGTAGCCGAGGATGAGAATTTCCTTCGCGCGCACGCTTGGCAGAATATGCGGCTTTATTGTCCTTTCTGCCAACCCTATCCGGCGCGCAAGATGTTGTGACCAGAGGCGCCCGCCGTGCGCGGCCACCTCCTCCGCTGCGAACCGACCGGGTTAGAGCATGACCATCGCGCACAGGATCGGCCTTCTGCTCTTTCCCGCCGTCACGCAGCTCGATCTCGCCGGACCTTACGAGGTGTTCTCGCGCATGCCGGGCGCGGCGGTGCATCTCGTCTGGAAGGACACCGAGCCGTCGCGGTCGGAGTGGGGGCTCGAGCTGCGGCCCGATACGCGTTTCGAGGAGTGCCCCGATCTCGACGTGCTCTGCATCCCGGGCGGGCCGGGCGCGTTCGAGCTCCTCGCCGACGAGCCGGTGCTCGCGGCGATTGGATCACTCGCGCCGCGCTCGCGCCTGGTGGCCTCGGTCTGCACCGGGGCTTTCCTGCTCGGCGCCGCCGGGCTGCTCGCGGGTAAGCGCGCGACCACGCACTGGGCTTCGCGCGAGCTGCTGCGCGAGTTTGGCGCGACCCCGGCCGCGGGCAGGATCGTCGTCGACGGCGACCTCGTCACCAGCGGCGGGATCACCGCCGGCATCGACCTCGCGCTTCATGTCGTGGCCCGGCTCGCCGGCGAAGCGCAGGCCAAGGAAATCGAGCTCGCCATGGAGTACGACCCCGCGCCGTCGTTCGCCTGCGGCAATCCCGAGACCGCGGAGCCGGCCGTGGTCGGGCGCCTGCGCGAGCGCATCGCGGCGCGCCAGCAACGCCGTGCCGCGCTGGTGCGCGCGGCGGCGAAGCGCCTCGTCGGGTTCGGCTGAGGCTGCCCGCAACGCAAATCTCCAGAAAATCTTCAACGAATTTCAAGGCCCGATGCAGGTCGTCCTCAAGCATGTCTTTCGATCGGCGGTTAAACATCCGGGCCATGCGTGTCAGAACGGATCGCGCGGAGAAGATGCAAATGCTGACTGCCGACGACATCGCGCTGGTCCGTGCGACTTTCGCCCGGGTCGTCCCGATTCAGGATGCGGCCGCCGACCTTTTCTACGATCGCCTGTTCGCGGTTTCGCCGAAGCTGCGTGAGCTGTTTCCGGCCGATCTGCGTGAACAGAAGCGCAAGCTGATGCAGATGATCGCCACCGCGGTCGGCGGCCTGAACGATCTAA
Organism: Xanthobacteraceae bacterium; assembly: GCA_036555745.1. Taxonomy (GTDB): domain Bacteria; phylum Pseudomonadota; class Alphaproteobacteria; order Rhizobiales; family Xanthobacteraceae; genus VAZQ01. Next base: position 3,122 of record DATBKV010000034.1, on the reverse strand, counting down.
GTCAGCTCGTTCCGGCCGTGAAAGCGCTGGCGGCCCGCCATTCTCGTTTCGGCGTCACCACGGAACATTATCGACTCGTCGGCGAAGCGCTGCTGTGGACGCTCGAGCGCGGCCTCGGCCGACACTTCACGCCGGAGGTTCGCTCCGCCTGGGCCAAGGTCTACCACGTGCTCGCCGCAACCATGCAGGCGGGCGCGATGGAAGTCGCCGGGGTGTGGGCTGCGGAGTGATTGAAGAAGGAGCCGAACAACCGGCCAGAGCATGATCCCGAAAAGTGGGTACCCGTTTTCGGAAAAGATCATGCTCCAGCGATAAGCGAGAGCGGGATGACGATTCGAAGAAAGTCATCCCGCTCTAGGTGTGGGCCGCTTCACGAGGCCGCGAGAGATTTTGCGCTGGGTCCGGGCCGCCAACCGAAGCGGCCTATCTGCGCATGAGTTTCAGGGCGCCGCGACCGGCACGGACTAGCGTCAGGACCGGGAGAGGCCACAGCGCGACACGCAGCCAATGCAAGGTCCAATAGCGGGCGTTGGCACTCATCTTTGCGACCCGTTTTCTTTGCGGACCGAAAATATCCCAAACGGCCAACTCCACCGCCGACCTTGCGTCCCGGGCCCGTGGAACCAATAGGCCAGTGTGAGGTTGTGGATTTCGGTGGAAATGGGACCCATTGATCCCGCTCGGCCCCGGGGAGGCGTGATGGTCCGGTTACTCAATGAATTCCTGCTGTTTTCCTGCTTGGTTGCGTTCGTGACGGGGGTCGTGATCGCGGCCGCAAGCCTGCTCGGCTGATCCAATCGCGAGGGTATGGATGGGCAAGCCCCCGGCCCGCATGCCGGCGGACCGGGGGCGCTCCTCACGAGTGCGAAGGCAAGCCGGACAGATCGGGGGGGAGGGCATAGTCCGTGGCCCACCCTCGCAAGCCAACAACAAATGAACCCACGAGCCCGTTCCTGTCCCGCGACGAGTGGAGGAGGGAACCGCCCGCGCGTTGCCCAATCCGACAGCAGCGGCCGGACCATCCGGCGGTGGCTCGCCGACGGCGCTTGGCTGACGTCTCACGGCCCGGAGGAGATTCTTGGCCTCGGCCCTGAACCAAACCGGCTCTGTTGCATTGTCGACATAGGACGAGAGCGACGGGAGGTGCCTGTCGTGGAACAGGTTGCCGCATGCGCCGTCCGTCCCGGGGACCACTCGACCGCACGGACTTCCCCCTGACGCTTGCGGACGGGCTGCGGACGGCATTCGTCGACGTCGTTTCGTCACCGCTCCCGCGACGGCTGGCGGGGCTGATGCGACAAGTGATGCGACAACCGAATGCCGATCACGAAGGCTCGGAAGGCGAATCATGAAGGCTCGGAAGGGGACAGGGCCATGGCACAAGCTCGGAAGCATCAAGCCGTATTGATCGTCGAGGACGACGCTGAACTGCGCAGCCTCGCGGCAGCGCTGTTCGAGGACGAAGAGGTCGACACCATCGAGTGCGAAAGCGCGGAAGCTGCGCTTGCAGTCATGTTGATGGGCGGGCGAGACGTCGCCATGATCTTCGCCGACATCCGGCTGCCCGGCGCCATGGACGGAATTGATCTGGCATGGGAGGTGCGGCAGCGCTGGCCGCTGCTTCCCATAATCCTCACCTCCGGGCATCCGCGCGACCACGGCGGCGAGCTGCCGCCCCTGGTTGGTTACATGCCCAAGCCGTGGCGACCGCTCAACGTGCTGATCGCGGCCGAACGCGCGCTGGGGTCGGCGCGCAGCGGCTAGCGCGTGATCCCGAAAAGTGGGAACCGGTTTTCGGAAAAGATCACGCGCAGAACGAAGCCTTTAACGTCGGCGATCTGCCAGCAGCAAGGATGAGGCACCGCAGCGAACCGAACCGTCATTCGATGACCTCGTCGGCGAGGGCGAGCCGCGCCGGCGGCACTTCGAGGCCGAGCGCCTTCGCGGTCTTGAGGTTGATGACCATTTCGAATGTCGTCGCTTGCGCGACCGGCAGGTCGGCCGGCCTCTCGCCTTTGAGGATGCGGCCCACATAGGTGCCGGCCTGTTCCCATAAACTCACATGGTTCGGTCCGTAGCTCATCAGGCCCCCGGCCTCCGCATATTCGCGGCTGTCGTAGATCGTGGGAACCGCGTGGCGCGCTGCCAGGGCGACGAGCTTCGCGCGACGGATGAAGAAAAACGGGTCGGTGCCGACCAGCAAGGCGACACCGGGCTTCAGCGCGAGGTAGGCGTCCTCGATCTCGCGATCGGTGCTGGCCTCCAGTACATCAAGCTGCACTTCGAGCGTGCGGGCCGCCGCTTGAAGGCTTGCGGTCACCGGCTTGGCACTGGGATGGCTCGGCTTGATGAGCACCGCCATGCCGGCGGCTCGAGGCACCAGCTCACGCAACAGGCTCAACCGCTTTGCAGCCACCTCCGCCGCCAAGGTCGTGATCCCGGTGGCGTTGCCACCCGGCCGATTGAGGCTGGCTACGAGGCCCAATTCGACCGGCGGGTCGGCTATCAGAAAGAAAACCGGAATGGTCGAGGTCGCGGCTTTGGCCGCGAGCGCTGCCGCAGTGCTGGAAAGCGTCGCGATCACCGCCACCCGCCTGCGGATCAGATCCGCCGCCAACTCCCCCAACTTGTCATCCTGTCCCTTGGCCCAGCGATATTCGATCGCTACGTTCTGTCCCTCCACAAAGCCGCCCTCGCTCAAGCCTTTGCGGAATCCGGCCAGGCGTTTGGCGTTCGGCTCGGGCGAACCGGAATGCAGAAATCCAATCGCGGGCATCGTCGCCGGCTGCTGCCCACGTGCGAGCGTAGGCCACAAGGCTGCGCTGCCGAGAAGTGTAATGAACTCGCGGCGCTTGATGTCGAACATGCGGCTTGCTTCCTCCCGGAACTGGCCACGCACCCCTGCCTTCACACACTCAGCCTGCCACAGGGTGGACCGGCACGTCCTGGGGCCAGTCTGAATTTTTCTGAATGGCAGGTGGGCGATCGGGCTCCTCGCGCGCTCCGCGCATTTGCACGTCTAGCGCTGCGAATGCGCGGATAGCATGGCCCGGGCGAGCGCCAGTTGCGCAGGGCCATCGCTGTCGTCGAACGCTCCGGCGGCCTCCTGCAAATGCGCGATG
>DATBKV010000033.1:0-9021 GCA_036555745.1 Xanthobacteraceae bacterium | reverse complement strand
ATGTCGGCGATTCAAGATCTGCTCGCGATCCTCGACCTCGAACCGCTCGAGGTGAACCTGTTCCGCGGGCGCTCGCCGCAAGTCGGCTGGCAACGCGTGTTCGGCGGACAGGTGATCGGCCAGGCGCTGGTCGCGGCCTGCCGCACCGTGGACGCAGCGGGGCGGCCGCCGCACTCCCTGCATGCCTATTTCCTGCTGCCGGGCGATCCCAAGGTCCCGATCGTCTACGACGTCGACCGCATCCGCGACGGCAAGAGCTTCACCACCCGGCGCGTGGTCGCGATCCAGCACGGGCAGGCGATCTTCACCATGGCGGTTTCCTTCCATCACGATGAGCCCGGCATGAGCCACCAGGCCAAGATGCCGTCGGTACCGGGGCCGGAAGAGCTTCCCAGCGACGCCGACATCAAGGCCCGCGTGCTGCCGCTCATGCCGGAGGCGGTGCGGCGCTACTACGAGCGCGAGCGCCCGATCGAGTGGCGGCCGGTCGAGCTCGACCGCTATCTCGGCAAGCGCATCGAGGACGGCCGTTTCCATGTCTGGATCCGCGCCACCGGACGCCTTCCCGACGAGGCCGCCATCCATCAATGCGTGCTCGCCTATGCCTCCGACATGCTGCTGCTCGACTCCGCCCTGATCCCGCACGGGCGCACGGTATTCGAGAAGACCCTCATGGCGGCGAGCCTCGACCACGCCTTGTGGTTTCACCGCCCGTTCCGCGCCGACGATTGGCTGCTCTACGCCCACGACAGCCCTAACCTTTCGGGCTCCCGCGGCTTCGCGCGCGGGCTCGTGTTCGCGCGCGACGGCACCTTGGTCGCCTCGGTGGCGCAGGAGGGCCTGCTGCGCGAACGCAGGGCCGACGGCGGATAAATTTTCGCGGGATTTTCCGGCCGGTCCCGACGTCTTCCACAAGCCACGCCCCGGAATCGCTGTCGGCCCCACCAAATCGCTTAATTTTTCATCGCAATGCCGATATCGTGGGCAGGCGCGGCACGCGCGCGGCGGGGGCCAAGTTCATGAAGCTCGTGATTGCGATCATCAAGCCGTTCAAGCTCGAGGAGGTGCGCGACGCCCTGGTCGCGGTCGGCGTGCAGGGCATGACCGCGAGCGAGGTGAAAGGCTACGGCCGCCAGAAGGGCCATACCGAGATCTATCGCGGCGCCGAATACGCCGTGAATTTCCTGCCGAAGATCCGCATCGAGGTCGCGGTGCCGTCGGAGCGAGTCGGCGCCGTTGTCGACGCCATCATCACATCCGCCAAGACCGGCCAGATCGGCGACGGCAAGATCTTCGTCACTACGATCGATGAGGCCGTGCGCATCAGGACCGGCGAGACCGACGTGGACGCGCTCTGACCGTCTCGCAGCGAGGGGGGACACCATGAAGCGAGAGAGCCTGTACGGCCGCGTTGCGATTCGCGGCGCCGGCGCGCTGAGCGTCGCCTGTGCGGCGTTGGCAGCTTCGGCGCCGCAGGCGCTGGCGCAGGAAGCCGCTGGGAGAATCGACGCCGGTGACACCGCCTGGATGATCTCGGCCACCGGGCTCGTGCTGATGATGACCATCCCGGGCCTGGCGCTGTTCTACTGCGGGATGGTGCGCAAGAAGAACGTGCTCGCCACCATGGCGCAGAGCTTCGCATGCACCGCGCTGTGCTCGCTCCTGTGGTTCGCGATCGGCTACAGCCTGAGCTTCGTCGGCGACGGCGCGGCGCTCGGAACCCTGCAGCAGCTCTTTCTGCACCGCAGCACCATGGCGGCGGTGAGCCCATTCGCGCCGACCATACCGGAGCTGGTGTTCATGGCCTATCAGATGGCGTTCGCCATCATCACGGTGGCGCTGGTGGCGGGCTCGGTCGCGGACCGCATGCGGTTCTCGGCCTTCCTGTGGTTTGCTGCAGGCTGGCTCATCTTCGTCTACGTGCCGGTGGCGCACTGGGTGTGGGGCGGCGGCTTTCTCGCCCGCGCCGGCATTCTCGATTTCGCCGGCGGCACGGTGGTCCATCTCAACGCGGGGATCGCCGGCCTGGTGGCGGCCTACGTGGTCGGCAAGCGCCACGGCTACGGCACCGACAATTTCGCGCCCTACGATCTGTCCCTGGCGGTGATCGGCACCGGGCTGCTGTGGGTCGGATGGCTCGGCTTCAACGGCGGCTCGGCACTCGGCGCCAACGCGCGCGCCGCGTTCGCGATCGCGGCGACCCATCTCGCCGCCTGCGCCGGCGCGCTGACCTGGATGTTCTTGGAGTGGTGGACGCGCGGCAAGCCCTCGGTGCTCGGCATGATCACCGGTGCGGTTGCCGGCCTCGGCACGATCACGCCGGCGTCCGGATTTGTGTTGCCGTGGCAGGGCGTGGTCATCGGTGTGATCGCAGGCGCGGTCTGCTTCTGGGCCTGCACCTGGCTCAAGCTGAAGGCCGGCTACGACGATTCACTCGACGTATTCGGGGTGCACGGCGTCGGCGGCGCCACCGGCACCTTGCTCACCGGCGTGTTCGCGGTGGCGGTGCTCTCGGCGAACCCGGAATCGCCGGCCGGCGCCGCCGGCCTCCTCGAAGGCAATGCGCGGCAGCTGCTGATCCAGCTATACGGCGTGGTCGTGGTGCTGGTCTGGTCCGGGGTGCTGACCTACGTGCTGCTCAAGGTGATCGCGTTCCTGCTGCCGCTGCGGGTGACCAGGCAGCACGAGATCGAAGGTCTCGACCTCACCCAGCACGGCGAGGCATTGCAGTAGCGCATGATCCCGAGAAGCGTACCGGTTTTCGGATAAAGATCATGCTTCGACAAGAAGGATATTCCCGACACATCGCTCCAAACCAGCGGCTCGGCGCCGCCGGACGCTCCTGATTTGGCAGCCGCAGCCTTGCTCGGCGATGTGACCATATGCCGGGCCACGTGCGCTGATTAAAAAATAAGCAGCTTTGGTCGGTCCTTGTGCGGTGCCCGACAAAAGCTCCTGGCACCCGCCTGGCTGGCAAGCGAACTCCCTTTGTTGACAGCTACTTATGCGGTCGCGTCCGAACTGGCACGCGGCTTGATTCGTGGCCGCTGCGTTGCCGCGCGGAGAAAGCCGCGCGCGCCAAGGCGCAATGCAAATTGCCCACAACCTGCTCCCCGCAGGAAGGGGCCAAGCGGGGGTCGAACCCATGAAGATCGTCATGGCCATCATCAAGCCGTTCAAGCTCGACGAGGTCCGGGACGCGCTCACTGCGATCGGCGTGCACGGGATGACCGTGACCGAGGTCAAGGGCTACGGGCGCCAGAAGGGCCACACCGAAATCTATCGCGGCGCCGAATACGCCGTGAGCTTCCTGCCCAAGATCAAGATCGAGGTGGCGGTCGCGACCGACCAGGTCGACAAAACCATCGACACCATCACCAGCGCCGCCAAGACCGGCCAGATCGGCGACGGAAAGATCTTCGTGCTTTCGCTCGACACCGCCGTGCGCATCCGCACCGGCGAGACCGACACCGCCGCGCTCTGAATTCCCGCACTCAAACGTCTAGCGACAGGAGTTAGACCCATGACGCTCAAGAAACCAACCCGTGCGGGACTCGTGACGCTCGCGCTCGGGCTTGTGCTCGCGCTGTTCCTGAGCGTGTCGGTGATCGACCGCTCCCATGCCCAGGACGCCGCACCGGCGGCGGCCCCGGCGGCCGAGCCTGCCGCGCCGCCGGCCTGCGCCGGCAACCCGGACCCGAAACTGGCGGTGCTCGAGAACTGCACGCCCAATTCCGGCGACACCGCCTGGATGCTCACCTCGGTGGCGCTGGTGCTGATGATGACCGTCCCCGGTCTCGGCCTGTTCTACGGCGGCATGGTGCGCAAGAAGAACGTCGGCGACACCATCATGACGAGCTTCGCCATCACCTGCTTGATCAGCATTCTATGGTTGATCTTCACCTACAGCCTGGCATTCCGGTCGGGCACGCCATTCATCGGCGGGCTCGATCGCGCCTTCCTGCAGGGAATCGTGAGCGATATCGCCAAGGGCATCGGCAATCCCAATCCGTTGGCGCCGACGATTCCAGAAACCGTCTACATCTGCTTCCAGCTGACCTTCGCCATCATCACCCCGGCGCTGATCGCGGGCGCCTTCGCCGAGCGCATGAAATTCTCGGCCATGCTGTGGTTCATCGGCCTGTGGGCGATCTTCGTGTACTCGCCGATCGCGCACTGGGTGTGGGGACCCGACGGCTTCCTCGCCGCCGGCAACTCCGACAACTGGATCAAGGTTCTCGACTTCGCCGGCGGCACCGTCGTGCACATCAATTCCGGCGTCGCCGGGCTGATGGCCTGCCTGGTGCTCGGCAGGCGCAAGGAGACCGGTCCGGGCCACAACATGGTGCTCACCTTCATCGGCGCCTCGCTGCTGTGGGTCGGCTGGTTCGGCTTCAATGCCGGCTCGGCGGTGACAGCGGGCATGCAGGCCGGCATGGCCATGCTGGTGACCCAGATGGCGACCGCGGTGGCGGCATTCACCTGGATGATCGTGGAGTGGATGATCCGCGGCAAGCCGACCGTGATCGGCATCTGCACCGGCGCAGTCGCCGGCCTGGTCGCCATCACGCCGGCCTCGGGCTTCGTCGGCCCGATCGGCTCGCTGTGCATCGGCATCGCCGCCGGCATCGTCTGCTACTGGGGCTGCACCGGCCTCAAGCATCTGTTCGGCTACGACGACGCGCTCGATGCCTTCGGCGTGCACGCGGTGGGCGGCATCGTCGGCGCCCTGCTCACCGGCGTGTTCGCGATCGAGCAATACGGCGGCACCGCCGGCCTGATCGAAGGCAATGCAGTACAGGTGCTCAATCAGGCCGAGGGCATCCTCATCGTCCTGGTCTACGACGCGGTCGTGTCGCTGATCATTCTCAAGCTCGTCGACATCTTCATCGGGCTGCGCGTCAGCGACGAAGTGGAGCGCGAAGGCCTCGATCTCGCGCTGCACGGCGAGGCCGTGCATTGACCGGATACGGTTAGGGCGGAGACCCGGCACCGCCCTTGCCGTCGAGGGGTCCCGGCGCGAGCCGGGGCCCCTCACTTTTTACGCTCGCCCGCGGATGGGTCCGCCCGCCGATGGTTAATCGCGCCTTAACCTCGCCGCACCTATGCTAAGGACAACCTTGCGCGGCGGGTGTGGCGCCGCTTTATCGATGTTCATGACCGCCGCCGAACGCGAGAACCCTCCCGCGCCCGTCCGCGCCGATATCGGCCGCTCGCCGTTCGTGCGGCTGCGCGAGCTTTTGGGCGACAGCGCGCCCGGGGCGCCGCCGATCAGCCTGGCGGTGGGCGAGCCGCAGCATGCGGTGCCGGCCTTCGTCGGGCCGGTGCTCGCCGCCCATCTCGAGGAGTTCGGCCGCTATCCCCTGAACAAGGGCCTCGACGCGTTTTGCGAGGCCGCCGCCGGCTGGCTGGCGCGGCGCTTCGTGCTGCCGCGCGCGATTGATCCCGCAACCGAGCTCCTGGTGCTCAACGGCTCGCGCGAAGGCTTGTTTCTCGCCGCCATTGCCGCCGCGCGCTTCGTCGCGGACCGCCGCGGCCGTCCCGCCATGCTGATCCCCAACCCGTTCTACGCCGCCTACGCCGCCGGTGCGGTGGCGGCCGATTGCGAGCCGGTCTATCTGCCGGCCACCGCGGCCACCGGCTTTCTTCCCGATCTCGACGCGCTGAGCGAGGGTCTGCTCGCGCGCACCGTCGCCTTCTTCATCGCCTCGCCCGCCAACCCGCAGGGCGCGGTCGCCGAGCGCGGCTATCTCGAGCGCCTGGTCGGCCTTGCCCGCCGTTACGGCTTCCTCGTCTTCAGCGACGAATGCTACTCCGAGATCTACACGCGGCAGGCGCCTGCCGGCATGCTCGAGGCGGCCGGGCCCGATTTCGCCAACGTGGTCGAGTTCCAGTCGCTGTCCAAGCGCTCCAATCTGCCGGGGCTGCGCATCGGGTTTGCCGCCGGCGACCGCAAATTCCTCGCGCGCTTTCTGGAGCTGCGCAACGTGGCGGCGCCGCAGGTGCCGGTGCCGGCCCAGCGGGTGGCGATCGCCGCCTATGGCGACGAGGCCCATGTCGAGGAGAACCGCCGCCTCTACGCGCTGAAGTTCGATCTCGCCGACCAGATCATCGGCGACCGCTACGGCTATCGGCGCCCGGCCGGTGGATTCTTCCTCTGGCTCGACGTCTCGGCGCAAGGCGGCGATGAAACCGCGGCGCTGCGGCTGTGGCGCGAGGCGGGGCTGCGCGTGGTGCCCGGCCGCTATCTCGCGCGCGAGCAGGCCGACGGCTCCAATCCCGGCCGCGGCTATATCCGCGTCGCCATGGTGCAGGACCAGGAGACCACGGCGCAGGCGCTGCATCGCCTGGTCGCGGTGCTCGGTTGAGCGCGACCATGGCCGCCATCGACCGCGCACTCGCGAGCTTTCTCCCCGAGGCAGTGCACGACGCGCTGCGCCGGCGGTTGCGCGAGCTCGGCGGCCTCGCCCTGATCGCGGTGGCGGGCCTGCTCGCGCTCGCGCTCGCGACCTGGTCGGTGCAGGATCCCTCGCTCAGCCACGCCACCAACACACGGGTGCACAACACGCTTGGCGTGTCCGGCGCCATCGTCTCCGACCTCCTGATCCAGCTGCTCGGGCTGGCGGCGCTCGTGCTGATCTTGCCGGTGGCGATCTGGGGTTGGCGGCTCATCACCCACCGGCCGTTGCGGCGCGAGCGCATTCGCCTGCTGTTCTGGTTGCTCGCGGTGCTGCTGGCGGCGGTGTGCGCCGCCGCGCTGCCCCACGGCGCCGGCTGGCCGTTGCCGGTCGGACTGGGCGGCGTGATCGGCGACTGGCTGCTGCGCCTGCCGGCACTGGCAGCCGGCGGCACGCTCGCGGCGCCGGCGCGCACCGCGATCGCGGTGGTGACGGGCGTCGGCACGCTCGCCAGCCTCGCAATCACCGCCGGCTTCGGATGGCGGGCCGACGAGCCGAGGCGCGCACGCGACCTCGAGCGCGAGGACGAGGCCGGTGAGCGCGAGGACGAAGGCGGATCGATCTCGCTCGGCTGGATCACCCACGGCCTGCTCAGCCTCAAGGCGCGCTGCGCGCGCCTGCTGACGCGGCGCGCCGCCCCCCGCACGCGAGAGGTGCCGCAGCCGCACGGGCGCACCGAGCCGCGCTTCGAGGAGAGCGTCCGCGCGCCGCTGCAGCCGCGCGCCGAGCCGGAGGACGAGGACGACGCGGATGACGTGGCGCCCGCGCCCCGGTCCAGGCCCGCGCCGCGCGCGGTACGCCGAGCAAGCGGAGGCTACGTGCTGCCGCCGCTCGAGCTCCTGGCGGCGCCCAAGGCAATCGGACGCGCGGTGCTGAGCACCGACGCGCTCGAGGCCAACGCTACCGCGCTCGAAGGCGTGCTCGCCGATTTCGGCGTGCGCGGCGAGATCATCAATGCGCGGCCGGGTCCGGTGGTCACCCTGTACGAGCTCGAGCCCGCGCCCGGCATCAAGTCGTCACGCGTGATCGGGCTCGCCGACGACATCGCGCGCTCCATGAGCGCGCTGTCCGCCCGCGTCGCCGTGGTCGCCGGCCGCAACGTGATCGGCATCGAGCTGCCCAATCCGACCCGCGAGAAGGTCTATCTGCGCGAGCAGCTCGCCAGCAGCGACTATGTCGACACCACCGCCAAGCTGCCGCTGTGCCTGGGCAAGACCATCGGCGGCGAGCCGGTGATCGTCGATCTCGCGCGCATGCCGCACCTGCTGATCGCCGGCACCACCGGCTCCGGCAAGTCGGTGGCAATCAACACCATGATTCTCAGCCTGCTCTACCGCCTGCGGCCCGAGCAGTGCCGGCTGATCATGGTCGACCCGAAGATGCTCGAGCTCTCCGTCTATGACGGCATTCCGCACCTGCTCACCCCGGTCGTCACCGATCCGAAAAAGGCGGTGGTGGCGCTCAAATGGGCGGTGCGGGAGATGGAGGAGCGCTACAAGAAGATGTCGAAGCTTGGGGTGCGCAACATCGACGGCTACAACGCGCGCCTGGCGGAGGCGAAGACGAAGGGCGAGAAGCTCTCCCGCACCGTCCACACCGGCTACGACAAGGAGAGCGGCGAGGCGATCTACGAGAACGAGGTGCTCGACCTCGAGCCGCTGCCCTATATCGTCGTGATCGTGGATGAGATGGCCGACCTGATGATGGTCGCCGGCAAGGACATCGAGGGCGCGGTGCAGCGGCTGGCCCAGATGGCGCGCGCCGCCGGCCTGCACGTGATCCTGGCGACGCAGCGGCCCTCGGTCGACGTCATCACCGGCACGATCAAGGCCAATTTCCCGACCCGGATCTCGTTCCAGGTCACCTCCAAGATCGACAGCCGCACCATCCTCGGGGAGCAGGGTGCCGAGCAGCTGCTCGGCCAGGGCGACATGCTCTACATGGCCGGCGGCGGCCGCATCAGCCGTGTGCACGGGCCGTTCTGCTCCGACGAGGAGGTGGAGAAGGTCGTGCGCCACCTCAAGTCGCAGGGCACGCCGCAATACCTCGAGGCGGTGACCGCGGCCGACGAGGAGGACGAGGACGGCAACCCGGTCTTCGATGCCACCGGCATGGGCCAGCCCGAGGCCGGCGACCTCTACCAGCAGGCGGTGCAGGTGGTGCTGCGCGACCGCAAGGCCTCAACCAGCTACATCCAGCGCCGGCTGCAGATCGGCTACAACCGGGCCGCCTCGCTCATGGAGCGGATGGAGAAGGAAGGGGTGGTCGGCCAGGCCAACCACGCCGGCAAACGCGAAATCCTTCTCGGCGAGGAGGAGGCGGAGCGCTACTGACATCCCGCCCGGGGCCGTTAACCGCCTTTGCCGGCAATTCGTCCTGATCTCGCCACACGGGGCGGCTAGCGAGTTCCCCGGTAACGACGGGGAGAGGGGATTATGGCCGGCACCAGCCAGGGGCGAGTGATAGGCGTGGCCTTGCTGAGCCTCGCCGCGCTGGCGGGAGTAGCCGCCGCGGACCCCATCCCCCTGCCGACGCCCGCCCCCCTTCCCAAGGAGCGCACCGC
>DATBKV010000032.1:0-15102 GCA_036555745.1 Xanthobacteraceae bacterium | reverse complement strand
ATGCAGAAATGGGCAAGCTAGGACGGTTCAGGACGCTGGGTGCGCGTGGGAAACAGCTGAGATACCAACGCGATAAGTTGCCACCTCGGCGACGAGGCGTCGATCCGGCGTCGGCTCGCGCCTAAACCCGCGCGGTAACCTGCAGTCATCAGCAAAGCGACGACTGACGCGAACGGGAGGCCGGGCGCTTGCGCCGCAATCTGCGACGGGTCACGGCGGTCGGGTTTCGGCATATAACGGGCGACGCAGACCGCTGGCGAGGGCACCTGCCGGCCTGTCGCTCTTCGCCCGCCGCGCGCTGGGACGATCAGCCTCCCGCGTGCTCCCCCGAGGCAATTGCCCGCGGAGCTCGTCGTTCGCGCACCGCACTCGCCGACCCAGCCTAAAAAGCATTCCGCAAGACGCCATGTCGCCTCACGAGGCCTCCCCAACCGTGGTGCCGCCGATCGAATTGCATGGGAACTTAGTAGCGGGTAGACGACATGAGCACCGCGACCAACGTGGCGGCGAGCTCTTCGAGATTGAACCGTAGCGTCGGCGGGGGCAGGCGGCATGACAGCAATCGATTTCTCCGCGTTCGTGAACGAGCTCGCGGCGGTGTCCGGCGAGACCATCCTGCCATTCTTCCGGACCGCCCTGAGCATCGAGGACAAAGGCCGGCCCGGCGGCTTCGACCCCGTGACCGCCGCGGATCATGCTGCCGAAACGGCGATGCGTACGCTCATCCGCCGGACCTTCCCGGATCACGGCATTATCGGCGAGGAGTACGGCCGCGAGCGGCCGGACGCGGAATACGTGTGGGTGCTCGACCCGATCGACGGCACCAAATCCTTCATCTCCGGCATGCCCGCGTGGGGCACGCTTATCGCCTTGCTACGATCGGGCGCGCCTGTGTTCGGCATGATGAACCAGCCGTTCATCCGTGAACGCTTCAGCGGCGATGGCAAGCGGGCGTCCTACCGGGGGCCGGCCGGCGAGCGGGATTTGCGGGTGCGTGCCTGCGCCGGCATCGCAGACTCGGTCCTGTTCACAACCAGTCCGCTGCTGATGAATCCGGCCGACTGCGAAATCTTCCGGCGGGTCGAGCAGGCCGTGCGGCTCTCGCGCTACGGCGGGGATTGCTACGCGTATTGCATGCTTGCGGCGGGCCACATCGATCTGGTCATCGAGACCGAGCTCAAGCCCTACGACGTGCTCCCGCTCGTGCCGATCATCGTTGGGGCCGGCGGGATGATCACGACCTGGGAAGGGGACGCGCCTCATGCTGGCGGGCGCATCCTGGCGGCCGGCGACAAGCGCGTACACGCGGCCGCGCTCGAGCTGCTCAATCATCACTGAGCGCGCTCGCCCAGGGAAGTTCGAGCCGGCGGCGCACCGCTACGCGAATAACGGCGTCCCGGGTACGAAAGCGTCGAATGCCGCCAATGCCTGGTTGCGAAAGCGATCTTGCTCCATCAAGAGCTCGTGACGTGCGCCGGGCACGATGAGATGCGAGCCGGCGCGCAGCCTGATCGCGAACTCATCGATGGCTGGCGTCGATACGATAGCGTCCTCGCCACCGGAGATGATCAGGATCGGTTGGCGAATTTTCGCGGCATAGCCGGATTGGGAGAGGTCAGTCATCACTCGAAACGCGGCGTCCGTCCATGCCACCGTGGGCCAGCCGATCGCCAAGCCCGGCTCCGCTTCGAGGGCGGCAATGTTACGGGCGTAGCGCACCGGATCGGATGTGAGCAGGTTTCCGGGGAAAGGACGCTGCATCATCACCGAGGCATCGCCGCCGGGAACGTAGCTCGCGCCCAAGCCCATCAGGCGCATCGCCCGCACCAGCAGCCGGGTGCTCGCCAGCCGGCGCATTCCCGGCAGGGCGATCATTGGCGCCAGCAGCACGATGCGATCGAACCAGCGGCATCCCGCATGCGCGGCCTGCAGCAGGATCGTCGCGCCCATCGACTGCGCCAGCGCAAAGATCGGCGGCGGGCAGTCCGGAAGCACGACTTCGTTGATGAAGGTCTCGAGGTCGATCTGATATTGCGCGAAGCTGCGCACATAGCCCTTGCGCGGATTGCGCAACGCGCGCTCCGACAGCCCCTGCCCGCGCCAGTCCAGCGTGGCGACCGCGAAGCCGCGGGCACGCAGATCGCGCACGGTCTCGAAATATTTTTCGATGAATTCGGAGCGACCCTGGAACAGGCAGACCGTCCCCTTGCGGCCAGGCGGCGGCGCCCAGCGCGCGAACCGCAACGCGACCCCGTCCGGCGTCTTCAGGGTGCCGGTCACGACGTCGTCGGGCGCCGGGTTTGCGGGGATGGAAACGAGGGTCATGACCTGCGGGGAATTCCGAGCGACGCCTTATAGCAGTCCTGCGCTCGCTCGCATCCTCGGCTCGGCCGGCGCGCCGAACGAGGACGGCCCCCCGCCCTCCCGTCCGCCGAAAAAGATAATCATCCCAACCAGTTAATTCCCTCTTGCGGCGGGAACCGGCGATCCCCAAATCATTTTTTGCGCAGGCCTTTCGGGGCTGCGCAAGCAAACCCGGTCCGGCCCGTGCGGGCGGACCATCCGCATTTCGCTCAACCACGAGGTTATGCCATGCGAACTTTCGATCTTGCTCCCCTCTATCGTTCGACCGTCGGTTTCGACCGGCTGTTCTCCATGCTCGACGGCTTCGAGGCTGCGCCGGGCTACCCCCCCTACAACATCGAGCGCACGGGCGAGAACGCCTATCGCATCTCGGTGGCGGTGGCCGGCTTCAGCGACACCGAGCTCTCGATCGAGACGAAGGAGAACACGCTGACGATCAAGGGCGAGAAGCACGTCCATGACGACAAGAACAGCGGCGAGGTGCTCTACCAGGGCATCGCGGCCCGCGCGTTCGAGCGCGTCTTCCAGCTCGCCGACTACGTCCAGGTCAAGGGCGCGAGTCTCGAAAACGGGCTCCTGCACGTCGATCTCGTGCGCGAGCTTCCGGAGACGAAAAAGCCCCGTCAGATCCCGATCGGCAATGGTCGGACCAAGGTGGTCGAAGCCAAGGCTGCGTAATCCGTCAGCTTGGTTCGGAGGGAGCGCCCCGGTTTCCGGGGCGCTTTCATTTTGCGCGCGCGCTGACTCGACTCATTCTGCCATCTCGATCGCCGGCGCGGGCGCCGCCGGGCGCGTGATCGAGCCCGTGGTCTCGCTCGCGCCGCCGTCCTTGGTCCCCGCCTGCGAGGCGGCCGACGCCGAACTGGCGCCCGCGGGCTTACCGGCCGCATCGGTCGCCGCAAGCTTGGGCCGCGGCCGCGGCAAGGGCGGCAGGGACGGATCGTAGGGCGGGGCCGCCAAACCAGAGCCTCCGGCGGCTGGCGGCGGCATCGCAAACTCAGGGCCCGGTCCGTCCGGACCAATGGCGATGCGCCCCGGCGGCCGCACGATCGGTACGCCGTAACGGGGCATCATGACTGGGACGATCCGCACGATCCGCCCCATATGCGCGTTGACGATCACGCGCAGCTCCTCGCCGCCGGAGGGATCGCGCGCGCGCATCACGTAGACGGGCCCCTGACGCAATGGGCGCCCGAGCGGCTCAAGCCCCGCCGAATGCACGATCGCCATCACCTCCTGTGGCGGCACCGCCATGCCGTCAGGCTGAACCATGCCGGAATAAGGCGGCGGAACCGCTTGCGCCGATGCAACTCTCGCGCCCGCTGCGAGAAACGCGAGAACGGCGGCACAACCTGCAAGCCTGCGCTTCAAGGGCGACTCCCCGATTTGATCCAAGCCGTGAGTAGCTGGGAACTGGGGCGTGGCTTTGGCGCCGCTTCGGCGTGGGTTGGGCGCAGTCGTGTCATCAAGAGGTGGCGGCTGTGGTCACGAAGCGGTCGACCTCCTCGGCGCTGGTGGCAAAAGAGGTGACGAGGCGAACCAATATTCCGTCGCGCGTCGAAGCCTCGGCATGCGTCTTCGTCTTCGTCGTCGTCCAGGGGTAATAGGTTGCTCCGGCGGCCCTCAGCCGCGCATCGAGTTCCGGCGGAAGCACGACGAACACCTCGTTGGCGTCGACCGGCCATATCGGCGCAAGCCCCGCGGCGTTAAGCCCTGCGGCGAGCCGGTCGGCCATGGCATTGGCGTGCCGCGCGAGCCTGAGCCAGAGACCATCGGCAAGATAGGCCGCAATCTGCGCGGCGACGAACCGATGCTTGGAGATGAGATGGCCGCCGCGCTTGCGCCGCTCGGGCATTCCAGCGGCGCGGGCGGGATCGAAGAACACCACGGCCTCGGCCGCGAGCGCACCGCCCTTGGTGGCACCGAACGACAGGACGTCGACGCCCGCCATCCAGGTGGCCTGCGCCGGGGTGACGTTCATTCGCGCCAGCGCGTTGGCGAGGCGGGCACCATCGAGATGCAGCGCGAGCCCGCGCGCGCGGGCGATTTCCGCGAGTCGGAGGATTTCGTCGGGCCGGTAGACGGTGCCGGCTTCGGTGGCTTGCGAGAGGGACAGCACCATCGGCTGCACGTGGTGCGGTCCGCCCCACGGCCGCAGTTCCAGCGCGCGCTGCAAGTCGGCCGGCGCAATCTTGCCGGCCTCGCCAGCGAGGCCGATGAGCTTGATGCCGCCGCCGTAGAACTCGGGCGCGCCG
Source organism: Xanthobacteraceae bacterium (assembly GCA_036555745.1). Lineage (GTDB taxonomy): Bacteria > Pseudomonadota > Alphaproteobacteria > Rhizobiales > Xanthobacteraceae > VAZQ01. The sequence goes on along the minus strand of DATBKV010000032.1, from coordinate 10,483 downwards.
CATTCGTCGGTCGCGACATGGGCGTCCGCGTGGCAGAGCACCGCGCCCCAGGGCGGCGTCAAATGGGCGAGCGCGAGTGCGTTCGCAGCGGTCCCGGTCGGCACCAAAAATACCGCGACCTCGTGCTTAAACACCTCCGCAAACCTGCGCGCAGCGCATTCGGTCCAGGGATCGCGGCCATAGGCAAGAGCGACGCCTGCATTTGCGGCGGCGATGGCGGAAAGGATTTCCGGCGCGATCCCTGCTGCGTTGTCGCTTGCGAAATTCATGTGGCGCTCATGCCGGTCCTCGGTTTGAACTCCAGTGAAACGGACAGGCGCAAGTGGCGCCCGAAGGCGGTGCCGAGGTCGCTACCGGCCGGCACCGGCACCTCCCGTCCGCGCCGGCAGGCGCAACGGCGCTTTCTGATGGTATTGAGGACAATTGCGAGGCGAAATCTGCATTTCCCGATAGGCGAACCCTTGTCTTCGTGGTTAGAATTTGGCAAGGTAAAGTAGGACAGCATTACTGTCCCAGTTGACCGCCCGGTGTCCTGGCCGGTCTGTCATCCGACCCACATCGGACGGTGATAAGCGGGGCCATCGCTTCGCCGGTCGCCTGACACGAGCGGCCACGCGCTTGAGCCGAGAGGCGGTAGCGAGAAGGCCGCCAATAGCCAGGGGTGTCTGCGCGACCGCGACGCTGACCGGCGCCGCGGAAGCGAAAGTCGCGCCGCCGCCGAGGGAGCTTTCGTCGGTGTGTGCGCGGGGTGAGACGCGAGGACGACAATGCGCGCGGCAGACGATCGCGCAAACCACATGCGTCGCAGCGCCGCGCAGGGCGCGCGCCCGCATTCCGCGCAGTCACCTGCGAGCAATCCGATGCAGGCTGCGCCGGGGTCGATCGCCCAGGGTCTCTATGATCCCGCGCTCGAAAAGGATTCCTGCGGCGTCGGCTTCATCGCCGACATCAAGGGTCGCAAGTCGCACAAGCTGATCGAGGACGCGCTGGCGATCCTCTGCAACCTCGAGCATCGCGGCGCGGTGGGCGCCGACCCGCGCGCCGGCGACGGCGCCGGCATTCTGGTGCAAATCCCGCACAAGTTCTTTGCCGCGGAGGCGGAACGGCTCGGCTTCAGTTTGCCCAACCCGGGTGAATACGCCGTCGGCGCTCTGTTCATGCCGCGCGACCCGGATTGGCGGCAGGTGATCCGCGACATCTACGCGCAGATGATCAGGCGTGAAGGGATGACACTCCTGGGCTGGCGCGAGGTGCCGACCGACAACTCGACATTGGGCGAATCGGTCAAGCCTACCGAGCCCATCCACCTGCAGGTCTTCATCGCTCGCGGCCGCAAGATGAAGAGCGAGGAGGAGTTCGAACGACGGCTCTATATCCTGCGCAAGTCGATCTCGAACGCGATCTACACGCGCAAGGAGCGCCGGCTCTCCGGCTATTATCCGGTGTCGATCTCGTGCCGCACCGTCGTCTACAAGGGCATGTTCCTGGCGGACCAGCTCGCCGCCTATTATCCCGATCTCGGCAGCAAGCATTTCGAGAGCGCGCTCGCGCTGGTGCACCAGCGTTTCTCCACCAATACGTTCCCGACGTGGTCACTGGCGCATCCCTACCGCATGATCGCGCATAACGGCGAGATCAACACGCTGCGCGGCAATGTGAACTGGATGGCGGCGCGGCAAGCATCGGTGTCCTCGGAGCTGTTCGGCGACGACATCAACAAGCTGTGGCCGATCTCCTACGAAGGACAGTCCGATACTGCGTGTTTCGACAACGCCCTGGAATTCCTGGTCCAGGGCGGCTATCCGCTCGCGCACGCGGTGATGATGATGATCCCGGAGGCGTGGGCGGGCAATCCGCTCATGGACGAGGAGCGGCGCGCCTTTTACGAGTACAACGCCGCGCTGATGGAGCCGTGGGACGGCCCGGCCGCCATTGCTTTCACCAACGGACGCCAGATCGGCGCCACTCTCGACCGCAACGGTTTGCGCCCGGCGCGCTATTTCGTCACCCGCGACGAGCGCATCATCATGGCGTCCGAGATGGGCGTCCTGGCCATCCCCGAGAAGGACATCGTCACCAAGTGGCGCCTGCAACCGGGCAAGATGCTGCTCGTCGATCTCGACGAGGGTCGTCTGATTCCCGACGAAGAGCTAAAGGCCAGGCTCGCCAACAGGCATCCCTATAAGGAATGGCTCGAGCGCACGCAGATCGTGCTCGAGGATCTGCCCGCTCTGCCGCGCGAAGCGCCGTTGTCCAACCTCACGCTGCTCGATCGCCAGCAGGCCTTCGGTTATACCCAGGAGGATTTGCGCATCCTGATGGCGCCGATGGCAACCCAGGGCGAGGAGGCGGTCGGCTCCATGGGTAACGACACGCCGATCTCGGCGCTGTCCGACAAGCCCAAGCTCTTGTTCACCTATTTCAAGCAGAACTTCGCCCAGGTGACCAACCCGCCGATCGACCCGATCCGCGAGGAGCTGGTGATGAGCTTGGTCTCCATCATCGGGCCGCGTCCGAACCTGTTCGACCTGGAGGGCAGCTCGCGCGTCAAACGTCTCGAAGTGCGCCAGCCGATCCTTGCCAACGAGGACTTGGAGAAGATCCGCGCCATCTCCGAGGTCGGCGACGGCCATTTCAAGTCGCGCACGCTCGACACGACCTGGCCGGCCGAGCAGGGGGCCGCCGGCCTTAAGGAGGCGCTCGATACCCTGTGCGTGCGCGCCGAGGCCGCGGTGCGCGAAGGCATCAACATCATCGTCCTGTCGGATCGACGCGCTGGCGTAGAGAACATACCGATGCCGTCGCTGCTCGCGTGCGCGGCGGTGCACCATCACCTGATCCGGCAGGGCCTGCGCACGTCGGTCGGGCTTGTGGTCGAATCGGGCGAGCCGCGCGAAGTACACCACTTCTGCTGCCTGGCCGGCTACGGCGCGGAAGCGATCAATCCCTATCTCGCGTTCGAGACGCTCACTGCGATGAAGGATGATCTGCCGCAGAGGCTCGAGCAGAAGGAGATCATCAAGCGCTACATCAAGTCGATCGACAAGGGCATTCTCAAGGTGATGTCCAAGATGGGCATCTCCACCTACCAATCCTATTGCGGGGCGCAGATTTTCGATGCGGTCGGACTCAAGTCCGAGTTCGTGGCGGAGTATTTCACCGGGACCGCGACGCGCATTGAAGGCGTGGGGCTCGCCGAGATCGCTGAAGAAACGGTGCGGCGGCACCGCGATGCCTTCGGCGATGCGCCGATCTACCGCGAGGCCCTCGACGTCGGCGGCGAATACCAGTTTCGCGTACGCGGCGAAGACCATGTCTGGACTGGGGCGACGGTATCAGCGCTGCAGCACGCGGTGCGCGGCAACCTGCCGGAGCAATATCGGGATTATGCCCAGGTCAGCAACGAGCAATCTGAGCGGCTGCTGACGATCCGCGGTCTGTTCCGACTCAAATCGGCGGAGGAAGACGGCCGCAAGCCGGTGCCGATCGAGCAGGTCGAGCCGGCGAAGAACATCGTACGCCGGTTTTCCACCGGGGCGATGTCGTTCGGCTCGATCTCGCGCGAGGCGCATACCACGCTCGCCATTGCCATGAACCGCATCGGCGGCAAGTCCAACACCGGCGAAGGCGGCGAGGAGGCCGACCGGTTCAAGCCGCTGGCGAACGGCGATTCCATGCGCTCGGCGATCAAGCAGGTCGCCTCCGGGCGCTTCGGCGTGACGACCGAGTACCTCGTCAACTCCGACATGATGCAGATCAAGATGGCGCAGGGCGCCAAGCCGGGCGAAGGCGGCCAGCTGCCCGGGCACAAGGTCGACAAGATCATCGCCAAGGTCCGCCATTCGACGCCCGGTGTCGGTCTGATCTCGCCGCCGCCGCACCACGACATCTATTCGATCGAGGACTTGGCGCAGCTCATCTTCGATCTCAAGAATGTCAATCCCGCGGGCCTGGTTTCGGTAAAGCTCGTCTCGGAAGTGGGCGTCGGCACGGTCGCCGCCGGCGTCTCCAAGGCGCGCGCGGACCACGTGACCATTGCCGGATTCGAGGGCGGCACCGGCGCCTCTCCGCTGACCTCGATCAAGCACGCCGGCTCGCCGTGGGAGATCGGACTCGCCGAAACCCACCAGACCCTGGTCGCCAACCGCTTGCGTGGACGCATCGCGGTGCAGGTGGACGGCGGCATCCGCACCGGCCGCGATGTCGTGGTCGGCGCGCTGCTCGGCGCCGACGAGTTCGGCTTCTCGACCGCTCCGCTGATTGCGGCCGGCTGCATCATGATGCGCAAGTGCCACCTCAATACCTGCCCGGTGGGCGTGGCCACGCAGGACCCGGTGCTGCGCAAGCGCTTCATCGGCAAGCCCGAGCACGTCATCAACTTCTTCTTCTTCGTCGCCGAAGAGGTGCGCGAGCTGATGGCGCAGATGGGCTTCCGCACCTTTGCCGAGATGGTGGGACAGATGCAGATGCTTGACCGCCGCCAAGTGATCGAGCACTGGAAGGCCAAGGGCCTCGACTTTTCGCGCCTGTTCGTCAAGCCGCAGGCGCCCGCCGGCGTGCACATTCATAATTGCGAGACGCAGGATCACAAGATCCACACCATCCTGGACCGCCGACTGATCGCCCGGGCGCAGCCCGCGCTCGATCACGGCACGCCGGTGCGGATCGAAACCAGAATCAAGAATACCGACCGTACCGTCGGCGCGATGCTCTCGGGCGCGGTCGCCAAGCGCCACGGCCATGAGGGCCTGCCCGCCGGCACCATTCACGTGAACTTCGCCGGGACCGCCGGACAGAGTTTCGGCGCCTGGCTCGCGCGCGGCGTCACCTTCGAGCTCGAAGGCGACGCCAACGACTATGTCGGCAAGGGCCTCTCCGGTGGGCGCATCATCATTCGCCCGAGCGCCGACGCCGGTATCGTGCCGGAGGAGTCGATCATCGTCGGCAACACCGTGCTTTACGGCGCGATCGAGGGCGAGTGCTATTTCCGCGGCGTCGCCGGTGAGCGTTTCGCCGTGCGCAATTCCGGCGCGATCGCGGTGATCGAGGGCGCCGGCGATCATTGTTGCGAATACATGACCGGCGGCATCGTGGTCGTGCTCGGCCGCACCGGCCGCAACTTTGCCGCCGGCATGTCCGGCGGCATCGCCTACGTGCTCGACGAGGACGGCACGTTCAAGTCGCGCTGCAACATGGCGATGATCGAGCTCGAGCCGATGCCGGCGGAGGAGGATATCAGCGAGCGCATCTATCACCACGCCCACGACCTGGAGTCGCACGGGCGGGTGGAGGTGCTCGAGGACATGACCCGTTACGACGCCGAGCGGCTGCACCTGCTCATCACGCGCCACGCCCGGCTCACCGGCTCGGCGCGCGCGCAGGAAATTCTCGCCGCCTGGACGAAGTATTGCTCGATGTTCCGCAAGGTGATGCCGCTCGAATACCGCCGCGCGCTGGCCGAGATGGAGAAGGCGCGAACCATGCAGGCGGCCGAATAGCGCATGGGCAAGATCACGGGCTTCCTCGAGTTCGAGCGCAACGACCGCGACTATGAGCCGGTCGAGGAGCGCGTGAAGCATTGGCGCGAATTCGTCCTGCCGCTGTCCGAGGAGGACAACAGAAAGCAAGCGGCGCGCTGCATGGACTGCGGCATCCCCTACTGCCACACCGGTTGTCCGGTGAACAACCAGATCCCGGACTGGAACGATCTGGTCTATCGCGGCAACTGGCAGGAGGCGGCGCGCAACCTCCACACCACCAACAATTTCCCCGAGGTCACCGGACGCGTGTGTCCGGCGCCGTGCGAAGCCTCTTGCACGCTCAACCTCGAGGACAATCCGGTCACCATCAAGACCATCGAATGCGCGATCGCCGATCACGCGTTCGAGCAGGGCTGGCTAAAGCCGGAGCCAGCGGCAGGCAGGACTGGCAAGAAGGTCGCGATCGTCGGATCGGGTCCCGCCGGCATGGCCTGCGCGCAGCAGCTCGCCCGCGCCGGGCACGAGGTGCACGTGTTCGAGAAGCACGCCAAGGCCGGCGGGCTCCTGCGCTACGGCATCCCCGACTTCAAGATGGAGAAGCATCACGTCGACCGGCGCGTAACGCAGATGGAGGCGGAGGGAGTAACCTTCCACTACGGCGCCCATGTCGGCATGAACGTGCCGGCCGAGCGGCTCGTGGCGGACCACGACGCGGTGGTGCTCGCGGGCGGGGCGGAAAAGCCCCGGGACCTGCCGATTCCCGGCCGCGAGCTCAACGGCATCCATTTCGCCATGGAATTCCTGCCGCAGCAGAACCGGCGCCTGAGCGGCGAGCCGCAGGATGCCGTTGAGCCGATCCTCGCTGCGGGCAAGCACGTGGTGGTCATCGGCGGCGGCGATACCGGCTCCGACTGCATCGGCACCTCGATCCGCCAGGGCGCGCTCTCGGTGAAAAATTTCGAGCTGCTGCCGCAACCGCCGCTGGCCGAGAACAAGCTACTGACCTGGCCGGACTGGCCGCTGAAGTTGCGCACCTCCTCGAGCCACGAGGAGGGAGTGGAGCGCGATTTTGCCGTCCTCACGACGAAATTTTCCGGCGAGAACGGGCAGGTGAGGAGACTCCACTGCGTTCGCGTCGACGCAAAGATCAAACCCATCGCCGGCACCGAGTTTGCGATCGACGCCGAGCTCGTCCTGCTCGCCATGGGCTTCGTACACCCCGAGCACGAGGGCATGATCAGCTCGCTGGGCCTCGAGCTCGACCAGCGGGGCAACGTGAAGGCCGATACCGTCGGCTACCGCAGCTCCCTCGCGAAAGTGTTCGCGGCCGGCGACATGCGGCGCGGCCAGTCGCTGGTGGTGTGGGCAATCCGTGAAGGCCGCCAAGCGGCGCATGCCGTCGACAAGTTCTTGATGGGATCGACCACGCTGCCACGCTAGGTCAGGCGTCTCGCCTAGCGAAAGAAACCTGAGAACGGATTGAACATTCGCTGCTGAGCCCAAGGATTGGGATTGGCCCGCGGACGCGGGCGGCGCTGGACGGGCTTCTGCTCGGCATTGGCATCGCCGGCCTGCGCCTCCGCCGCGCCCTTGGCGGATTTTTCGTCGGCGTCGGGCGCCGCCGGTTGCGGAGGCGGCTCGGCGGTAGCCGGCTCGATGCTGACGGAGCTGCGAGGCCAGCTGAAATTGTCCGCCCGCCCGCTGGGAGCCGCGATCGGCTCACCCTTGGTGAGCACGCGCGCGGCCGAAGCATCGGGACCGGCGCTCGACGCGCTGCGGCCGCCGCCGATCAGCTCTTCCGAGGTCACGCGGCCGACCGTGAGCGGCACGACTGGCCCGACCGCAGGGCGCGCAGCCGGACCGCTCGATTTGGCATCCGGTGCCAGCGGACCGGGCTCGGCAGACGGCAGCGCAACCGGCATGCCCTTGGCGACGACGCGCTGGATTTCCCGCTCGACGTAGTGGGCAAGCTTGCGGGCGCCGAATTTGGTGTAATAGACGCCATCGCCGCTGCGCAGGCGGCGGATCTGCCCTTCGTAGTCCGGACCTTGCGGCGAGTAGCGGCCGGATTCGTCGACGAAGCCATCCCAGATGTCGACATAAACGATGCCGGCCTTCTCCGCCCGGCTGCGGTAGAGCTCGTTGAGATAGGAGGAATCACCACTCGCTTTGGGTCCGCGCTGCGACGGCAGGCCGACCCAGATGACCGGCACGCCGGCGCTCTTGAGCGCCGCGATAGTGGCGTCGATGCGCTTGGTGTAGGCGATTTCCCACTTTTCCGAGCGGAATTCCCACGGACCGTACGCGGCCTGACGCGCCTGCTCCGGGGTCATATTGGGGTGTTGCTGTACAGCCTGTGCCGCCTCGGGCGCCTGCTGTTCCGGATCGGTCGGCGGCGGAGGCACGGCGGCAGCGCCCGCTGGCGGAGCCGCCTGCGATGCCTGCGTGTTCGCCTTCCCCGCGCCCGGGCGCGCCGGCGGCGGCGGAACCTTTTCGCGGATGGTCTGGCGATCGTAGTTTCCCACCATCATCACGATGAATTTCGGCTTCTCCGCCGCGATAATCTCACGCGCCGCCTGCGGCCACTCGACGTCGCGGCGCTGGTCATACCGGATCAGGCCGGAATCGGTGCGATGCTTGCGCACGATCGCAATGTCGGGATTCTCCGAAAACGCGTCTTCGAGCCCATAGGCCAGCCAATCCGCATTGGCATCGCCCATGACGACGATGGGACTCGTGGCCTCCGGCTTTTTCTGCGCGGGCGGAGGCGCGTGCGAATAGTCGACCGCCTCCCGTTCCTGGCGCTCGTAGTAGCGCCGGTCGGGCGCGAACCAACCGCCGCCGCCGCCGAACCAGCCGTTATTGTTGTTGTAATGCTGCTGGCGTTGCGGGCGGTTGCCCCAATCCCAGAATTGCGCCTGCGCCGGCAGCAGGAGCGCGAGGCTGAGAGCGGCAACCAGTGCTGCCGCGAATGCGTAAGACTTGCGGGGTAAGCCCATGTCCAATCGCCGCTGACCGATCTTCTGCCGGACAAGCTACCTGCCGCCGCTCCCGGTGTCGACCACCGAATGCGGGCCCTAACCGGCTAGTATTGCGCCAAAAATGTCAACTTGAAGATGTCGGCCGCAGGCCTCGGAAAGACTCTTCGCGGAGCGCAAAACCCCCCGCTAGCGGGCGCGCAGCCGCTCCAGGATGTTGGCCGAGGCGAACCCGTCCGGTACCTGGCCGACCGTCGCCTGGAACTGGCGGAGCGCGCTGCGGGTCTTGCCGCCAAGCCGTCCGTCGGGTTCACCCACGTCGTAGCCGCGCTGGGCCAGAAGCTCCTGCAGCTCATAGCGTTCCGTGCGCGTGAGGACGCGCTCGTGGCGCGGCCAGGGCTGGACGAAAGGGTCCCCGCCGCGCAGCCGATCGGCGAGGTGACCGATGGCGAGCGCATAGGCCTCGGCCGGATTGTATTTCATGATCACCGTAAAGTTGTGCAGCATGAGGAAGGCCGGCCCCTGCGCACCGGCGGGCACGAGCAGATAAGCGCGGTCCCCGCCACGCGGGAAAGTCCTGCCTCCGGCACGGCGGACGCCGACGTGCTCCCATTCGCGCAGGGCTAGCACGCGGGAGCGATCCGCAAGCAGAAAGTTGAACCCTTGCGGCACCACCACCTCATAGCCCCAAGTCTGGCCAGCGGCCCAACCGTCCTTTTTGAGATTGTTCGCGGTCGAGGCGATGACGTCCGGCACCGAATCGACCACGTCGCGCCGGCCGTCAGCATCGAAGTCGACCGCGTAGCGCTTGAACGAGGTCGGCATGAACTGCGTGGGGCCAAAGGCGCCGGCCCAGGATCCTTTAAGGCGATCCGCCCGCACGTCGCCGCGCGCGATGATCTCGAGCGCGGACAGAAACTCCTCGCGGAAATAATCCTGCCGTCGCCCGATGCAGGCGAGGGTCGCGGTCGAGCGGATCACCGAGCGCCCGCCGATCTGCGTGCCGTAGTTGGATTCGATTCCCCAGATCGCTGCGACGATGTGGCGGTCCACGCCGTAAGCTTTCTCGGCCGCATCGAAGCTCGCCCGGTGCTGAGCGAGAATCGCGCGTCCATTCTGGATGCGATCCTCGGTAACGAGAATGTCCAGATAATCCCAGAACGACTTGGTGAACTCGGGCTGGGCGTCGAGCAAATCCATGATGCGCAGGTCGGGTGTGAGGCCCGCCACATTGGCCTCGAAAACCGCGCGCGGGACGCCGCGGCGCGCAGCCTGGGGCCACAGCGCAGAGAGGCAGCCGCGAAAGTTGGCCGCGGCGGCGCGAATGGCCTCGGCTCGCATCAGAGGATGATTGGAGCTACCGGACAAGCCGCTCCACGCCGGCGCGTCCGTGCCGGCGGCCGGTGCGGCAGTAGGGCTCGGAGCAGGCGCATTGAACAACGCACGGAGATCCAATGGTTGGCCGAGGAGCGGCGCCGGCACAGCCGCTATCATCGCCAGCGCACCGAACAGCTGCATCGACCGGACAAGTCTCGTGAGCATGCTGATCTCCGAGTCTGCTGCATGCGCGACGGTGGGAACCGAGGGGTTGCCGATCCGTTAACGCCCAGGAAGACGGGGGGCCCCGAACCGGGCGGAACGGTGCGGCGGTTTGGCCGGAAGTGCCCCGGTCGTGTGCAGCTTCGGGCCAGTCGCGGATCCGCTCCCTCCCCTTTAGGCCACACAAGGCGGCGCCGTCATTGCAGGCGCTTTTTAATGCGATGCCGCCGTGCCAGGGCAAGAACCCATGCTGGTGCAAACCTGACCCTGTCCATGCCATTACAGGCCCAAACTTCGACAATACCGAGACAAATGGACGCCGCGGAAGTTCGTACTACAATGCCGCTGCACGCATGAAACCGATCCGCAAAGCCGTCTTCCCGGTCGCCGGGCTGGGCACCCGGTTCCTGCCGGCAACCAAGGCCATGCCGAAGGAGATGCTGCCCGTCGTCGACCGGCCGCTGATCCAGCACGTGGTCGATGAGG
>DATBKV010000031.1:0-17007 GCA_036555745.1 Xanthobacteraceae bacterium | reverse complement strand
GTGATGTCCGCGTTCGCGGTCGAGGTCGCAAACGAGGAGGCGCCGGCAACCGTCAGGACCCCGGTCTGCGTGAGGCTGCCGACCGCGTCTGTTACCGTCAGGCTGCCGCCGATGCTCGAGGTGCCCAGCACCGTCGCCCTGTTGTTGACGAGCTGCGCGTTGCCGTTCGTCCCGCTGGTTGTGAACGACACGGCGCCGGTGAACAGGTTGCCTGGATTGGTCAGCGCGATCGCCGCGTTCGTCGCCGAGGTCATGAACGAAGAGGTGCCGGTAACGGTCAGCGCGCCGGTCTGCGTCAGGGCGCCGGTCAGCGCGGTGACTGTCAGGTTGCGGCCGATGCTCGAGGTCGCCAGCGCGGTCGCGACGCCGTTGGTCAAGCTGGCGTCGCCGCTGGTTCCGCCGCTCGTACTCAGCGCGATCGCCCCGCTGAGCGCGTTGCCGGCATTGGTCAGCGTAATGGTCGCGTTGTTGGCCGAGGTCGCAAACGACGACGTCCCGGCGACCGTCAGCGGCCCGCTCTGGGTGAGATTGCCGACGGTGTCGGTCACCGTCAGGCTTCCGCCGATCGTCGAGGCGCCGAGCAGCGTCGCCTTGCCGTTGGTAAGCTGCGCGTCGGCGGTCGTCCCGTTGGTGTTGAGGAAGACTGCCCCGGTCAGCAGGTTGGTGCTGGTCAAGGTGATGGTCGCGTTCGCCGCCGCGGTCGCAAACGACGACGTGCCGGCGACGGTCAGCACGCCGGTCTGCGTGAGATTGCCGACCGCATCCGTCACCGTCAGATTGCCGCCGACGTTTGATGCGCCGAGCATCGTCGCCTGACCGTTGCCCAGGCTGGCGTTGCCCCCTGCTCCGATGGTGTTGAGCGACACCGCGCCGGTGAAGAGGTTGCCGGCGTTGGTCAGCGCAATGGTGGCATTCGACGCCGAAGTCGTGAACGACGAGGTGCCGCCCACCGTCAGCACCCCGCTTTGCGTCAGGTTGCCGAGGGCGCTCGCCACCGTGAGGCTGCCGCCGATGGTCGATGCCGCCAGGGTGAGGCCGCCGGCGGCGCTGTTGGTCAAGCTGGCGTTGCCGCTCGCTCCGCTGGTGGTGAGCGTCACTGCACCACCCAGCGCGTTGCTCGCATTGGTCAGCGTGATTGTCGCGTTCGTGACCGAGGTCGCAAACGAGGATGCGCCGGTCACCGTGAGCGCGGCGGTCTGCGTCAGGTTGCCGACCGCGTCGGTCACCGTCAGACTGCCGCCGACAGTGGAAGCCCCCAGCACCGTCGCCTTGCCGTTGACGAGCTGCGCGTTGCCGTTCGCCCCGCTGGTGGTGAACGAGACCGCGCCGGTCAAGAGGTTGCCGGCATTGGTGAGCGTGCTCGCGGCGTTCGCCGCCGAGGTCGTGAACGCGGAGGTGCCGGTGACCGTCAGCGCGCCGGTCTGCGTCAGATTTCCGGTCAGCGCAGTGACCGTCAGATTGCGGCCGATGCTCGAAGCCGCCAACGCGGTCGCCACGCTGTTGATCAGGCTGGCATCACCGCTCGCCCCGCCGGTCGTGCTCAGTGCGATCGCGCCGGTCAGCGCGTTGCCGCTGTTCGTCAGCGTGATCGAGGCGTTGTTCGCTGACGTCGTGAACGACGACGTGCCCGCAACCGTCAGCGCTCCGCTCTGCGTCAGGCTGGTGCCGGCCGAAGCCGTCACGATCAGGCTGCCGCCGATCGTCGAGGCGCCGAGCACCGTCGCCTTGCCGTTGGTGAGCTGCGCGCTGCCGTTCGCCCCGTTGGTATTGAGGACGACTGCCCCGGTCAGCAGGTTGGTGCTGGTCAGCGTGATGGTCGCGTTCGCCGCCGCGGTCGTGAACGACGACGTGCCGGTGACCGTCAACACGCCGCTCTGCGTCAGGCTGCCGAGACTGCTCAGCACCGTGAGGTTGCCGCCGACGCTCGATGCCGCGAGCGCCAGGCCGGCGGGAACATTGTTGGTCAGGCTGGCGTCGCCGCCGGCCCCGCTGGTGTTGAGCGACACCGCGCCGGTGAAGAGGTTGCCGGCATTGGTCAGCACGATCGTCGCGTTGTTCGGCGAGGTGGTGAACGAGGAGGCGCCGCCCACCGTCAGCACCCCGCTCTGGGTCAGGTTGCCGAGCGTGCTCGTTACCGTCAGGTTGCCGCCGATGGCCGAGGCCGCCAAGGTGAGGCCGCCGGCGGCGTTGTTGGTCAGGCTGGCATTGCCAGTTGCCCCGGTGGTGCTCAGCGTCACCGTGCCGCCAAGCGCGTTGCCGGCATTGCTCAGCGTGATCGTCGCGTTCGCCGCCGAGGTCACAAACGACGAGGTGCCGGTGACCGTCACGGCGCCGGTCTGCGTGAGGTTGCCGACCGCGTCCGTCACCGTCAGCTTGCCGCCGACAGTGGAAGCACCGAGCACGGTCGCCTGATTGTTGGTCAGACTTGCGTTGCCGCTCGCTCCGCTGCTGTTGAGCGAGACCGCGCCGGTGAGGAGGTTGCCGGCATTGGTGAGCGTGATCGCCGCGTTCGACGCCGAGGTCGTGAACGCGGACGTGCCGCCGACGGTCAGCGCGCCGGTCTGTGACAGATTGCCGTTCAGGCTGCTGACGACGAGGTTGCGCCCGATGCTCGAGGCGGCCAGCGCCGTCGCCACGGAGTTGATCAGGCTGGCGTCGCCGCTCGTCCCGCCGGTCGTGCTCAGCGCGATCGCCCCGGTGAGCGCGTTGCCGGCATTGGTCAACGTGATCGACGCATTGTTGGCCGAGGTCGTGAACGACGAGGTGCCGGCAACCGTCAGTGCCGCGCTCTGGGTGAGGCTGCCGACCGTATCGGTCAGCGTCAGGCTGCCGCCGATGGTCGAGGCGCCGAGCACCGTCGCCTTGCCGTTGGTGAGCTGCGCGTTGCCGTTCGAGCCACCGGTATTGAGCGATACCGCCCCGGTCAGCAGGTTGGCGCTGGTGAGCGCGATCGCCGCGTTCGCCGCCGAGGTGGTGAACGACGAAGCGCCGGTCACCGTCAGCGCTCCGGTCTGCGTCAGGCTGCCGAGCGCGCTCGTGACCGCGAGCGCGCCGCTCACGCTCGAGGTCCCCAGCACGAGGCCGCCGGCGAGATTGTTGTTCAGGCTGGCGTCGCCGCCGGCCCCGCTGGTGTTGAGCGCCACCGCGCCCGTGAAGAGGTTTCCGGTATTGGTGAGCGTGATCGTGGCGCCGGAGGCCGAGGTCGTGAACGACGAGCTGCCGCTCACCGTCAAGCCCGCGCTCTGCGTGAGATTGCCCACCCGATCGGTGACCACCAGGCTGCCGCCGACGCTGGAGCCGCCCAGCAGGGTCGCGCGGTTGTTGGTCAGGCTGGCGTCGCCGCTCGCCCCGCTGGTGGCGAGCGCCACCGCGCCGGTGAGAAGGTTGCCGGTATTGGTCAGCGTGATGGTCGCGTTCGCGGTCGAGGTCGTAAACGACGACGTGCCCGTGACCGTCAGCGCGGTCGCCGCCAGTTGCGTCAAGTTGCCGACCGCGTCCGTCACCGCCAGGTTGCCGCCGACGCTCGAGGCGCCCAGCACCGTCGCCTGATTGTTGGTCACGCTCGCATTGCCGCTCCCGCTGGTATTGAGCGACACCGCGCCGGTGAGGAGATTGCCGGCATTCGTCAGCGTGATCGCCGCGTTCGACGCCGAGGTGGTGAACGACGAAGTGCCGCCGACATTGAGGGCGCCGCTCTGCGTCAGATTGCCGAGCGAACTCACCGCGGTGAGCTTGCCGCCGACGCTCGAGGCCCCGAGCGCCAAGCCGCTCGCGGCGTTGTTGGTCAGGGTGACGTTGCCGCCCGTTCCGGTGGTGCTGAACGATACCGTCCCGGTCAGCAGGTTGGCGGCGGTGAGCGTGATATCCGAATTTGTAACCGAGGTCGTGAACGACGAGGTGCCGCCCACCGTCAGCACCCCGGTCTGCGTCACGCTGCCGCCGGCCGAGGCGATCATCACCAGGTTGCCGCCGACATTCGAGGCGCCCAGCACGGTGGTACGATTGTTGGTCAGGCTGGCGTTGCCGGACCCGCTGGTGTTGAGCGACACCGCGCCGGTGAGAAGGTTGGCGCTGTTCAAGGTGATCGCGGCGTTCGCCGCCGAGGTCGTGAACGACGAGGTGCCCGTGACCGTCAGCACTCCGGTCTGCGTGAGATCGCCGACGGCGCTCACGACGGTGAGGTTGCTGGTGACGCTGGAGGTTCCCAGCGCGGTCGCGACATTGTTGGTGAGGCTGGCATCCCCGCTGCCGCCGTGGGTGGTCAACGACACCGCGCCGGTCAGCGCGTTGCCGCTGTCGGTCAGCGTGATGGTGGCGTTCGCCGTCGAGGTCGTGAACGAGGATGTGCCGGCGACCGTCAAGGCGCCGCTCTGGGTGAGATTGCCGACCCGGTCGGTGACCACCAGCCCGCCGCCGACGGTCGAGGCCGCCAGCACCGTGGCGCGATTGTTGGTGAGACTGGCATCGCCGCTCGCACCGCTGGTGGCGAGCGCCACCGCGCCGGTGAACTGGTTCGAGGTGGTGGTCAGCGTGATGGTGGCGTTCGAGGCCGAGGTCGTGAACGAGGAGGTGCCCGCGACGGTCAAGGCGCCGGTCTGCGTCAGGTTGCCGACCGCGTCCGTCACGGTGAGGTTGCCGCCGACGCTCGAGGCGCCCAGCACCGTGGCCTGATTGTTGGTCAGGCTCGCGTTGCCGCCGGTGCCGCTGGTGTTGAGCGCCACCGCGCCGGTGAACAGATTGCCGCCGTTGCCGAGCGTGATCGTCGCGTTCGAGGCCGAGGTGGTGAACGATGCGGTGCCGCCGACGGTCAGCGCCCCCGACTGGGTCAGGTTGCCGAGCGTGTTCACCACCGTCAGGTTGTTGGTGACGCTCGAGGTCCCCAGCACCAGCCCGCCGGCGGAATTGTTGGTGACACTCGCCGAGCCGATATTGGCCGTGAGCGTGCCGAATTGATTGCCCGCGTTGTTGAGGGTGGCGGTGGTGCTCGTCGTCCCCAACAGCGAGAGGTTTGCGACCGAGATGCTGCCGCTCGCGCCCTGCGAGATGGTGTTGCCGTTGCTCGAGAGAACCAGGGTACCGCCGGTGCCGCTGATCGCGGCATTGATCGTGATATTCGCGGAATTGCCGGTGACGGTCGTCGTCTGCAGGGTGAGCGAGTTGCTGGTCGACCAGGTGACCGGCGCCGAGACCGTGATCGTGCCGTTGGTCGTGGCGATCACATTCGCGCTACCAAGCAGGGTTTGCAGATCGCCGTTGTTGAGGATGGAGTTCGCGGCCGAGTTGGTCGGGCCGCAGCTGTTGGGGTTGCCGCCCGAGCAGGTTTCGTTGCTGGTGGCGGACGTCGATATTGTCAGGTTGCTCGGATCCAGCAGCAGCGTGCCGTTCGCACCGGCGCTAGCCTTGAGATTGACGCGTCCCGAAAACGCCAGCAGGCCTTTGCTAGACACCTCGGCGTAACCGCCGGTGCCGGAGGTCGCGCCGCCGGTGCCGAGAATGGTGCCGGCAAACGCGGTCTTCTCATTCGACCAGATGACCAGCGTGCCGCCGTCGCCGGACTTGCCGGCGGAGACCTTGATCGTGGTGCCGGCGTCGGCGGTGACCGTATTCGCGGGCGCAATCGCAGGCAGCGCGCCCCAGCGCCCGACATAGTGCTGATAAAGCGGATCGGACGGATCGGCGAGACCGCCGCGGAATGCGCCGCCGATGCGCACCAGGCCGCCGCCGGTCGCGCCGGAGGCGTCGAGCTTCGCGCCCTTGAGATGAATGTCCTTGCCGGCGAGCGTGATGCGGCCGCCCTGCCCGGCATGGCCTTTGGCCGAGATCCTGCCCGCGACCGACAGCGCGCCGGTGCTGGTCACGGCGATGTGGCCGCCCCTTCGCCCGTTCGCCGCGATCCTGCCCGGAATGGAGACTTTCGCACCCGCGATGGCAATCGATCCGCCGCGTGCGTGCTTGCCGCCGTTCGCGGTCAGGTGCCCGCCCACATTGACGATGCCGCCCTCGCCGCCGCTGAGCACGATCTTGCCCGCGCGCACGCCGACGCTGTTGGCGCGAATCGAGCCGGGAACGTTGACCGCGCTTTGCAGCACGTGCGCGGCGGTGGCGGCGCTGAGATAGACCGACCCGCCGTCGGCGCGGATCTTGCCAGAGTTGGAGACGAGCGGCTTGCCGTGCCCGTCGACCATGCTTTTCAGCTGCTTCGAGGGCACCGCGACCGAGAGGAAGCCTTCGCCCGAGACGTCGAGCGTGGCGGCCTCGCCGGCGCCCAGCCCGACCTTGCCGAGCCGCGCGCTGATGATGCCGCGGTTGGCGACGCGGCCGCCGAGCAGCGCCGCAAAGCCGCCATCGGAGACGTTGATGCGGCCGGCATTGACCACCGCCTTCGACGCGCCGTTGCCGTGGAACTGGTATTTGCCGGCGAGGAAGTCCTTGTCGGTGATGCCCAAGGTCGAGGCGACGAACGAGCCGGTGTTGATGACGCCCGACTTGGTGATGGCGATGCCGTTCGGGTTCACCAGCAGGACGGTGCCGGGCGCGGTGATCGTTCCGGCAATCGAGGAGGGAGTCGAGCCGGTGACGCGGTTGAGCGTCGCCGAGGCAGCGCTCGGCTGATTGAAGTTGACCGTGTTCCCGGCGCCGACCGAGAACGAGTTCCAGTTGATGATCGCCTGATTGGAGCTTTGATTGATGTTGAGCGTGCCGTTGTGCGGCGCCCCAATGGCGGCGCTGCCGGCGGCGACCGAGCCGCCGGTCGGCAGTTGCTGGGCCAGCGCCGAAAACGGCGTCGCCAGGATGAGCGAGAGTGCAGTGGCGAGCGCGCGCGTCGCCGGCGGCGCCGAGCAGCGCCCGGCGTGCGCGAACGCACGGGTCGGGCGCCGGCGCCGGCCGAAGGCGATGATCATCGGAGCGCGCGCGGAGTCGATCGGCAGATGCTCAGAATTTCCCGGGCTCGATCTTGGCGATGTCCGGATTCGCGCGGTCGGCGATGTAATTGATCACCAGCTTGGGGGCGCGCTTCGGATCAGGCGACGTCGTCTGCTTGCCTTCCTGGTTCA
This sequence comes from Xanthobacteraceae bacterium, assembly GCA_036555745.1. GTDB lineage: Bacteria > Pseudomonadota > Alphaproteobacteria > Rhizobiales > Xanthobacteraceae > VAZQ01. Next base: position 9,952 of record DATBKV010000031.1, on the reverse strand, counting down.
ACTGATACTTGATGCCGTCGACGACCAGGCGCACCGCGCCCTTCTTGTCGTCCTCGCCGGAGAACAGGACCACGGTATTCTCGCCGATCGGCACTCCCACCCGGGTCGCGTCCTTGCGCCAGCTGAAGCCCTCGAAATAACGCTCGAGCCTCGTGCCGGCGCCGATGATGGCATTGGCGTCGGGCGGATTGTTCGGGGTGTCCTCACCCCAGGCCACGTTGACCTGGATGAGCTTCTTGCTCTTGTGGCCGAAGATGTAGGTGAGCGTGGCCGGTCCCGGGCCGGGGTCGAGCGAGTCAACGCGAACGATCAGGAGAATGGTTCCCTCGGTGGCGTTGGGATTGGCCTTGATGTCGGCGGGCTTGACGCCGAAGTCCTTGCTGACCGCGGCGCGAACCTCGGGCTCGGTCATCCCAAAGCGCGCATCGCGAAAGCCGCTGACCTCGTATTTCGGCAGTTCCGGTTTGGCGGGATCCTCGGCGGCGTGCGCCGGCATCCCACAAGCGATTGAAAGTAAACAGGCAATAGCGGCAGCCCGCCGGGCCAGAGCGGCACAGCTCATGGGTCAACTCCCTCGTCATGAGCGGTGTTTTTGCTCACCGCCCCTTCTGGATGGTTATTTGTCGTTGTTATTGGTCAGCGGGTTTAATTATGGGTTTCGCGAACTGCATTCAATTTTCACGAGTGGTTTTCGCGTATTCGGTTCCAAGCAGAAAAGGTATAATTAACAATGCATTAACGGAGGCCGGTGGGATGCTACCGCGCCGGCCCGGAGTACAACCCGGCCCTGCGTCAACTTGCCGCAGGTAGGTTCCGGAATGCCACCAGCGGCGCATCGCAGCGCGGCCGCGCGCTGCAACCCGCCCCTCAGCTCTCCCCGCACCGCCCCGCCCGCAGAAACTGCCGCGAGCAGCACAGCGGGACCGGGCATAATGCGTCCTGCGATTGCGATTCGGTCGGGGCGGACATGCATGCGCTCGCACGCGGTCTCACCGTGATCATGGTTGTGCTGGGGTTCGCCGCCGCGGCCGCGGCGCAAACCTGCGAATATGCGGGGCAAACGTTCAGCGCCGGCGCGACGATTTGCGAGTGCCCGACTTTGCGGCTGGTTCGCAATTCCGGTGGCGGTCGCGGCGAGATCACCAGCCGGCGGCTTGCCTGCAGCAAGGACCAGGGCTGGGTAAAGACCGAGACGCTGTGCTTGGTCGCCTATACCTGGCCGGATCGTGCCGAGGCCGCGTTCAGGAAATTCCACGCCACCTACTGCCCGCGTCTGCCGGTCAACCACGCCGAGATCGAGCGCGCGCTCGGGGAGGAGACCGAGAAATTCTTCGCGACGGCGTCGCGCAGCCAAGCGCTCATCGCGGTGCAGGCCATTTGCCGCCGCCACGCCGACCTGTCCGCATCCTGCCAAGCCATGATCCAGGGCCTCTCCGCCGCCGGCAATTAGCCTGGCTTTGCAGCGTCGGTGCCGGCGCGGCTCTTTCGCGCGTGATCGCGCGGGCCGCCTCCCATCTCCATTCTCGCAAATGGGATAGAGTCGAACGTCGAAGCGTGGCCATCCGGGCTCGCGCGCATGAGGAGTGGGGCATGGAGCTCGGGCTGCAGGGCAAGGTCGCGCTCGTGACCGGATCGAGCCGCGGCATCGGCCGCGGCATCGCACTGGCCTTCGCCGAGGAAGGCTGCGACCTGCTGCTGACCGGCCGCGACGCGTCGGCGCTCGAGGAAGTCGCAACCTCGATCCGCGGCAAGAAGCGCAAGGCCGCGGTGCGCGCGCTCGATCTGCGCGCGCCCGGCTCCGCCGAGGAGCTGATCGCGGCGGTGCGGCGCGAGTTCGGCCAGCTCGACATCCTCGTCAACAATGCCGGCACCACCAAGCGCGGCGATTTCTTTGCGCTCACCGACGCCGATTGGGAGGAGGGCTACGCGCTCAAATTCTTTGCCCACGTGCGGCTCGCGCGCGCGGCCTGGCCGCTCCTGAAAGCGCGCGGCGGCGCGCTGGTCGCGATCGGCGGCACCAGCGGTCGCAAGCCGGAGAAGAGCTTCACCATCGGCAGCTCGGTCAACGCCGCCGTCGCCGCCTTCACCAAGTGCCTCGCCGATCTCGGGAAGGAGGACGGGGTGCGGGTCAATTGCGTGCATCCGAGCCTGGTCGAGACCGAGCGGCAATGGCGCCGCATCCGCGCCGAGGTTGCGCGCACCGGCGAGCCGGAGGAAGAAATCCGCCGCCGCTTCTGCCGCGAGACCGGCATCATGCGCTACGGCACGGTCGAGGATGTCGCCGACTTCGTCACCTTCGTCGTCTCCGGGCGCGCCAGCTGGCTGCACGGCGCCACCCTCGATCTCGACGGCGGCGAGATCCCGGTGCTGTGATACGCGTTGAGTGCGTTACCCTCAGCTGTCGTCCCCGCGCAAGCGGGGACCCAGTAACCACTGAGCATCCGATGGGTCATCGCCGCGTCACACCGCTCGGACACGGACTGCTGGGCCCCCGCTTTCGCGGGGGCGACAGCGTAGCAATCGGCTCCGGGCGCGCGAGCTGGCTGCACGGTGCCACCCTCGATCTCGACGGCGGGGAGATCCCGGTGCTGTGATACGCGTTGAGTGCGTTACCCTCAGCTGTCATCCCCGCGCAAGCGGGGATCCAGTAACCACTGAGCATCCGATGGGTCATCGCCGCGTCACACCGCTCGGACACGGACTACTGGGCCCCCGCTTTCGCGGGGGCGACAATAATACAGCATGAATATCCTGCTCACCCCGGCGCGCATCGGCGCGGTCGAGATCCGCAACCGCATCGTCATGCCGCCGATGACGACGCGGACCGCGGACGAAGACGGCCACGTCACCGACGACACCGTCGCCTACTACCTGGCGCGGGCGCGCGGCGGGGTCGGGCTCATCACGGTCGAGATGGCCTCGCCGGAAAAGGCCGGCCGCCATCGCCGGCGCGAGGTCGGCATCTACGACGACCGCTTCCTGCCGGGACTCGCCCGGCTGGTGCAGGAAATTCATCGCACCGGAGCGAAGGCGTCGATCCAGCTCGGCCACGGCGGCGGCCACACCCGCAAGGACATCTGCGGCGAGACCCCGATCGCGCCGTCCGCGATCCCGCACCCGGTCTACGAGACCACCTTCGAGACCATCGTCCCCGAGGAGATGAGCCAGGCACGCATCGACGCCACCATCGCCGCGCACGCCGCCGCCGCCGTGCGCGCGCGCAGCGCGGGCTTCGACTGCGTCGAGATCCACGCTGCGCACGGCTACCTGATCTCGCAGTTTCATGCCCCGTTCGAGAACCGGCGCACCGACAGCTACGGGGGAAGCCTCGAGAACCGCGCGCGCTTCGGGCTCGAGGCGCTGCGCGCGGTCAAGACCGCGGTGCCGGGCATGCCGGTGGTCTATCGTCTCTCGGTCGAGGATTTCTTCCCCGGCGGTTTGCCTTTCGCGGAGGGCAAGCAGATCGCGGAGTGGGCGGCGCGGGCCGGAGCCGACGCGCTGCACGTGAGCGCCGGGCACTACCGCTCGCTGCCGTCGGCGCAAATCGTACTGCCGCCGATGAGCTTCCCCGATGCGACCTTCCTTCACTTCGCCGCCGAGGTGAAGCGCGCAGTCCCCGTCCCGGTGATCGCGGTCGGGCGGCTCGGCGATCCCGCGACCGCGACCGCGGCGGTAGCGGATGGCAAGACCGACTTCGTCGCGCTCGGCCGCACGCTCGTCGCCGATCCGCAATGGGTCGAGAAGCTTGCCCGCGGCGAGCCGGTCCGGCGCTGTCTCGCCTGCAATACCTGCATCAACGAGATGCGCGGCGGCGCGCGCATCGGCTGCGTGGTCAACGGCGCCGCCGGGCGCGAGAGCGTGTTCGCAGGTCGCAAGCCGCCGCACGGCGAGCGCATCGCGGTGATTGGCGCCGGCCCGGCCGGGCTGACCTACGCGTCGCTGGTCGCCGAGGGCAACGAGGTCACCGTGTTCGAGCAGGCGGCCCGCGCGGGCGGCGCGTTCCGCTATGCCGGCAAGGCGCCGCTGTTCCAGGAGGTGGCGGCGAGCGAGGCGAGCTTCGAGCGCTACGTCGCCGATCTCGTCGCTGCCTGCACGGGCAAGGGCGTGCAATTCCGCTACCGCACCGACGCCGCCGCGCGGCCCGAGCTGCTGGCGCCGTTCGATCGCCTGGTGATTGCGACCGGCGCCGCCTATCGCTTCGGGCTCGGCCCGATCGCGACCATCATGCTCGACAGCGGCGCCGTGCGCTGGCCGGGATTCTCCCAGTTGTTCTCCGCGCCGCACTTACGCGACTGGTTCTACTACCAGGCGCGCCGTGGGACGGCCGAGCGTTTCAAGCGCCTGGCGCGGCCAGGCCAAACCGTCGTCGTCATCGGCGATGCGCTCCGCGCCGGCAAGAGCAAGCCGGCGATCGCCTCCGCCTTCGAAGCCGCGCTATTGGGCTGACGCCTCAGCCCGCCCCCAACAAATCCGCCACCGCGAGCGCGACGATCTTGGTGGCGGCGCGCAAATCGCCAAGCCGCAGGTTCTCGTCGGCGCCGTGCGCGTTGGCCTCCAGGATCGAGCGCGGGCCGGCGCCGTAGAGCACGACTGGAATGCCGGCCGCCGCGTAGTGGCGGGCGTCGGTGTAGAGCGGCACGCCCGTCACCGGCACCTCGACGCCGAGGATGCGCCCGGCGTGACGCGCGATCGCGGCCGCGAGGCGCTCGCTGCCGGGTTGCGGCTTGAGCGGCTCGGCCAGCAGCAGGCGGCGCACGTCGACCTTGATGTGCGCATGACCCGCGGCCGCGGCCGCGATCAGCGCGCGCAGCTCCGCTTCCACGTCCGCGCAATTCTCTTCCGGAATGATGCGGCGATCGATGCGGAAGCTCGCCCGGTCCGGCACCACGTTGGTATTGATGCCGCCCTCGATCAGCCCGACATTGAGCGTCGGCGCGAGGATGCCCGGCGTGCCGGAGCGCCGCCGCGCCAGGGCAGCGCGGTGCGCATAGAGCGCGGCGAGGATCGTGGTCGCGGCCTCGAGCGCGTCGGCGCCGCTCTCCGGCATCGCCGCGTGCGCCTGCTTGCCGGTGACCGTCACCTCGAGATGCAGGCAGCCGTTGTGGGCGGTGACGACGGCGTAGGAGAAGCCGGCGGCGATCACCGCGTCGGGCCGCGTCAGACCTTGCTCGAGCAGCCATTGCGGCCCGAGCGTGCCGCCGGCCTCCTCGTCGTAGGTGAAATGCAGCTCGAGCGTGCCAGCGAGTTTGGCGCCTTGCGCGGCCGCCGCCTTCAGCGCGCGCAGCGCCCAGGTGTAGGTGGCGAAATCCGATTTCGACACCGCCACGCCGCGCCCGTACATGGCCGGGCCGTGCGCGCCGTCCTCGATCTGCGCCCCGTAGGGGTCGTGCCGCCAGCCGAGCCCGGGCGGCACCACGTCGCCGTGGGCGTTGAGCGCGATCACCGGCCCGGCGCCGAAGCGCTGGCGCACGACGAGATTGGTGACGCTGCGCATCCCCGCCGCGGTCACCGCGTCGGCGGCCACCGCATGCGCCTCGACCTCGAGCTCGAGCCGTTGCAGCAGCGCTTGCGCGCGCACGGCGTGCGGCGCGCAGTCGCCGGGCGGATTGTCGCTCGGCGTCCTCACCAGCTCGGCCAGGAATTCGGTTTGCCCGGCGAACTCGCGATCGACGAAGGTGCTGACCGTATCGGCGAGGCTCACGGAGGGTGCGCCGCCAGTTGCAGCACCGCGTCGAGCACGACGCGCGCGGCGACCTCGGCGTCCTCGGGGGTGATGATCTCGCGCGGCGAATGGCTCACTCCGCCGTTGCCGCAGCGCACGAACAGCATGGCGAGGTCGGTGACGCCGTCGAACACCATGGCGTCGTGGCCGGCACCGCTCGCGAGGTAGCGCGGCCTGACGCCTGCCCGCGTCACCGCGTCGGCAAGCAGCGCCTGCAGGCGTGGCGAGCAGCCGACCGCGGCGGTGCGCTGCACCTCGCGGCTCTCGATTGCGACCCCGCGCCGCGCCGCAATGCGCGCGATCTCCGCCATCACGTCGGCGACCGCGGCGTCGCGGGTGGCATCGTCGGCGGCCCGGATGTCGAGCGACAGCTCGCAGCGGCCGGGAATGATGTTGATCGCGCCGCCGGGGACCGCGAGCTGGCCGACCGTGCCGACCAGGGTCGGCGCCTGCGCGCAGCGCCGCTCGACGTAGAGCACGAGCTCGGCCGCCGCCGCCGCGGCATCGTGGCGGCGCGCCATCGGCACAGTGCCGGCGTGCCCGGCGGTGCCGGTGATGGTGACGAGCTTGCGCACGCTGCCGGCGATCGCGCTCACGATGCCGACGGGGAGGCCCTCCTCGAGCAGGATCGGGCCCTGCTCGATGTGCACCTCGAGGTAGCCGGCGAGCTCCTCCCCGCGGCGCGCGAGCGCGGGAATCCGCGCGGGATCGAAGCCGGCCGCGCGCATGACCGCCGCCAAGGCATGGCCGTCGGCGTCGCGGCGCTCGAGCAGCGCCGGGTCGAAGCATCCCGCCATCGCGCTGCTGCCGATGAAGCTCGAGGCGAAGCGCACGCCCTCCTCCTCCGAGAACGCGACCACGTCCAAGTGGAACGGCAGCTTGCGGCCGGTACGCACGAGATGCTCGACCAGCACCAGAGCGATGAGCACGCCGAGCCGGCCGTCGTATTTGCCGGCGTTGCGCACGGTGTCGTAGTGCGAGGCGACGATCAGCGCGCGCGCGTGCGGATCGGCGGCGGGGTAGCGCCCGACCACGTTGCCGACGTCGTCGATCTCAGGGGAAAGCCCGGCCTGGCGAAAAAGCTCGCGAATGTCGCCGGCAACCGCGCGGTGCGCCGGCGACAGGTATGTGCAGGTGAGCCCATCCGGGCTCTCCGACCATTGCGCCAGCCGATCCGCCAGCGCCATGATGCGTGCGCCGAACGCGCCCGGCGCCACGCCGCCGGCGGTACTTTGTGTCTCGGCTACCATGGCCATGCCCTATTGCCTCGGCAGCGCTCTTGCAATGGCGAACGCGCGCCTGTCATCCTGCGCCGTCCCCTGAGACTAAGGGCCTGCGGCGGTGAGCATGGGATCAGAGCGCGCGGCAAGCTCGGTCTGCTCCCTCCCCCCTTGTGGGGGAGGGCTGGGGTGGGGGGTGGCGCAGGGATGCGCGAGCGTTGCCTCATCGCGCTACCCCCGCCCCCAACCCCTCCCCCGCCGCAAGTCGGGGCTGCCCGACTTGCGCATTCAAGTGCGAACGCGGGCAGGCTCGGGTTTCGTGGGGAGGCGAGCACACCGAGCGCGCGGCACCGCCCTGCGTCCACCTCAGGGAGATGCGCGCGTTAGCGGCGATTTGGCTGAACAAACCGAGGGATCGTCGTCGTGGAGCTCGTGCTCACCGAGTGGCTGAGCGCCATCCTGCGCTGGCTGCACGTCGTTGCCGGCATCGCCTGGATCGGCAGCTCGTTCTATTTCATCCACCTCGACCTCAGCCTCAAACCGCGATCGGGCCTGCCCGCGGGCGTGCAGGGCGACGCCTGGCAGGTGCACGGCGGCGGCTTCTATCACATGGTGAAATACCTCATCGCTCCCGCGCAGATGCCGGACGAGCTGACCTGGTTCAAGTGGGAGGCCTACACCACCTGGCTCTCCGGCTTCGCGCTGCTGGTGGTCGTCTACTATCTCGGCGCCGACCTCTTCCTGATCGACAAATCGGTGCTCGATCTCAGCGCGCCCGCCGCCGCGGCCATCGCCTTTGCGAGCCTCGTCGCCGCTTGGCTCGGTTACGAGGCGCTGTGCCGCTCCTCCCTTGGACGCCACGAGGTCGTGCTCGCGCTCGTCGGCTACGTCTTCCTGGTCGGCCTGACCTACGCCTTTACTCATGTGTTCAGCGGACGCGGCGCCTTCACCCAGATCGGCGCGCTGGTCGGGACCATCATGGTCGCGAACGTGTTCGTGATCGTGATCCCCAACCAGAAGAAGACGGTGGCCGCGTTGCTCGCGGGCAAGGAGCCCGATCCGGCCTGGGGCCAGGAGGCCAAGCAGCGTTCCGTGCACAACAATTATCTCACGCTGCCGGTGGTCTTCCTGATGATCTCCAATCACTACCCGCTGATGTTCGCGACCCGCTTCAACTGGCTGATCGTCGCCATCGTGCTGGCGATCGGACCCGTCATCCGCCACTTCTTCAACTCGCGCCACGAGGGCAAAGGCAGCCCGTGGTGGACCTGGGGCGTGGCGGCCGCCGGCATGGCCGCGGTCGCCTGGCTCTCCGGCGCCGGCCCCGGCGGCTCCGCCGGCGTGGGCGCGCGCGCCGAGAAGGTTGACGTGCAAGTCGCGGAAAACATCGTTCTCTCCCGCTGCAGCATGTGCCACCGCGACGAGCCGCTCTGGCCCGGTGTGCACGCCGCGCCCAAGGGCCTCGTGCTCGACAATCCCGCCAGCATGCGGCGGCACGCCCGCCTGATCGAGATCAACGCGGTGCGCTCGCGCGCCATGCCGCCGGGCAATATCACCGAGATCACGCCGCAGGAGCGCGCGGTGCTCGCCGCCTGGCTCGCCGCCGGCGCGCCGGCGCAGTGACGGGCGCTGGAGTCCACCAGATCGCACCCGGCCGCATTGACCGCAAATTGTAGTTGACGACGTTACGAAGGTGTGCTATGGAAGGCGCACGATCCAGAACCGCGCCCGGGCGGACGACGCGCCGGGCTTTTTCGTCTCCGGGCCCCGCGCCCGGAGACCGTCGGCTGTGTTGGGGAAGGTAGTAGATGGCGCAGGCTTTTATTGTTTTCGCCTGTTCTTGGCGCGGGCCGCGCGACGAGAAGAGCCCGCGCCATGGGCCTAACCGGCGCGCGCAGGCGTAGAATCCATTGTTCTTTCCCTGTTGTTTACAATGGCGCCATTGGGCTCCCGGCGAGCCCCCCGTGGCAGCGAGGGGTTGGCGGCCGGGCTCCCGAATTGTGCCGAACTCGTAGGATGCAACGCGATGGGCTCCGCCGATTTCTCCCGCTATCCCCGCGATCTCGCCGGATACGGCCGCACGCCGCCCAATCCGCGCTGGCCCGGCGGTGCCCGCGTCGCCGTCCAGTTCGTGGTCAATTACGAGGAGGGCGGCGAGCGCAACATCCTGCACGGCGACGCCACCTCGGAGGCGTTCCTCTCCGACGTGCTGGGCGCCCAGCCGTGGCCGGGCCAGCGGCACATGAACGTGGAATCGATGTACGAATACGGCTCGCGCGCGGGCTTCTGGCGGCTGTGGCGGCTGTTCAGCGAGCGCGACCTGCCGGTCACCGTGTTCGGCGTGGCGACCGCGCTGGCGCGAAACCCCGACGCGGTTGCGGCGATGCGCGAAGCGCGCTGGGAGATCGCGAGCCACGGTCTCAAATGGATCGACTACAAGGATGTACCGGAGGCGGAAGAGCGCGCGCACTTGGCCGAGGCGATCCGCATCCACGCCGCGGCGACCGGCGAGCGTCCGCTCGGCTGGTACACCGGCCGCAACTCGGTCAACACCTTGCGCGCGGTGCTGGACGAGGGCGGCTTCCTCTATTCCTCGGATTCCTATGCCGACGATCTGCCCTATTGGATCAACGGGCCGAAGGGACCGCATCTGATCATCCCCTACACCCTCGATGCCAACGACATGCGGTTCATCAACGCGCAGGGCTTCGCCACCGGCGACGACTTCTTCGCCTATCTCAAGGACGCCTTCGATCTGCTCTATGCGGAAGGCGAGCGCGCGCCGAAGATGATGTCGGTCGGGCTGCATTGCCGGCTGGCGGGCCGCCCGGGACGCGCGGCCGGGCTCGTGCGCTTCCTCGATTACATCGCCACGCGCGAGCGGGTCTGGGTGGCGCGCCGGCTCGACATCGCGCAGCATTGGCATCGCAAGCATCGGGCGCTGGCCGCAAGCGCCCCGACGGTCGCCTAGAGTTAAGGTCGCCCATGACGACCGTCTCGCTCGATCAGC
>DATBKV010000030.1:0-12387 GCA_036555745.1 Xanthobacteraceae bacterium | reverse complement strand
AATGTCGCCGACTGGTCTGGCGGCACCCGCATCGCGACCTCGCTGCACGCGTTCAACAAGCTGTGGGCGCGTCGCGTGCTCACGCAGGGCGCGGTCGTGCTGCTGATCACCGACGGGCTCGAACGCGATCCCGACGACCGGCTGGCCTTCGAGATCGACCGGCTGCACCGTTCCTGCCGCCGGCTCATCTGGCTCAATCCGCTGCTGCGGTTCTCCGGGTTCGAGGCCAAAGCCAAGGGCATCCGCACCATGGTGCCGCATGTCGACGAGCTGCGGCCGATCCACAACCTCGACTCGATGGCGGAGCTGGTGCGCGCGCTCTCCGGAGGACGTCCGCGCGCCGGCGATCCCAAGGTTTGGCTGGACAAGGCGGCGTGACGGTCGTTGCCGGGCACGCCGCGGCGATCCATCTAACGGATGGGATCATTTCACGGACCGGCGGCAGGGGCCGCAGCCGGTCAGGCAGGAGGAGCAGATGTTCGCGCGCGACGACGATATCCTGAAGGCGGCGGAGGACTGGAAGGCACAGGGGCGCGGCGTGGCGCTCGCGACCGTGGTCGAGACCTGGGGTTCGGCGCCGCGGCCGGTCGGCTCGAATCTGGTCATCGATGATCAAGGCAATTTTCTCGGCAGCGTGTCCGGCGGCTGCGTCGAGGGCGCGGTGGTGACCGAGGCGCTCGACGTGATCGAGAACGGCAAGCCGAAGACACTCGAGTTCGGCGTCGCCGACGAGACCGCCTGGAAAGTCGGGCTGTCCTGCGGCGGCACCATCCGTGTCTATGTCGAGAAGGTGGAGTAGGAACAAGGGAGCGTAGGGGATGCCGGTGCAGCGAACTCGGTCGATCCCCCGCAAGGGGGGAGGGGACGCACCGAGTGTGGGGGATCCGCGATCATGAATCTCGAGATGCTCAAAGCGCTCAACGCCGAGCGGGCGGCGCGGCGCGCCGCGGTCGTCGTCACCGACGTGGCGAGCGGCGAGCAGCGGCTGGTCAAGGCCGCCGACGTCGCCCGCGACCCCCTGAAGGACCTGCTCGAGAAGCATCTGCGCAGCGGCAAGAGCGGCATCGAGGAGACGCCGGCGGGCAAATTCTTTCTCACCGTGCATGTTCCGCCGACGCGGCTCATCATCACCGGCGCGGTCCACATCAGCCAGGCGCTCGCGCCGATCGCAAAAATCCTGGGCTATGACGTGACTATCGTCGATCCGCGTACCGCCTTCGCCTCGAGCGAGCGCTTCCCGGACGTCAACGTGATCGCGGAATGGCCCGACGTGGCGCTGCCGCCCCTCGGCATCGATCGCTACACCGCTTTCGTGGCGCTGACCCACGATCCCAAGATCGACGACCCCGCGCTCACCCATGCGCTCGCGCGCGATTGCTTCTATATCGGCGCGCTCGGCTCAAAAAAGACCCACGCCCGCCGTCTCGAGCGGCTCAAGGCGCAGGGCCTCTCGGAGGCGGCGCTTGCGCGCATCCACGCCCCGATCGGCCTCCAGATCGGGGCCGTGTCACCGCCGGAGATCGCGGTGGCGATCATGGGCGAGATCACCGCACGGCTGCGCCAGTCCGCGGAGAAGGCGGCATGAAGTTCGGCGCGGTTCCGGTGCGCGAGGCCGAGGGCGCCGTGGCGGTGCATTCGATCCGCAAGGGCGGGCTGGTCCTCAAGAAAGGAACGCTGATCGGCAAGGCGGAGATCGCCGCGCTCGCGGACGCCGGCATCGCGGAGATCGTGGTGGCGCGGATCGAGCCCGGCGACGTCGCGGAGGATGTGGCCGCGGCCGAGATCGCGGCGAAGGCGGCCGGCGCCGGGGTGCGCGTCGACCGCGCCTTCACCGGCCGGGCCAACCTGTTCGCCGACAGCGCCGGCGTGCTGGTGGTGAACAAGGACGCGATCGACCGCCTCAATCGCGTCGACGACTCGATCACGTTGGCGACGCTCCCGGCCTTCAAGCCGGTGGTTGCGGGCGAGATGATCGCGACCGTCAAGATCATTCCGTTTGCAGTCGCCACCGCGGCGCGCGACGCCGCGCTCGCGCTGGCCGAGACGGCGCGCCCACTGGTGCGGGTCGCGCCCTACCGCATCCGCAAGATCGGTGTCGTATCCACCCTGCTGCCAGGGCTTGCCCCCAAGGTAATCGAGAAGACCTTGAGGGTGACGCAGGAGCGTCTGGCCCCGGCTGGCGCCGGCATCGTCGCCGAGCGTCGTGTGCCGCATGAGCAGGGAGCGCTGGCCAAGGCCATCGAGGAGGTGCTCGGGGAAGGAGCGGAACTGGCCATCGTGTTTGGCGCCTCCGCCATCGCCGACCGCCGCGACGTGATCCCCGCCGCCGTCGAAGCGATCGGCGGGCGCATCGAGCATTTCGGGATGCCCGTCGATCCCGGCAACCTCATGCTGATCGCGGCCGCGCGCGGCCGCCCCGTGCTCGGGGCCCCAGGCTGCGCGCGCTCGCCCAAGGAGAATGGTTTCGACTGGGTTCTCATGCGGTTGCTCGCCGGTCTTGAGGTCCCGCGCGAAGCCATTACCGGGATGGGGGTGGGTGGTCTGCTGATGGAAATCGTGACCCGGCCGCAGCCGCGCGCGGAGCCGCCGTCAGCGGTCCGCCGGCGCATCGCGGCCTTGGTTCTTGCCGCCGGCCGCTCGACCCGCATGGGCGGCGCCAACAAGCTTCTGGCCGAGATTGGCGGCCGGTCGCTCGTGCGCATCGCCGCCGAGGAGGCACTGGCCTCGCGCGCGAGGCCCGTGATCGTGGTCACCGGCCATGAGCGTGCGCGCGTGGAGCAAGCGCTCGCCGGCTTGCCCGTGCAGTTCGTGCACAATCCGGATTTCGCACAAGGCCTCGGGACGTCGCTGAGAGCCGGCATTGCCGCCGTGCCGGCCGATGCCGAAGCCGCGATCGTGTGCCTCGGCGATATGCCCCAGGTCGACGCAAGCCTGATCGATCGGCTCATCGGTGCGTTTGATCCGGACCGCGGCGCGCTGGTGGTGATGCCGACCTTCGAAGGCAAGCGCGGCAATCCGGTACTGTGGTCGCGGCGGTTCTTTCCCGATCTCATGGCGATCGAAGGCGACGTCGGCGCGCGCCATTTGATCGGCCGCTACGGCGAAGCTGTGCTCGAAGTGCCGTTCGAGGGCAGGGCGGCGCTGGTGGACGTCGATACGCCCGAGGCGCTCGTCGGCGTCAAAGCCGAGATCGAGGGGGTCGCGTCGAAATGAAAACCCCGGGCCCAGAGGCCCGGGGCTTGGGTCCAAGACGCACCGCCGGCGGTCAGCCGCCGGGACGACACCACAAGATCGTGCAGACCGGCAGCGGACTGCGACGCTCGCAGCGCCGCAATGCCCCGAGCTTGGCGTCGATGACGGAATAGCTGCGCCCCCAGCCGCCCGAGCCCAGGCCGGTGGCAAAGCACACCCATGCCGAGGCTTCGGACGAGGCCACCGCCAGCAACGATGCCGCCACAACCAACGAGCCTATGACACGCCCCATTTTCCCCTCCTCATGACATCACACGGGCGTCCGCGATGAGCCGCCCGAGGCTATTCGAGCACGCGCTTGTGGATTTTCTGTGAGCTTGGGGCAATTGCCTTAATCCGCTTGCCGGCCGTTCGATGCAGTTGTCCGCGCCGCTGCGGCGGTTCGACGCGATGCGAGCGGCGGGTTGCGGCGCTTGCAGACGAAGCCCCGCTCCGCTATAAACTGACTGACCAGTCAGTCAGTAAGTTAGTCAGGCAGTGGAGCACGGCATGGTCGAGCGCACGCAGGTTGCACGGAGGCGCCCGTCGCTCCGCCCCGGCAGCGCTACCAAACGCGGTCCGCGCGGCGTGCGCCGCAACGACAAGCACGCCGTTATCCTCGCCGCTGCGCTCGAGGAATTCGCCGCCCGCGGCTTCGCGCAGGCGCGGCTCGACGACGTCGCCCGTCGCGCCGGCGTCGCAAAGGGCACCATCTACCTTTACTTCCGCGACAAGCAGAGCCTGTTCCAGGAGCTCGTGCGCACCATGCTGAGCCCGCTCGTGGGCGCGCTCGCCGCGGCGCCGCTCGCGGACCTGCCGATCCGCGCCGTGGCCGAGATGATCGCCGACGTGTTCGTGGATGAGATCTACGCCACCCCCCGCAAGGATGTGATCCGGCTGATCGTGAGCGAGGGGCCGCGCTTTCCCAAGCTCGCCGAATTCTACTACCGGGAGGTTATTGCGCGCGTGCTGCCGGTGGTGCGCGCGCGGCTGATGCTGGCGGTCGAGCGCGGCGAGATCGCGCACGATGCGCTGGCGCGCTTTCCGCAATTGCTGGTCGCGCCGGCGCTGATGGCCGTGCTGTGGAGCAGCTTGTTCGGCCGCTTCGCCCCGCTCGACGTGCGCGCGCTCATGCGCGCCCACCTCGACCTGCTGTTCGGCAAGGAGCGCGCGCCATGAGCGCGAGCCGGCTCGCGCTCGCGGCGCTCGCGGCGCTGGTCGCGCTGGTCGGCTGCAACAATGCGAACGAGCCCACGTTCCAGGGCTGGATCGAGGCCGAGCTGATCTTCGTCGGTCCCGACGAAGCCGGCCGCGTCCAGACGCTCTCCGTGAGCCAAGGCGACCAGGTCGCGTTGCGCCAGCCGCTGTTCACGCTCGATACCGAGCTGCAGACCGCCGACGTCGCCATGCAGGAGGCCGCGGTCAAAAACGCGCAGCAGGCCTATGACCGTGCGCGACAGCTGTTGAAGACGCAGGCCGGCACGCAGAAGACCTTGGACGACGCCGAAGCTGCGCTGCGCACGGCGCAGGCGCGGCTCAACTCCGCCCAGACCAGGCTCGCGCGCCGCCAGGTGCTCAGCCCCGTCGCCGGCAGCGTCCAGCAGGTCTATTACCGCGCGGGCGAACTGGTTTCGGCCGGCAAGCCGATCCTGGCCCTGCTGCCGCCGGGCAATTTGAAGGTGCGCTTCTTCGTCAAAGAGGCGGAGCTGCCCAAGCTCAAATACGGCGACACGGTCAGCGTCAGTTGCGACGGCTGCGGCGACGGCATCCTCGCCAAGATCAGCTTCATTTCGCGCAGCTCGGAATTTACCCCGCCGGTGATCTACAGCCTGGAGGAGCGCTCGAAACTCGTGTTCATGATCGAGGCGCGTCCGGATGAGCCCGAGCGGCTGCGCGTCGGCCAGCCCGTGAGCGTCGTGCTCGGACCGGCGCGGTGACGGCCATGACCGCGAGCGCGCCCGTCGCGATCGAGGTCGAGGGGCTGACGAAATCGTTCGGTGGCCGGCAAGTGGTGCGCAACCTTTCGATGCGGGTCAAGCGCGGCGAGATCTACGGCTTTCTCGGCCCCAACGGCTCCGGCAAGACCACCACCATCCGGATGCTGTGCGGGCTGCTCACCCCGGACGCGGGTCGCGGCACCTGCCTCGGCTACGACATCCGCAGCGAGGCCGACGCGATTAAGCGGCGCGTCGGCTATATGACCCAGCGGTTCAGCCTGTATCAGGATCTCTCCGTGCGCGAGAACCTGGAGTTCGTCGCGCGCCTCTATGGCGTGGCGCGCCCGGCGGCAGCCGCGCAGGCGATGATCGAGCGCATCGGGCTTGCCGGCCGCGAGGCGCAGCTGGCCGGCGAGCTGTCGGGCGGATGGAAGCAGCGGCTCGCGCTCGGCGCCTGCACGCTGCCAAATCCGCAATTGCTGCTGCTCGACGAGCCGACCGCGGGCGTCGATCCCAAGGCGCGGCGCGAATTCTGGAACGAGATCCACGCGCTGGCGGCGGACGGGCTCACCGTCCTGGTATCGACCCATTACATGGACGAAGCCGAGCGCTGCCACGAGATCGCCTATATCGCCTACGGCGTCCTGCTCGCGCACGGCAGCGTCGAGCAGGTAATCGGCGCGTCGCATCTCGTCACCTATACGGTGGGCGCGGCCAACGGCGAGGGGCTTGCCAAGCTTGCCGAAGAGCTCGCGCGGCGCAGCGGCGTGGATATGGTGGCGCCGTTCGGCACCAGCCTGCACGTGTCCGGACGCGACGAGGCGGCGCTCGCGAGCGCGATTGCGCCCTACCGCCAGCGTCCGGACCTGGTCTGGACGCGCGCGCAGCCTTCGCTTGAGGACGTGTTCATCGATCTCATGGGCAGGGCGAAGGACAATTTCCAATGAGCGCGCCGGTCGCCGCAGCCGCGCCGCGCCGGCGCGCGTCCGATCCCGCCGGACCCCTGCAGTTCTGGCGTCGCACGCTGGCGATGCTGATCAAGGAGTTCATCCAGCTCAAACGCGATCGCGTGTCGTTCGCCATGATCGTGATGATTCCGCTCGTCCAGCTCATGCTGTTCGGCTATGCCATCAACAGCAACCCGCGGCATCTGCCCACGGCGGTGCTGTTGCAGGAGCAGAGCGACCTCGGCCGCTCCGTGCTCAAGGCGATCCAGAACACCGCCTATTTCGACGTCACCCACGTCGTGCAGAGCGAAGCCGAGTTCGATCGTCTGCTGGCGTCCGGACGCGTGCTGTTCGCGATCGAGATCCCGGCCAATTTCGAGCGCGCGGTGCGGCGCGGCGACCGTCCCGCGCTGCTGGTCGCCGCCGATGCCACCGACCCGGTGGCGGCGGGCTCGGCCATGGCGGCGCTCGGCGGCTTGGTGGACAGCGCGTTGCGGCACGACCGCGCCGTGCCCGACGGGGGGGCGCTGCCGTTCGAGATCAGGACCCACGCCCGCTACAATCCGGCCGCCAATACCTCGCTCAACATCGTGCCGGGGCTGGTCGGCACGATTCTCACCATGACCATGCTGATCTTTACCGCGCTCTCGGTGACGCGCGAGATCGAGCGTGGGACCATGGAAAGCCTGCTCGCCATGCCGATCACGCCGGTCGAGATCATGCTGGGCAAGATCATCCCTTACATCATCGTCGGGTTCGTACAGGCGGCGCTGATCATCGGAATCGGCATCGGCCTGTTCGGCGTGCCGGTGCTGGGCAGCCTGCTGCTGCTGGCGCTGTTGAGCACGCTGTTCATCACCACCAATCTTTCCGTCAGCTACACCTTCTCCACCATCGCGCAGAACCAGCTGCAGGCGATGCAGATGTCGATGATGTTCTTCCTGCCGAACATCCTGCTCTCGGGCTTCATGTTCCCGTTCGCGGGCATGCCGGGCTGGGCCCAGGGCATCGGCGAGTTCCTGCCGCTCACCCACTATCTGCGCATCGTGCGCGCGATCATGCTCAAGGGGGCGGGACTCTCGGACCTGCGTTACGACACGCTCGCGCTCGCCGGCCTGATGCTGATCGCAATGACGATCGCGATCAGCCGCTTCAGGCGGACATTGGACTAGGTCTCGGGGCAAGCGGCCTCGAAACCAGTCATGACTGGTTTGCGTTAATGTCATTGCTCCACTGCGGTTTCGCATAGCGGCGCTCGCTCCTGCGAGCATCAGCCGCAGTCGCGTGCAGCGGCGCAACTTGCATTCGGCGTTGCAGGTCTCCAAATGGGGATCAGCGAAGCGCGGATTCCTGCGCTTCGCTTCCTCCCTGACTTGGGCCGCTCGAACCGGGCGGCCCTTCTTTTTCGGCCGCCCTGATTTCGTCCGTGTCGACCCAGCACTGCGCGAGCGGCAGGTTCTCGGTCGGCGCGGCTGCGTGTCGACGGCGGCTCGACGCCGAGCGACGACCTCGACGAACGAAGCTATCGCGGCGCGTGGGCCGTGTCGCGCCGGAACCGGCTCTCCGCGGGCGGCGTTGACCTCGGGGCCCGAGCGAGGCCGCGATGGCCGAAGCCGCGTTGCGCAACTTCACGATGAATTTCGGCCCCCAGCATCCGGCGGCGCACGGTGTCCTGCGGCTGGTTCTCGAGCTCGATGGCGAGGTGGTCGAGCGCGTGGATCCGCATATCGGCCTCTTGCACCGGGGCACCGAGAAGCTGATCGAGCACAAGACCTATCTGCAGGCGCTGCCCTATTTCGACCGCCTCGATTACGTCGCGCCCATGAACCAGGAGCACGCGTTCTGCCTGGCGGCGGAGAAGCTGCTCGGCGTCGCGGTGCCCAAGCGCGGCCAGCTGATCCGCGCGCTCTATTGCGAGATCGGCCGCCTGCTCTCGCATCTGCTCAACGTCACGACCCAGGCGCTGGATGTGGGAGCGCTCACCCCACCGCTATGGGGCTTCGAGGAGCGCGAGAAGCTGATGACGTTCTACGAACGTGCGTCCGGGGCGCGCATGCACGCCAACTATTTCCGGATTGGAGGGGTGCATGAGGATCTGCCGCCGAGATTGCTGGACGACATCTGGGCATTCTGCGATCCATTCCTCACGGTGTGCGACGACATCGAAGGCCTGCTCACCGAGAACCGCATTTTCAAGCAGCGCAACGTCGGGATCGGCGTGATCGATCTCGCGGATGCCTGGGGCTGGGGTTTCTCGGGGGTGATGGTACGCGGCGCCGGCGCCGCCTGGGACCTGCGCAAGGCGCAGCCGTACGAGTGCTATTCCGAGCTCGCGTTCGACATCCCGGTCGGCAAGCACGGCGACTGCTACGACCGCTATCTCGTGCGCATGGAGGAGATGCGCCAGTCAGCGGCCATTATGAAGCAGTGCCTGGAGAAGTTGCGGCTGCCGGAAGGGCAGGGCCCGGTCAGCGTGCGCGACCACAAGATCGTTCCGCCGTCGCGCGTGCAGATGAAGCGCTCCATGGAAGCGACCATCGAGCATTTCAAGCTCTATAGCGAGGGTCATCGCGTGCCCGCAGGCGAGGTGTACGCCGCCGTCGAGGCGCCCAAGGGCGAGTTCGGCGTCTACCTCATTGCCGACGGAACCAATCGGCCCTACAAGTGCAAGATCAGAGCGCCGTCATTCGCGCACCTGCAGGCGATGGACTTTCTGACCCGCGGGCACATGCTCGCGGACGTCGCTGCGATCATCGGGTCGCTCGATATCGTCTTCGGGGAGATCGATCGCTGACCGCTCTCTTCCGGTTGGCGCTCGCTGCCAGCCAGGGCCGCGTGAGCGCCGCTGGGTGGCGCATTCGGAGATTCGAAGCATGCTGGCGGATCGGGAACGCAAGCGTCGGCGCGATGAAGTCGCTGGCGAGGAGGCCGAGCGTCGAAAGCGCCTGGAACAGGCCCTGGACGACGCCCTGATGAATACCTTTCCGGCTTCGGATCCGGTATCGATAGAGCAGCCGGCGCGCGCGTCGTGAAGACGCCGCGCCGCAGGCGCGTTCGCGCGGCCGGGGTCGAGACGTCACCGCAAGGCCGGTCCGCTCGCGCCGGCGGCGGGAGCGGAAGGCTGCTGCGCGACGGGGACATGGATATCCGGGAGCAAATGGGGCTATATCGGCGTGTGCGCCGCTGCGGGAGCGCGCCGAGATGAATGGCTGACACTCATGTCACAGCTTGCCACCCCGGAGGCCGACGCGAGCGCGGCCAGACTCTCCATCGGCTTCATCAACTGGGCGCACGCCCTTGATCACTACGTGATGCTGATCTTCCCGACCGTGGTGATCGGTCTCGCCGTCGTCTACGAGCGCAGCTACGCAGAGTTGATCGCGCTGGGAACTCCCGCCTTCGTGGCCTTCGGGCTGTTCTCGCTGCCGGCGGGCTGGCTCGCCGACCGTTGGAGCCGCCGCAACATGATGGCGCTGTTCTACTTCGGCTGCGGCCTCTCCCTGCTGGCCGTCGGACTGACCCCGCGCCAGCCGGTGATGCTCGCGGCCGCGCTGTTCGCCCTCGGGGTGTTCGCTGCGATCTACCACCCGGTGGGCACGGCGATGCTGATCGCGCAGGCGGCCTCGCGCGGCCGCTCGCTCGCCTTCAACGGGGTCTGCGGCAATCTCGGCGTTGCGCTCGCCGCCGGCGTCACGGCGCTGCTCACCTATGCCTTCGGCTGGCGCGGCGCATTTCTGGTGCCGGCCGCGGTCTGCCTGGTCTCGGCAGTTCTCTATCTGCGCCTGGTTCCCGACGATCGGCACCAGGCGCGCGGCCGCGCCGCGATGCCGGACGTCGCATTCGCGCCCTGGCTGGCGGCGGCGATCTTCGGCCTGTTCGCCGTGGTCGCGCTGACTGCCGGCCTGGTGTTCCACATCACGACGGTCGCGTTGCCCAAGATCGTCGACGAGGGGCTGGGCGCGGACCTTTCGCTCGTTCTGGTGGGCGGGCTCGCGAGCGCCATCTTCATGTGCGGAGCGGCCGCGCAGCTCACGGTCGGGAGGCTGGTCGACAAGGTCCCCCTGCATTTCCTGTTTGCCGCGATTGCCGCGCTTCAGTTCGCGAGCATCGCGTGGGCCGCCTATGCCAGCGGCGCCATGCTGTTGATCGCGCTCGCTCTCGCGCTCGCCTCGATCTACGCCCAGGTCACTGTCAACGATCTCGCAATCGCCCGCTACACCGCGGATGCCTGGCGCGGGCGCGTCTATGCGGTGCGCTATTTTCTGACTTTCGTGGTGTCGGGGGCGGCGGTCGGCACGATTGCGTTCCTGTACGGGCGCGGCGGCTTCGGGCTCGTCCTTACGGTTACCGCGGGCATCGCCTTCGTGCTGGCGGTGGTAACCGCCGTGATCACCGTCCTCGTCAACGGGGCCGAGAGGGAGCGCGGGCGGGTGGTGGCGCCGGCGGAATGAGGGGCGTCTCAGCCCCAGGTGGAACGAAAAAAGGCCCGGGCTCTCGCCTGGGCCTTTCGATATCGCGTGGACCGACGCCTGGTCGGGATCAGAAGTCCATCCCGCCCATGCCGCCGCCGCCGGGCGGCATTGCCGGCGCCTGCTTCTTCGGCACCTCGGCGACCATGGCCTCGGTGGTGATGAGCAGGCCTGCGACCGAGGCGGCGTCCTGCAGGGCGGTGCGCACCACCTTGGTCGGGTCGATGATGCCTTTCGACACCATGTTGCCGTACTCGCCGCTCTGGGCGTCGAAGCCGAAGGCGTACTGATCCTTCTCCAGGATCTTGCCGACGATCACCGATCCGTCCTCGCCGGCGTTGATCGCGATCTGCCGCGCCGGCCAGGACAGCGCCCGGCGGACGATCTCGACGCCGGTCTTCTGGTCGTCGTTGTGGGTGCGCACCTTCTTGAGCGCTTCGGTCGCGCGCAGGAGCGCGACGCCGCCGCCCGGCAGGATGCCTTCCTCGACCGCGGCGCGGGTGGCATGCATGGCGTCATCGACGCGGTCCTTGCGCTCCTTCACCTCGACCTCGGTTGCCCCGCCGACGCGGATCACGGCGACGCCGCCCGCGAGCTTCGCCAGCCGCTCCTGCAGCTTCTCGCGATCGTAGTCGGAGGTGGTCTCCTCGATCTGCGCCTTGATCTGGGCGATGCGGCCCTCGATCTCGGACTTCTTGCCGGCGCCGCCCACGATCGTCGTGTTCTCCTTGTCGATCGTGACCTTCTTGGCGCGGCCGAGCATGTTGAGGGCGACGTTCTCGAGCTTGATGCCGAGATCCTCGGAGATCGCCTGCCCGCCGGTGAGGACGGCGATGTCCTGCAGCATCGCCTTGCGGCGGTCGCCGAAGCCGGGGGCCTTCACGGCCGCGACCTTGAGCCCGCCGCGCAGCTTGTTCACCACCAGCGTAGCGAGTGCCTCGCCCTCGACGTCCTCGGCGATGATCAGCAGCGGCTTGCCGGTCTGCACCACGGCCTCGAGCAGCGGCAGGAGTTCCTGCAGGCCCGACAGCTTCTTTTCGTAGACGAGCAGATAGGCGTCATCCATCTCGACGCGCATCTTGTCGGCGTTGGTGATGAAGTACGGCGAGATGTAGCCGCGGTCGAACTGCATGCCCTCGACGACGTCGAGCTCGGTCTCGAGGCTCTTCGCCTCCTCGACCGTGATGACGCCCTCGTTGCCGACCTTCTTCATGGCCTCGGCGAGGAACTTGCCGATCTCCTGGTCGCCGTTCGCCGAGATGGTGCCGACCTGGGCGATCTCGTCGTTCGAGGTGACCTTCTTGGAATTGGCCTTGAGGTGCTCGACCACGGCCTCGACCGCGAGGTCGATGCCGCGCTTGAGGTCCATCGGGTTCATGCCGGCGGCGACGGCCTTGGAGCCTTCCTTCACGATCGCCTGGGCGAGCACTGTAGCGGTGGTGGTGCCGTCGCCGGCCACGTCGGAGGTCTTGGACGCGACCTCACGCACCATCTGTGCGCCCATGTTCTCGAACTTGTCCTCGAGCTCGATCTCCTTTGCGACCGTCACACCGTCCTTGGTGATGCGCGGCGCGCCGAACGACTTGTCGAGCACGACGTTGCGGCCCTTCGGGCCGAGCGTGACCTTTACGGCGTTGTTGAGGATGTCCACTCCGCGCAGCATCTTCTCGCGCGCGTCGCCGGAGAATCGTACGTCTTTGGCAACCATGAGCCGAAATCCTTCTACTGATATTTGCTGTTCTTGGGGGCGCTCGCAGCCGTCAGGCCGCGCGCTTGGAGGCGGTGGGCTTGCCCTCGACGACG
>DATBKV010000029.1:0-14917 GCA_036555745.1 Xanthobacteraceae bacterium | reverse complement strand
GGCGCGGCCTCGCCGGCGAGCGCCGCCAGCGCGGCGAGATGCGCGCCGGCGGACGCGCCGAACAGGCCGATGCGCGCGGGATCGACCTTGAGATCGCCGGCGCTCCCGCGCACGAACCGCACCGCCGCGCGCACGTCGTTGACCGCCTGCGGGAACATCTTGTGGCCCTTCTTCGCCAGCCGGTAGCTGATCGCGAACAGCACGTAGCCGCGCTCGGCGAGATAAGGCCCCCAGAACTGGAAGGCGTTGCGCACCCCTGCTTGCCAGCCGCCGCCGTGCACGGCGACGAGCGCGGGAAACGGACCGTTGCCCGCCGGCAGATAGAGATCGCCGGCGAGCGCCACGCCGTCGTGGTTGGCATAGGCGAGGCCGCCGCGGGTTTCGGTCTGCTGCGAAGCTGGCATTCTCTTCTCCCTGTTGAGCGGGGTCATCGCCGGTCGCGGGTCCGGCCGGAGGCGCGCCGCAAGGCTGCAGCTTTGGGTTGCGGGTCGGTCGCGGCTGCCGCGGGGCTGCGCGATGGCGCAGCCCCGCTGCCCTGCGCCGGGCGGCGCCAGGCCGACGGCGGCACTCCCGCCACCTTCTTGAAGGCGCGGCTGAACGCCGCCTCGGAGCCGTAGCCGACGCGCGCGGCGATGCTGGCGATATTGGCGCCGCCGGCGCTCAACAGCCCGGACGCGATCTGCATCCGCCATTGCGCGAGGTAATTGATCGGCGGCATGCCGACCAGATCGGCGAACCGCTCCGCCAGCACCGAGCGCGACAGTCCGACCTCCTTGGCGAGCTGCTCGATCGTCCAGTTGCGCGCGGGAGCGGCGTGCATCAGCGACAGCGCCTTGCCGACGAACGGGTCGCGCAGGCCCGCCAGCCACCCCGCCTGCTCCGGCGGCAGGGCTTCCAGATGCCGGCGGATCACCTCGATGAACATCAGCTCGCTCAGCCGCGCGAGCACGCTTTCGCCGCCGGCGCGCTTGTCGCGCGCCTCGGTCATCGCCGCGCGCATGAGCTGGCCGAGCCGCTGCGGGTCGCCGCCCTGTGCGCCTCCCGCCTTGATCACGCGCGGCAGGTTGTCGAGCAGCGGATTGAATGGTTGCGCGTCGCAGGCGAGAAAGCCGCAGACGAACTTGGCCGAGACCGGCCCGCCGGCGCCGTAGTTGATGAAGAACGGCAACTGGCTGGCAGTCAACTCGTCGAGCGCGTTGGCCGCTTGGGGATCGGCGCGCATGCCGGGACTGCTCGACAGCACGTGCGGATCGCCGCGGGTGAACACGATGACCTCGCCGGCCTCGATCTCGATCGGCGCCTCGCCCACGATATTGGCGAAGCAACGGCCTTCGGTCACCACGTGGTAGGCGATCAGGTGACCGGCGCCCGGCAGGATTTTCGCCAGGATCATGTCGCGCGGCGGCTGCTCGGCGACCCAAGGCGCGCTGGCCACGACGTCGAAGAAGGTCGCGCCGGTCAGCCGCACCGTTTTCAAGACGTCGGAGAGCGCGTCCGCGCCGGATGGCATGCAGGCTCCGTCGGATCGTTGAACTGGCGTCAACGCTAGCAGCGTTCGACCATGGCCGCGAGCACCGCCGGCGCGACGTATTTCCGCCCCGCCCCGTCTCCGACCAATCCCCTCATAGCGGCGCGAGTGCCCGGCGGCGTGCCGATGTATCCAAAGATACATTGTCTCGAACCCGGCCGGGGCGCTACGCGGTAAGCGCATGCCCTCAGCCCTTGTCCACATCCGGGGCGTCGACATCGACGCACGCACGGCGGCCGCCATTCGCGCTCCCCCCGCATGCCGGAACACCTGATTAGGACGTCTGATCAACGAAATTTCCGACGCCGCGTCATGCTTTGCGGACGGCGGATCATTCGCACGCGACGAAAGCCTAAGTACAAGCCACCGCGGCACCGCGCCGAACAAGCCGGCGAGCCCAATGGCGCGATGAAAAGAAGGAACACCATGGCACACAAAGGACAATGCTTCTGCGGCTCGGTTCGGTTGCAGGCGACGGGCGAGCCGGTCGCGATGGGTTACTGCCATTGCGCCTCCTGCCGCTCCTGGTCGGGCGCGCCGGTGAACGCGTTCAGCCTGTGGAAGCCGGAGGCGGTGAAGGTCACCGGCGGCGCCGAGCATCTCGCGAGCTTCCAGAAGACCCCGGCGAGCCAACGCCAGTACTGCGCCAAGTGCGGCGGCCACCTGATGGCGAGCCATCCGCAGCTCGGGCTGGTCGACATATTTTCCGCGACATTGCCGACCCTGCGGTTCTCGCCCGGCGTGCACGTGAACTACGCCGAGACAGTGCTGCCCATGCGCGACGGGCTGCCCAAGCTCAAGGACTTCCCGGCCGAGTTCGGCGGCTCCGGCGAAATCGTCGCGGAATAGTCGCTCCCTACGACCTGACAATCGCCGGTCCAACAAGGAAGGACAGAGCCATGAACGTCCATGCCGCCTCCCCCGCCACCATCGATCTCGCCGCGATCAAGCGCCGCCAGCAGGCTGCCTGGGGCTTCGGCGACTACGCCCTGATCGGCACCACCTTGCAGATCGTCGGCGAGATGCTGTGCGAAGCGGTCGATCTGCGCAGCAACCAGCGCGTCCTCGACGTCGCCGCCGGCAACGGCAATGCCACGCTGGCGGCCGCCCGCCGCTTCGCCGAGGTGGTGTCGACCGACTATGTTCCCGCGCTGCTCGAGCGCGGCCGGCAACGCGCCCAGGCCGACCGGCTGCCGGTCACCTTCCAGCAGGCCGACGCCGAAGCGCTGCCGTTTCCGGACGCGAGCTTCGACGTCGTGCTCTCGACCTTCGGGGTCATGTTCACGCCCAATCAGCAGCAGGCCGCAAGCGAGCTCATCCGCGTCTGCCGCCCGGGCGGCAAGATCGGATTGGCCAGCTGGACGCCGGAAAGCTTCATCGGCGAGCTGTTCAAGACCATGGGCAAATACATTCCGCCGGCGCCCGGCACGAAGTCGCCGGCGCTGTGGGGCAGCAAGGCGCACCTCGACACCCTGTTCGGCGCGCAGGCCACGGTGGCGGCGCAGAGCAGGAGCTTCGTGTTCCGCTACAAGTCGCCCCGGCATTGGGTCGAGATCTTCCGCACCTATTACGGCCCGGTGGCGAAGGCGTTCGAGGCGCTCGATGCGGAGCCGCGCGAGGCGCTGCAGGCCGACATCTACGCGCTGATCGACAAGTTCAACCTCGCGCAGGACGGCACGCTGGTCGTCCCCGGCGAATATCTCGAGGCGGTCGTTACCAAGAAAAGCTGAGATCAGGTAAGCGGTGTGAACGGGCTGCCGGCGAGCCCGCCGGCAGCCGATATAAGGATCGGATCGAGCCCGCTACAGCGGGATGACTTTAGTTTCGAATTGTCATCGGCTCTAGCTTGTTGCCGGGGCATGATCTTTTCCGAAAACCGGGACCCACTTTTCGGGATCATGCTCTATATGCCAAGCTCCAGCTCCGCCCAATGCAGCATCGGCTGACTGCTCAAAAAATCGATGACGCCAGGCTCGATCGCCGCGGGCCGCCCGGCCGGGAGCACGACGGTCGCGACAATCATGTCACAGCGGTCGTTGAAGACCACTGACAGAATGGATTTGTCGCGATTGCCGCCAGTTGGCGTGTAGGCGCGGCTGCGGCCTTTCATCCAGCCGATGGTGATCGGCCGGCCAATGGCGAGGGGCGAAACCTCCCCGCCGATAAGGTCGAAATCGCTCATGCGGTCGAGGTCGGCGTCAGTTTCAACGCCGGTTGCGCAATTGCAGGCGCCGAGCTTGGAGCGGAGATAGAGCGCGACCGCGCTGCCGCAATCGGCCGCCTTGCACGCGAATGCACGACCGGTTCCCCATTGATCCATCGGGAACGGCCACTGCACCTCGGTCCAGAGTGGCCGGGCCGCGGCTGAGCCGCCCGCTGCCGTGTCCGCAGGGTGCGGGGGGACGAGCGCGACATATCCCGCGGCGGCTGCGAGCACCGCCGCGAGCGCCAATGTCGATACCACCAGCTTTGTCACCGGCTGATCCAGCCTCGCGATGGCTTGCGCCTCAGCGCGCGTTCTTCTCGACGTAAGCGCGCGCTTGCGCGATCTGCGGTCTGACCGGATCGGCGTTCTGCGTGAGCGCCACGGCCGCGGCGTAGTGCTGGCGCGCCTTGTCGACATCGCCCGCCTTGTCAGCGGCCGCGCCGGCGCCAAGCTCGGCGCCCAGCCGGTGCGGCTCCTTTTTCAATGTCGCCTCGAACGCGGCCAGGGCTTCCCTGGGCATGCCGCGCTCGAGCAGCATGGTGCCGTAGAGCTCGCGCGCCGGGGTCGGGACCCCGGGAGTTACGGGGTGCTTCTCGGTGTTGTCCTCGGCGTCGGCGGCCGCGCTCATGGCCTTGAGCGCGTCCTCGTACTTGCCTTGTGCATAGAGCACCCAGGCGGTCGCGACCTGCGACTGGATGTCGACCTGCTCGGCCCAGTAGGCGTCCTTGGCCTGGCGCAATTTGTCGCGCAGCTCAGCGAGCTTGGCGATGTCGGGCTTGGCGTCGTCCGGCCTGCCCGACCGCGCCGCCCCCATCGCGCGGGCGAAATGCGTCATCGCTTCGACATGAGCAAGCGGGGTCGGCCGCACCGCAAGCTGCGAGGCCGCGTCCCAATCGCCGCGCTCGACCGCGTAGCGCGCCGGGCTTACGGCCAGCGCGTAGGGACCGGCAATGAACGTCTCGGTGAAGCCGCCGATCCCGCGCATCTCCTCGATCACCGCCTGTGCTTTGGCGTCCTGCCCCGTCTGCAGATAGGCGTAAACGAGGTAATCCATCGCGTGCAGCTGGTCATGGCCTTCGTTGCTGGCCTTGGCAGCCCGCGCCGCCTCCGTGTTGGAACCGATGGACTCCTTCCAATAGCCGACCCGGGTGAAGATATGCGACGGCATGTGCTGGGCGTGGGGCGCAGCCGGTGCGATCTGCGAATAGCGCCTGGCCGCATCGAGCCCTCTCTCCGCCAGTGCCGGCGTGTCGTAGAGATGGATCAGATAGTGGGCGACGCCGGGATGGCGCGGCTGGCGCCGGAAGATCGGCTCGAGAATGGCGGCGCCCTTGAGCTGCATCGCATAGGTCTTGTCGCTCGGCGGGGCTGCGACGTTGAGCTCGATCGCGTAGAGGATCTGGGCTTCGTCGTCGTTCGGATAGGCCTGCGCCACGCCTTCCATGGCCTTGAGATAGGCGAGCACGCGGCTGCGATGGTCGACCTTGTCGTAATCGGCGTAGAACGCGCCCAGCGCGTTGATCAAATCGCGCTCGCGTTGGGTCTTTGCACCGGTGGTCTTGGCCTTCTCGATGGCCGCAAGGCCGAGCGGCAGGTTGCCGACGGGCGGCGGCGCATGCGGATTGTTGAGCAGGCTCAGCGCAATGCCCCAATAGGCAATGCCGCAGTCGGGGTCGGCCTTGAGCACCTCCTCGAATAATTCCTTCGACTCGCGATACCAGAACGAATGTTGGTAGCGCATGGCGCGATCAAAGCGCCGCTGCGCCACCTCGTTGCACGATGTATCGAAGTGAACGGTGCCCAGTCGCTGGTCGGTTTCTTCCTGGCCGATGACGGGCTGCGAGAATGAAACGCTGGCCGCGATCGAGGCGGCAACGACGGCAAATGTTGACCTGGTCATGGCGACATTCTCCGTGTCGTGCGTTGGAGCTGCCTCCCCGACAGGTTTGGTCATATTACCCGATGCGGTGCTGCGGGACAATTTCGGGAGGGTTAACGCGGCTGCAGCAGTCGCAATCACGGCATCGATTTTCCTTTCGGCACATCTGGAAAGGATGCGAACGGTATCAGCGTGCGCCTGCGATAGGTAACGGCTATCGCCTTGTGTGGTCTTGGAGCCTTTCCCCGCAATCGCAGCAAGAGGGTGCCTATTCGACCACCTCGTCGGCGCGAGCGAGCAGCGTTGCGGGCACTTCGATGCCGAGCGTCCTGGCGGTCTTGAGGTTGATCACCAGCTCATATTTCGTGGGCGCCTGCACCGGCAGGTCACCGGGCTTCTCGCCCTTGAGGATGCGATCGACATAGCTGGCCGCTTGCCGGTACGGCTCGATCCCATCAGGTCCGTAGGAAAGCAGTCCGCCGGCGGTCACGAAAAAGCGGGCGGAGTACACCGCCGGCAATCGGTGTCGGCTCGCCAGCGCGACGATCAGATCGCGATGCTTGATCGCCGGCGCGCTCGCCGTCACGATCATGCCGCCATTCGAACCTTGTGCGAAGGCTGTGACAGTGCGCTCGATCTCGGATGCGTCCCCCACGCCGACGGGGCGCAACTCCACCCCGAGGGACGACGCCACGGCCTGAATGGCGCCCAACTGGCCGCTCCCGAGGGCCAGCGCCGCATCCCGCAATACTGCCGCTCGCGTCAGGGGCGGTGAAATCTCCTTGAGCAGTTCCAGCCATTTTCCGCCGATGCTGTATTCGAACGGAACAAAGCCGGTAGCATTGCCCCCAGGCCGCGCCAGGCTCTCGACGTAACCGGCGCCGACCGGGTCGGTGACCTGCACGAACACGATCGGCACTGTGCGGGTTACTTCGAGCAACGGCTCGACGCCAACGCCGCCCGTAGCCAAGATGACATCTGGCGCGAGCGCGACTATTTCGGTCGCGTTCCTGCGACCGCTCTGCTCGACGTCTTCCGCAGCCCAGCGATAGTCGACGTGCACGTTGCCGCCGATAGTCCAGCCCAATTCTTGCAGTCCCTGAACGAAGGCCGCGTTGCGCGCTTGTCCTACAGGATCGCTGGAGGCCTGGCTCATAAGCACGCCGATGCGCCGCACCCGCTCGGCCTGCTGCGCGTGCGCCGCCAGCGGCCACGCCGCGGCCGCGCCGCCAAGCAGGATCAAGTCGCGGCGTCGCATCATTCGATCACCTCGTCGGCGATACTGAGCAGAGACGGGGGCACGGCGAGGCCAAGCATCCGGGCGGTCTGAGCGTTGATGACCAGCTCGAATTTGCTTGACTGCACGACCGGCAAGTCCGCGGGCTTGGCGCCCTTGAGAATGCGGCCGGCATTAGAGGCCCATGAGACGATAAGCGTCGATGATATTCGGCCCATAACTCATCAGTCCGCCAGCATCAACGATCTCGCGAACCGAGAATGACGACGGGATCGCGTGGCGCGCCGCCAGGTTGGCGAGTTGGACCCGCCGGGTAGGAAAGAACGGATCAGCGCTGACGAACAACGCATCCGGCCGCTCGTCGGCGATCATCTCGAAGGCCGCGTTGACAGCTTGGGTCGTGCCGGTCTCGAAGATGCGAGTCTGCATGCCCATCGTCCGAGCCGCCGCTTCCACTTGCCCGACCTGCAATCGAGCGCGCGCGGTATTCTCCGGGTTGACGAAGACCGCTACCCGTTTCGCCGCGGGAAGGAGCTCGCGCAAAAGTTCGAGCCGCTTTGCCAGTAGCTCGCCGACGAAGAAATTCACGCCGGTCATATAGCCGCCGGGGCGGGACAAACTGTCGACCAGCCCCAGCTGCACTGGATCTTCGGGGATGCCGAAGACGATTGGAATCGTCGTGTTGAGGGCTTTGGCGGTGAGGGCCCCGGCGGTGCCGCCGCTTGCCACAATGACCGACACTTGACGACGGACCAGGTCGGCTGCCAGCTCCGGCAACCGCTCATGCTGGTTCTCAGCCCAGCGGAATTCGACGGCGACGTTGTCGCCCTCAACGTAGCCGATCTGCCTGAGGCCATCGTGAAATCCGCGCAAACGATCGGAAAAGCCCTCGCGCGCGACCGTGCTCAGGAAACCGATGACGGGACTCGGGGGCCGTTGCGCATCGGCCGGCAGCGGCCACGTCGCTGCGCCGCCCAGCAGCGCGATGAACTCGCGCCGCCTCATTCGATCACCTCGTCGACGCGGGCGAGCAGCCATGCCGCCGCGACACCGCCCAGGAGTCCCATGAACTCCCGCCGCCTCAAGCCGGACACGGCTTCACCTCCGCGGTCGGTCCGCCGCACCACCAGCAGCCTGCCACAAACCAGGCTCGCGTGTCCTACAGCCTGGCCTGAATCGTTCTGAATCGACATGCGACCTTTCGGCCTGCCATGCTTCTTGGCTGGGAGCTAAGAACGCCCCATCTGGTCCGAGGCTGCCGCGCTGCGAGATCGAACTGGGGCACGTCGCAGATGGGTCAGACTCGATCGTCAATCGATGCAGGTGCGATGTCGTTTGCCCGAAAGCGTGAATTTGATCATGGCTCTCGATCCGCTGCCCTGACGGGACGGACGCGCTTCGGTTCAGGGCGTGGGGGCGTACCGCGCGAAGACATAGTCCCGATCTGCCGCAGGCTGGTGACAAGGGAAACAGGTTTTGTGGAGCGCCTCGTCGCCAGGTTTGCCGTTCTTGAAGTCGGCAAATCCCCAGCCGCCGGTCGCAGCGTATTTTTTTGAATCCTTGACCATGAACTGAACGTTCTCGGCGGAGCCGACAACAGAAGATTGCAGGCCCGCACCGGGAAAGCCGATGCCCAGAACTTTGTCGTTTTCGTGCGACGAGACTTCGTTCCAATGCAGCGCGGCGATAATTGCACCGTCCGGGAACGGCAACTTCCCCTCCTGAAAAGCCTTGATCGCGAGATCGTTGCCCAATTGCGCGCGCAGTTGCCTAGGCTTGCCTCCTGCTCCTACCAGCTGATTGATCGCGATCAGGCGCCACTCACGGTAGCCGGCCGGAATTGTAATGCTGTAGATCGGGGAGGCATTATCCTTGCCGCTCTGTGCGGGAGATTTGGTGACGTACAGAGTGCAAACGCCGATGGTGGCACATACAGATAGAGCAGCAAGGGCCTGTACGGCTGCGCGCTGTCTCATGATCGCCTCCCTGTCGGCGCGAGAGTTTGCAGGTCTGTGGACCATCTGGCGCCTCGCTTGCAGCGTAGGCCGGTGGCAGGGCGTAGATCCAGTGCAGCTGAGGCGATGTCAGTTCGCGTCGCGCTGCCGGAGTGTTAATTCGCGATTATTGTAGCGGACGGGAACAATCGTCTAGTTGCGGATAAGGTTCGCGCCCAGGTGCTCGCCGGCGTCCATGCGCAGGCATTCGCCGGTCATCACCACCGCGTCCACCACCAGGAACAGCGCCGCCCGCGCCACGTCGATCGGCCAGATCCCGCGCCTGAGCGGGAACTCGCTCTCGGCCTGCCGCACCCGCGCCTGGTACTGCTCCTCCGTCATGATCTTGCGCGTCCAGCTCCCCAGCAGGCCTCCCGGGCACAGCGCGTTGACCCGCACCTGCGGCGCGAGCGCGCGCGCCATGCTGACGGTAAGCGTGTTGAGCGCGCCTTTGGAGGCGGCGTAGGCGATCGAGCTGCCGGCGCCGCGCATCGCGCCGATCGAGGAGATGTTGACGATCGCGGCGTCGCCCGCCGCTCTCAGATGCGGTGCGGCGGCGCGGCACATCTGGTAATTGCCGATCAGGTTGACGGCATAGACGCGCTGGAACTCGGCGGCGTCGAGCAGGTCGAGGCGCTGATGCGGAATCGTGCGGGTGACGGCGGCGTTGTTGATCAGCACGTCGAGCCGCCCCCAGTGATCGAGCGCCGCCTGCACCAGGCGGCGGCAATCCTCGTCGTTGGCCACGTCGGCCTGCATGACGAGAGCCTCGACACCCGCCGCCTCGCACTCGGCCGCCACCTTCTCGGCGCCGGCCTCGTTGGTCGCGTAATTGACCACCACGTTGCAGCCGCGCGCGGCCAGCATGCGTGCACAGGCCGCGCCGACGCCGTCATCGGAGCTCGATCCGGTGACGACTGCGGCCCTGCCTTTGAGCTCCAAGGCTTTCTCCCACCTGCCTTGCTGCCGCAGGTCGATAAGTCCGCGTCATTGTCGTCCCCGCGAAGGGCACCCCGCGACGCTCGCCTCGCGGGGACCCTGTTGCGGGGACCATCATGCCGCCGGCTATGGTCTCACGAGCACGCGTTACTGGATGCCCGCTTTTCGCGGGCATGACAGATGAGCGATGGCGACAGCAAATCGATGCCGGGCCGACCGTCTGGATGGCGCGGTCACACCCGCGCGTATTTTCCGCGATTGAAGAAGCGGTCCTTCTGATCGTCGGTGGCGGTCTCGCGGTTCGACTTGATGGCGCCGATCTTGGCGAGCGCGGCCTTGACCGCCGGCCGCTCGTTGATGGCGTTGAACCAGCGCGCCAAATTGGGATTGTCCTCCCATTTCACGCCCTGGGCGTCGTGGTTGCGCGTCCACGGGAAGGTCGCGATGTCGGCGATGGAGTAGTCGCGGCCGCCGAGGTAGGGCACCTCGCCCAGCCGCTTCTCCAGCACCTCGTAAAGCCGCTTCAATTCCGAGGTGTAGCGCGCCGTCGCGTAGTCGTTGCCGGCTTTGGGCGCGAACAGCTTGAAGTGCGTCCACTGTCCGAACATCGGGCCCACGCCGGTGAGCTGGACCATCAGCCACTGGATCACCTCGTATTTGCCGGCCATGTCTTTGGGCAGGAACTTGCCGGTCTTCTCGGCGAGGTAGAGCAGGATCGCCCCGGACTCGATCACCTTGAACGCCTTGCCGCCCGGCCCGTCGTGATCGACGATCACCGGGATCTTGTTGTTGGGATTGATCTTGGAAAATTCGGGCTGGTACTGGTCGCCCTTCCAGACGTCGACGAAGTGCTCCTTGTAGGGAAGCCCGCATTCCTCGAGCATGATGTAGATTTTCTGCACGTTCGGGCTGGTGAGCGCATAAAGATCGATCATGGCGGATTGGCCTTTGCTGTGCCGAAGGGCGGCAACGGTAACCAGCGCCGCCGGCCCCGGCAAGCGCGCAGCGCCGCGGGGCGGACATCACGCCCGCATGGCTGCATCGTCCGGCGCGCGGTGCACGGCATTGCCCGCGCGTTGCATCCGTACGGGCAAAACCTGTCCTCGGGAGGGGTCGTATGTTTGGTACTCGTGAGCAATCGCGCCACCCCCACCCCCAACCCCAACCCCTCCCCACAAGGGGGACGAAAGCGCACCGAGTCCGCGGCCACTTCCGAAGGCAACTCCAATGGGACACGCTCTACACTGGCGCCACACGACGACAGGGCAAACATGGGAGGCTGCGATGAATGTTGCGGAGACCAAGCGATTGACCGGCCGCATCGCGGCCGAGAACATCAAACTGATGGCGGTGCCGCGCCCGCCCGCGGGCGCAGTCGCGCGCCTGATCGCGCTCGGCGATCCGACCGGAATCATCTCCGACACCATGGACGAACTCGGCATCCCGCCGGGCGTGGTCGGCGCCTCCGTGCTCAAACCGACCATTGCGGGGCGCTGCATCGCGGGACCGGCGCTGACCGTGCGCAACATCCTGCAACGCATCGATCCGCTCGCCGGCGCGCGCACACACCTGAACCGCATGGCGGAATTCGAGGCGCACAATCTGGCGCAGCCGGGCGACGTGCTGGTGATCCAGGGCGTCGCGAACGTCTCGAACATGGGCGGCATCTCGGCGCAGACCGGCAAGCGCCAGGGCGAGATCGGCGCGATCGTTGAGGGCGGCGTGCGCGACGTCGCGCATTCGCGCGCGCTCGGCTATCCGATCTGGGCGAGCGATATCACGCCGGTCACCGGCAAGTGGCGGCTCGAGACCGTGGAAATCAATGGCGCGATCGAGATCGGCGCGGTGCGCGTGGCGCCCGGCGACCTCGTGGTCGCCGACGACACCGGAGTCTGCTTCATTCCGCGCGACGTCGTGCTCGAGGTGCTCGACGCCGCCGAGGCGAAGGCCAAGGCGGAGATCATCCGCTGCAAGGCGATCGACGACGGCGTGCCGGTGCCCGACATCGCGCGCGCGACCTACGGGGAGAAGAGCTCGTAATCATCGAAGCGCGGGCAGAGGCTTGCAATCAGCCCACGATTTCCATGGCATGCGCCATCGCTATCCGAGCAACCGCGGCAGCAGCAGGCTCAGCGTCGGGAACAGCACGATCAGCGTCACGCGCACCGCATCCGACATCAAGAACGGAACGACACCGCGAAAGGTCTCGGCCATCGGCACGTCCTTGGCCAGCGAGTTGATCACGAACACGTTCAGGCCGACCGGCGGCGTGATCAATCCGATCTCGACCACGCTCAGCGTGATGATCCCGAACCACAGCTTCATCTGATCGGCATCGAGACCGAAGTCGAGCGCCGCCACGATCGGCCAGAAGATCGGGATCGTGATCAGGATCATGGCGAGGGAATCCATGACGCAGCCCAGGGCGAGATAGAGCAGGATCATCCCGAGCACGACGAGGTAGGGGGACAGGCCGGAATTCTGGAACAGATCCGCGGTCCATAGCGGCAGCCGCGAGAAGCCGAGGAACGCGTTGAACACGTCGGCGCCGAGCAGGATGAGGAAGATCATCGCGGAGGTCGAAGCGGTCTCGACCAGCGCGTCCAGGAAACTCTGCATGCGCATGCCGCCGTGGGTCACCGCCGCCAGAAACGTGGCGGCGGCGCCGACGCCGGCGCCTTCGGTGGGCGTGAAGATGCCGGAATAGATGCCGCCCATCACCACCAGGAAAATGACGCCGATGGTCCAGACCTGGCGCAGCGCCTTCCATCGCTCCGCCATGGTCGCGCGCGGGCCAGCCGGGCCTGCCGTCGGGTCCAGCCGGGTCACGATCGCGATCGCCACCATGTAGCCGGCGGTCGCCACCAGGCCGGGAATGAACGCGGCCTGGAACAGCGAGACGATGTTGCCCTCGACGATGATGGCGAAAATGATCAGCACGATCGACGGCGGGATGAGAATGCCGAGCGTGCCGCCGGCGGCCAATGTACCGGTCGCGAACCCGCCCGCGTACTTGTAGCGGCGCAGCTCCGGCAGCGCGACCTGACCCATCATGGCGGCGGTCGCCAGCGAGGATCCGCTGACGGTGCCGAAGGCGGCGCAGCCGCCGACCGCCGCCATGGCGAGGCCGCCGCGCAAGTGCCCGATCCAGGCCGCGGCCGCGCGAAACAAGGCGGTGGTGATGCCGGCGCGCGCCGCGAAATGACCCATCATCAGAAACAGCGGGATGACCGAAAGGTCGGGCGAGGTGAACCGCCAGTACATCTCGGTCTTGAGATAGCTCAACAATGCGATGGTTCCGGCAATGCTGACATATCCCGCCGTGCCCACCGCCAGCATGGACACCGCGACCGGGACGCGCAGCGCGATCAAGATCAGCAGCACGCCGAACCCGACGGCGCCGATCCTCAAGTCGCTCACCGCCTCACACCTCCTCGACGACCGCTTGCGCCGGGGGGCGGCCGCTGCGCGCGTCGTCGATGTCGCGGACAAGCGTGTAGGCGATGGCGGCGATCAGGACGGCCATGCAGACGAGGTCGAACGGCACCGTCCACCAGCGATAGAAATTGAAATTGGCGAGCACCTCGGCATTGGCGCGCAGCTCGAGCCCGCCGTAATAGAGGCGCCAAGCAAACAAGATCGCAACCATGAGATAGAGCAGCGTCCCGACCGCATCGAGAACAGCCTTTGCGCGCGGGCTCGTGTTGGTCGTGAAAAAATCAACCACCACGTTGCCGCGCGTCATCTGGCAATAGGGCAGAAAGGCGAAGGCCGCACAGCCGCTGAGGATGGCGAGCAGATCGTAATCGCCTGGGATCGGGGCGGAGAACAGGTAGCGTCCGCTGACGCTCACCGTGACCATCGCCGCCATCAGGCAGCACAGCCCGCCGCCGAATACGGCGAGGGCCTTGGCGGCTCCGAACAGCAGCCGGCCGACCGCATCGGTCGGCCGGACTGCCTCACCTGGATCGTTCGACATCGAGCTCTCTCGGCATCGAAGCGAGGCCGAGCGGCGGCGGCCGCTCAGTTCGAATATTTCGCTTCCAAGGCCTCGACGTCGGCGAGGATCTGCTTTCCGTTGCCGCCGGACTCGTCCAGCATGGTCACGAACCGATCGAAGACCGGCTGCACCTTCTTCTTGAACTTGGCGGTTTCCTCGGGGCTGAGCTGGACGAACTTGTTCTTGGGCTTCGCGTGCATCACCTTCTCGCCGGCGATCTCGACCTCGTCCCAGGTCTTGATCGCGGTCGGGGCGAGGTTGCGGCCGGAATTGTCGTCGATCACCTTCTTCAGATCGGGCGGCAGGTTTTCGTAGGTCTTCTTGTTCATCAGGAAGGTGAAGATGGCGGTGCTCAGCCGCGGCTGCGGCGGCGCCAGGGTGGTGAAGTAATTGGCGAGCTCGTCCATCTTGACCGCCGGCGCGATCTCGTAGGGCAGGATAGTGCCGGTGATCGTGCCTTTGCTGATCATCGGGACGAGCTCGGGCAGCGGCAGCTGCAACGGCACGGCATTCAGGGCTTCGAGGATCCAGGCGTTGGTGCGCGAATACGAGCGCAGCTTCATGCCCTGGAAGTCTTCGACCTTGTTGATCGGATCCTTGGTCATGAACAGGGCGCCGGCATGACAGTGCACCAGCAGCACGTGGTACGGCTCGAACTCCTTCTGCATGTATTTCGCGATGTAGTCCTGCAGCGCCATCACGGTGGCGTGGGTGCTTCGGTGCAGGAACGGCAGCTCGAAGATCTCGAGCTTGGGCATCACGCCGGGCGTAAAGCCGGGCAGCGTCCACACCACGTCGACGACGCCGTCGCGCACCTGCTCGAGCAGTTGCGTGGCTTTGCCGCCGAGCTGCATCGACGGATAGATCTGGACCTTGATCCGTCCGTTCGACTCCTTCTCGACCTTCTGGCCCCACGGCACCATGAAATGCTTCACCGGATTGGCGACCGGCGGCAGGAAAGTATGCAGCCGAAGCGTCACCTCCTGCGCGGTCGCGGTGGTCGAGAGCAGAGCAGAGCCGAAGGCCAGGGCGCTGGCCAGCATTGCCGGGACTATGCGTTTCATCGGCGCGTTCCTCCTTGGAAAGCTGGGGGTTTGCTCCCCCGTCTTGTTGCAGCAACTTGCGCGCCGGGCG
>DATBKV010000028.1:0-8105 GCA_036555745.1 Xanthobacteraceae bacterium | reverse complement strand
GCTTTGGCGCAGGCACGCGCGATGGCGCGCCCGACGCCCCGCGCGGCGCCGGTCACGACGATCGTGCGCCCGGCCAGCATCGTCAGACCGCCGTGCGGACGGCAGCCATCTCTTCGGCCGCAAGCTGGCTCTTCGCCTGTTGCGACAGGATGCGCCGCATGCGCGCGACGCCGACATCGTGCTGGTAGAGCATCTCGCGCTTGTGCGCGTCCTCGGGAATGTGCGTTAGCATCTCGCGATCCTGCTCGAGCACGTGCCAATGGCGAGCCTCGAGCGTCGCGCGGTAGAGGAAGCGCCACGATTCCCGGGCGATCCCCTCGACCTGCCGGAACCGCCAGAAGAACACCATGCAGGAGTGCTCATCGACCGGCGTGGTATAGCCGATGATGCGGAACGGCCCGCCCGGCCCCGCCGCGTCCGGATACGGGATGTCGAGCCGGCAATAGATCTGCGTGCCGTCGATGATCACGTCGGTCCAGTCGAGATTGACGTCCTTCTGCTCGACGCGGGCGATGTGGAAGCCGTCGTCGCGCTTCTCCACCTGCAGCACGTCTTGCTTGGCACCGAACGCCAGGGTGAAGGAGTTGGCGTGCAAATAGCAGGCGTGCATCGGATCGGCGAAATTGTCGTAGACGAGGCGATAGCTGCAGTCCCAGCGCCCCACGCAGAGGATGCCGCTCCACGCCGGATCGGAGAACTCCGCGGGCAAATTCAGCTCGGGCGCATCGGGGCGCTCCTTGCTCGGGAAGTAGACGAAGACGGCGTCGTTCGTCTCGAGTACCGGATAGCTGTCGACGGCCTTGCGTCCTTCGAGCGGACAGCCCGGCATGGCCGGCACGCGAACGATCGTCCCGCTGCCGTCGAGCGTGACGCCGTGGTAGCGGCAGGAGATGTTGTCGGCGTTGACCTCGCCGCGCGAGAGCCGCGCGCCGCGATGCGGGCAATAGTCCTCCAGGCAATGGAGCTTGCCGGCGGTGTCGCGCCAGAGGACGAGGTGTCGTCCAAGCGCCATGACGGCCTGCGGCTTGTCGGGCTTGACCTGCACCGACTTCGCCACCGCGTACCATTGACCGAGGATGCCGGTCGCCAGGCGTTGTTCGATTTCGTCTTTGTCGACGCTGCTC
Source organism: Xanthobacteraceae bacterium (assembly GCA_036555745.1). Classification (GTDB taxonomy): domain Bacteria; phylum Pseudomonadota; class Alphaproteobacteria; order Rhizobiales; family Xanthobacteraceae; genus VAZQ01. Next base: position 6,981 of record DATBKV010000028.1, on the reverse strand, counting down.
ATGTGCCGCACTCCATTGATGCCGCCTCGGTGAGCTCCCCTCCCCCTTGTGGGGAGGAGCCGGGGTGGGGGTCGCGCGATTTATCTCGAGAAGATTCCACATCACGAATTGCGCTATCCCGCGCCGGCGCCCTTGGGACGCTTGATCTTGGCGATCGGATGGTCCGGCGGATAGGTCGGCGTTACCGGCTTGCTGTTGCCGATGATGACGCACATCAGCGCTTCCTCGATGCCCTCGTTGACCAGCCCGCGATAGACGCCGGGCGGCACCGAGAACAGGTCGCGCTCTTTGAGCACGGTCTCGAAGCGCTCGCCCTGATGCTCGACGATGAAGCGAAGCTTGTTGCCTCGCAGTACGAAGAACACTTCCTCGGCGTCGGTATGGAGATGCAGCGGACCTTCGCATCCCGCAGGCAGCACCATGGTCGAGAAGGTGAAGTGCTCGGCCGGCACGCTATTCTCGTCGCTGGCGACGCCGGTGCCGCCGGTTCCGACATAGCGCATCTGAGCGCGGCGATATTTGGGGTCGTAGTCGGCCTGGAACTTGAGCGCATCCCAGTCGAGCGAGCGCGTGTCGTAGCGAGCGATGCGGGAGTTGAGCCAGGAGGCGAGCGTCGCGCCTTTCGGGATGGCGACGTTCTCGGGCCTGATCTCGGGATAGATGGGCTTGTGTTCCATGAGCGTTCTCCTTGTGACCCGCCTCAGCGCATGGCGCGGGGAATGTAGTGCAGCACCCGCGCCTCGATCGCGGCGACCGCGGCGTAAAGCAGGATGCCGACCAGCGTGAGCAGCACGATGGCGTCGAACACCATCGCGGTGTTGGCCTGCCCTTCGCCGAACGTGATGAGATAGCCGAGCCCGGTATTGCCGCCGACGAGCTCGCCGACGGTGACGCCGATCACCGCCAGGGTAGCGCCGATGCGCAGGCCGGCCATCAGCGCCGGCATCGACGCCGGCACCTCGATCTTCCAGAAGATCTGCATGCGGCCCATGCTGTAGGCGCGCGCGAGGTTGATGAGGTCGCGATCGACCGTTTTCATCGACTGCAGCACGTTGACCATGATCGGGAAGAACACGACCAGGATCGTCACCACCAGCTTCGGCCAGGCGTTGTAGCCGAGCCACATGATGAACAACGGTGCGAATGCGACCTTGGGCGCGATTTGCAGGCCGAGGATGTAGGGAGAAAGCACCTTCTCGACGAAAATCGACATGCCGAGGACATAGCCCAGCGCGGCCCCGAGCAGGCTTCCGATCAGGAAGCCGGCAGCGGCGATGGTCACCGTCGACAACACATGCACCATCAGGTTCTCGCGCTGGACCATGCGACCGAATTCGTGCGCGAGATCCGTCACGGTCGGAATGATATAGGCGGGCACGCCGAGCGCGGGCGGCAAGAACTGCCAGGCCAGCAGAAAGACGATCCCAAACCCGAGGCTTCCCAGCAGGATCGCCGGCGGCGATGTGAGCCGCGTGGACGGCGCGGCAACCGGATGTTCCGGCGCCGTGGGTTGGGCTGCACGCGTCACCGGCTCCGCCGCCAGCGCAGGCGGACGCTCGAGCGCGGTGCCGGCGTCGGAAGGGCTCACGCCGCCTTCTCCTGCAGATGAAGGCTGGCGAGCAGGCGGTCGACGTATTCACGTGCGCGCGGCGCCGATATGCGCGCCATCGGATCGTCGCGATCCGGCAGATCGACCCGTATCTCCTCGATGATGCGTCCGGGCCGTTCGCTCATGACCAGGATGCGATCCGACATGATCACGGCCTCCATCAGATCATGCGTGATCAACAGCGTCGTGATCGCCGAGGACGCAATGGTCTGAGCAAAGCTCCTCTGCAGGATCAGCTTGGTCTGCGCGTCGAGCGCGGAAAACGGCTCGTCCAGCAAGACGATCGCCGGCTCGATCGCGAGCGTGCGCGCGAGCGCAGCGCGCTGGCGCATCCCGCCGGACAGTTGATAGGGATAGCTGTCCGCGAAGTCCTGCAGCCGGCAGCGCCGCAGCTCGCGCAAGGCGCGCTGGCGGCGCTCGGCGCGGCTGATGGCGCGCGCCTCGAGCCCGAATTCCACGTTATGAGCGATCTTGCGCCAGGGCAGCAGCAGATCCTTCTGCAGCATGAAGCCGACGGTCGGATTGGGGCCTTCCACCGGAATGCCGTTGAGCAGAATGCATCCCTCGGTCGGGCGATCCAAGCCGGCCGCGAGGTTGAGGATGGTGCTTTTTCCGCAGCCGGATGGGCCGACGACGGCAACGAACTCGCCGGCGCCCACCGTCAGGCTCACGCGTTCGATCGCCGTGAGCGCTGATACACCATCGGGCGCCGTAAAGCGCTTGGTGACGCCGGCGAGCTCAAGCACCGATGCCGTTTTCAGCATAGGCGGCGTCCAGCGAGGCGTTGATTGAGGTGAGCTCCTGCTCCAGCACGGCCGCCGTCCACGGACCTTGTTCGCCCGAAGGACGCTTGACGCCGTCGCGCTCGAGCGCGCGCGCAACCTCGGCAAAGTCGTGCTGGCCGGTGCGAAAAACCGCCTCGAGCGCGTCGGCCAGAGCGCGCTCCTCGGCGCTGAGCGGACGGCCCAGCGATTGGTGCTTGAGCCGAGAATGAAGGTCGGTCACGCCGCGCCTCCTGCTCCCGCTTGATGCATTTTGAACCTTGCGTTCGAATAAGAACAAGGTAACATTGCCGTCGGCGGAGTCAACCGCCGGCCAAGGAGGCGATGGCGTGAGCAGCGACGCAGCCGAAACCATCCTCCTGACGATTTTCCTCAAGCACGATCAATCGCAAAATCTCGAAGCCATCCAGGGCCATCTGTCAGCGACGGGATGGTGGGAGCGGTTTCCCCCTAAGGGAGTGGAGATCGTCAGCTGGAACGTGGTGATGGGGATCGGGCAGATCGTCACATTGCGGCTGCCGCCACATCTGCTCAATGTCGTGAACGTCGAAATCGAGCGCTGCGCCTGGGGCGTGTTCGCGACCGAGTTCTTCCCGACCTACGATTTCATTCCGGTGCGCGAGCGGCTCGCGCGCGAGTGGCGGGAGGCGAGAGCGCGGGGCGGCTCCGCAGCCACAAAGTCATAAGGCTTTTCGAACACAGGAGAGATGACATGCTGTTCGCCAAGTCCTCCGGCGGTCGGTTGCGCCGGCAGCTGTCGAGGTCGGCGCTGACTGCGGCATTCTGCCTCGCAGCCACGGCCGGCACGGCGGGCGCCGCGGAGAAGCTCACCTACCTGCTGCCCGCTCCGCCGAGCCTGCCGGCGTTCGCGCCCTGGGTGTTGGCGAAGCATCTCGGCTACTACGCGGACGCCGGTTACGACGTCGAGTTCGTAGTAGCGCGCGGCGGCGTCGATGTCGCCAAGCAGATCGGCGTCGGCAATGCGCCGATCGGCGGCGCGATCGGCGACACCCCGATCATCGTGCGCGGCAATGGCGTGCCGGTGAAGTCGGTCGGGCTGATGGGCGGCGGCGCGCTCACGGTCGTGGTCGGCCGCAAGGACCGCGGCATCGAGAAGCTCGAGGACCTGCGCGGCAAGAAGATTTCCGTGCTCGCCTTTCAGGACACGACCTACTACGCGCTCCTGGGCGCGCTCGCCTCCAAGGGCATCAGCAAGAACGACGTCGACGCCCAGGCGGTCGGGCCGGCCGGGGTCGCAAGCCTCGTGGTCGCTGGCACGGTCGACGCCTGCGCCTGCACGCCGGACTGGGAAATCGACGTCAAGGAAGGGCTCAAGGATAAGGATACGGTGTCGCTTCCCACCACCGATTACTTCCAGTCGATGGCGCAGGCGATCCTCGCCTCGGACAAGACCATCGCCGAGCGGCCAGACATGGTGCGCGCCGTGGTCAAGGCTACCCTGAAGGGCATGCAATTCGTCATGAACGATCCGCAGAAGGCCGCGCTCGCCTATGTCGAGGCGTCGCCTTCCTTCAAAGGCAAGGAAGAGCTGATGAAGAAGATTCTCGCGAACTACACAGAGCGCACCTACAAGGGACAGAGCACGCTGGGCGCCATGGACCCGCAGCGCCTTGCCAAACTGCAGCACTTCTACAAACAACAGGGATTCATCGAGACCGAGCTGCCGGTGAACGAGCTCTACAGCAACGATTTCATCAAATAGGCTGCCACCGAGCTTCGCTGGGCCTGTGGCGCTCCGCGGACGCGGGGCCGATCCCATGACGATCGTCGCATGAACAACGCCGATCTGATCGTCGCAATCCTCAAGGCCAACGGGATCGATCGCGGCTTCGGCATCCCGAGCGGCAACGTGCTGCCGCTGATGGAGGCGATGCGCGCGGGCGGGATCGAGTTCGTGCTCACCGCACACGAAGGCTCGGCCGGCTTCGCCGCCGACGTCACCGGCCGCATCACCGGCAGGCCGGGGCTTTGCATCGCGACGCTCGGCCCGGGTGCGACCAATCTGGCGACCGGCGTCGGCTCGGCCTTTCTCGATCGCTCGCCCATGATCGCGATCACCTGCAACCTCAACCGCGATCAGCTCGGCCGGCGCATCCAGATGTGGATCGACCATCACGCGCTGTTCAAGCCGATCACCAAGGCGACCTTGCCGCTCGAGCCGGGGCGCATCGCAGAGACACTGACGCAGGCGATCCGCTTGGCACTAACCGAGCCGAAGGGACCGGTGCATCTCGATCTCCCCGAGGACGTGGCGCTCGCCCCAACCAACGAAACGGCGGCGGCGCCGGCGCAACCGGCGAGGCTCGCACCCGCTCCCGACGCGGATATCGCGCGGGCGGGAGAGCTGATCGTCAACGCAAAGCAGCCGATCGCGGTGCTCGGATCGACGGCGATGCGCGTCGCCGATCCGGGGCTGCTGCGCAGCGTCGTTGAGCGTCACAACTTGCCTTTCGCCACTACCACTATGGCCAAGGGGATGATCGACGATGATCATCCGCTCGCGCTCGGCTGCATCGAACGAGCTTGCCGGCAAATTCAGCGCAAGTTTCTGCGTTCGGCCGACCTCATCGTCGGTCTCGGCTACGACACGGTGGAGGTGGAATACGAGGCCTGGATCGGTGATCGGCCGCTAATGCAGATCGACATCGAGCCGGCGGATGTCGCGCCCGCGGTCAAGCTCACTCATCAGGTCATCGGCGATCTCGATTCGTCACTCGCGCACCTGGCTGCACGGCCGCCGGCAGCCAACGCGTGGAATACGAAGGTCCTGGCCGAGCATCGCCGAGACTTTCAGGCGGCCCTGCGTCCAGCGGCCAGGTCGTTCACCGCGCATGCCGCGATCGACGCGGTGCGCCAGGCGCTGCCGCGCGAAGGCGTGCTGGCCTTCGACGTCGGCGCGCATACGCACCAGATCGCCAGCCAATGGTCGGCGCACGCGCCGAAGACCTTCCAGATCACCAACGGCTGGTCGTCGATGGGCTTCGCGCTGCCGGGGGCGATCGCGGCCAAGCTGGCGCGCCCGGATTTGCCGGTGGTCTGCCTGCTCGGCGACGGCTGCTTCCAGATGACCTGCGGCGAGGTCGCGACCGCGAAGCGGCTGGGCATCACTCTCCCGATCGTGGTTCTCGACGACCGCTGGCTCGCGCTCATCAAGGTCAAGCAGATCCGCCGCCAGCTCCCGCTCTACGGCACCGAGCTGCAGGCCGAGGATTACCGGGCGCCGCCCGCGCATTATTTCGGCGTGCCGGCGGTCGCCGCCAACAGCCCCGATGCGCTCGAGGCGGCGGTCAAGACCGCGCTCGCGGCCAAGGGCCCCACGGTGATCGAGGCGGTGGTCGATTCGGAGCATTATGTGGAGACGGTGTACGATTGAGCTTAATCGTTCAAACGAGCTGCAGCTTTGTCATCCGAGCGAAGGCGAGAGGCGCTGACCGAAGACCCGCTCAGTTGTCATCTTCCGCGAAGGCGGACGATCCAGTAGTCGCCGGCCTTGCCGGCACGCACCGCTCCGGCCTCAACTCGCACTCCCCGCTTACTGGATGCCCGCCTGCGCGGGCATGACGGCGGGGATCAAACAGCGGCACCCCCGAGATGTCGCTTGAAGAACTCCACAGTCAGCGCCAGCGCGCGCTCCGCCTCAGGCTTGGAATAGGTCTTGCCGCCGTAGCGCGCGAAGGCGTGGTCGGCGCCGGGATATTTGTGGATCGCCACCAGCGGATTGGGCGACAACCGACGCTCCAAGAGATCGTTCACCTCGGCCTGCACCCAGCGGTCCTTCATCGCCATGTGCAGCACGAACGGCCGGTGCAGGCTCTTCACCTCGCGGATGTGATGCTCGATATAGGTGCCGTAGTAGGCGACGGCGCAGTCGATATCGGTTCGGCAGCACATGAGGTAGCAAAGCTTGCCGCCGAGGCAATAGCCGACTGCGCCGACCTTGCCGTTGCACTCCGGCAGCTTCTCCAGAAAGTGCCAGGTGTCCTCCATATCGCGCACGGCGAGGTCGTAGTCGAAATCGTAATAGAGGTCGAACGCCTTTCTCACGTGCTCGGGATCGTGGTCGGAAAGCTCGACCCCCGGCTCCTGCCGCCAGAACAGGTCCGGCACCAGGCAGACGAAGCCGGCCTCGGCAAATTCGTGCGCGTGGCGGCGCATGGTAGCGTTGACACCCCAGATCTCCATGATGGCGATGACGGCACCCGCCGGCGTGCGCTCCGGGACGGCGAGATAGGCTCCCATCTCGCCGTCGCGCAGCTTGACCCTGATGCTCTTAGTCTTCACGCCGAAGCCCTTTCCGCGCTCGGCCTCGGCAGCTTGAGCAGCGATCTCGCATTTCCAGCAAATATCATCTCACGCCTGCCGGGCGATATCGGCAGCGCTTCGACCGCTTTGATCGTATTGCGGATCAAGCCATGGCCCTGCTCCGTGTCAAACGGCGCATCGGTCGCGAACAGGCAAGACGAGGTTCCGAAAAACGAATGCCCGCAACGCGTTGCCGCGACGTCGCCGTTGAGGGCGGTGTCGGCGTAGAGCATCTTGTAGTAGTCCATCGGTGGGTGCTTCAGGCCG
>DATBKV010000027.1:0-17381 GCA_036555745.1 Xanthobacteraceae bacterium | reverse complement strand
GGCGCGGACGCTTCGATCGAACGCACGTGCCTCGCGGGCGGGCCGCTCGGTTGCCGCGGCTCGCCGCGCGCGACGCCTATTTCGACGGCGGCTTGACGGCCGGGCCGCTCTTCCCTCCGGGCGCGCCCGGGATCTTGGCTGCATCCTGCTCGCGGACCGCTTCATTGCCATGCTTATTGGCAGAGCCGGTGGTCGAAGGGTTCGCCGCCGGACCGTTCTTGTTGCCGCGCTGGCCCGCGATTCCGACTCCCGAGTTCTGGCCGCTGGGCACCGGGACGCCCGCCGTGCCTTGGCCGGCTCCCTGCATGGCTTGCGGCTGTTTGGTGACCTCCGTCACCGCGGTGACCGAGTCGGGGCTGACCACCATCATGACCGGATTTCCCGCCCGGTCCTTGGCGCGGACGAGGAAGGAACTCGGCATGATGCGGATGTCTGAGAAGCCTTGCTGTTGCAGGTTGTTCCGAAGCTGCTGCTGGATGCCAAGCAGCCCATTGCTTTGACCTTGCTGAGCACTTGGCGGCGCGTTCTGCGCCAAGGCAGCGGTGGCCACGATCAATGGCAAAGAAGTGAGAATGGCAAGGACACGCATCGTTTGGACTTGCTCTCGTTTCGAGCCCCTTCGGCAACGGCATGCCATCTTCGCGGTTCCCACTTCGGGAAAAAAGCTTCGCACCCATCGGCGACGAAGCAGCGAGAAGGCGCAACGCACAACCGGGGGCCGACGAAATTTCGGTGCGGGGTCGGTATTCCTCGGATAAAGGGCGTCTTCGAGCGCTCGTGACGGAGCTCGCTCGCTTCTAGTCTTACCCCTGCCGGTACGTTGGCAAGGCGACACGGTCCAGAAGGCTGCGTCCGATCACCGCATCCGCCACAAGGGGGATCCGCAGCGCTTTCGACACCTGATTGCGCAGGAAGATGCCGAAGGAGGTTTTCGGCGCAAAGAATGCCGCGAACCGCTCGGCCGCCGTCTGCTTGCCGGCAATGAATGCGCGCAGCAGGGATGCATAGCGTTCGAACGCGGGCTGGAACCTTCCTTCCGCCTCCGCGAGCTCGCCCGCCAGGACATAGGCCGCGGTCATCGCGAGCGCGGCGCCCTGACCCGCCAGCAGCGAGGGACAGAACGCGGCATCGCCAACAAGCACCACCCGTCCGCGTGACCAGGCGTCCATTCGAATCTGGCTGACCCGATCGAAATAGACGTGCTCGCAGCGATCCAGCGCCTGCAGAATCTGCGGACACTCCCATCCCGCCCCATCGAACTCGCGATGCAGGATGGCTTTTTGCTGCTGCACATCGTCCGGATCGACCGCCGGAGGTCGCGCCGCCGCAAACACCAGCAGGAACATCGTGCGATTGTTCCGCATGGCAAAGCGCGCGATCTGCCTGCCGGGCAAACCATGGCTGACATACACGCCCTCGTCTCTCGGCCGGTAACCCTCGACTTCGAATGCCGCAGCCGCGTAGCCGAGATAGCGTTCGTATGGGTCGGACGGCCCAAATACCAGATTGCGTACGGCCGAATGCAGACCATCTGCGCCCACCACCAGGTCGAATTGGCGGGCCGGGGCGTGATGAAACTCGACGCCCACCGCGTCGCTGCTTTGCGCGATTCCGGCAACGCCGTCGCCGAAGATGATCTCACATCTGCCGGCGACCGTGCGATAGATCGCCTCCGCGAGTTCGCCACGCGGCAAACTGACATAACGTCCGCCCGTCATCCTGCGGAACACGTCGACCCCGAAGCCTCCGACGCGCCGCCCGCAGTCATCGACGAAACGCAGCTCCTCCGCGCGATAGCCGCGGCTTTCCAGCGCCGGCAGCAACCCGATCCGATCTGCGATGTCGTAGCCCAGCCCCCAGAAGTCGATCATGTATCCGCCGGCGCGCAGACGCGGTGCGGATTCGACCAGCGTGGGCTTGAAGCCGCGAGCCAGCAGCCAGTAGGCCAAGGTTGGACCGGCGATCCCGGCACCGGATATGAGCACGGATGGATTTTGCATGGTGTGGACAAATCGCAGATGGAACGAGTTGGCGGCTTTGGCCGATCAGCGGATACCGGCTTGGGAGTGCGGCAGCCCTCGCCGCCCGTCACCAGTTCGGCGAGCGCTTCTCGATGAATGCCCGCAGGCCCTCCTGAGCTTCCGCCGTCGCCGCCGCGTTGCAGAACTGCTCCACCGCCTCACCGATGCCGCGCCGGTAATCCAGGTCGTTTACACGCATGAACGCGGCGCGTCCGAGCCGCATCGCGATGCCCGGCTTTGCAGCAAATGCGCGAGCAATCGCGCGCGCTTCGTCACGCACCTCGCCATCTGGCACGACCCGGCTGACGAGGCCGAGAGTCGCGGCCTCGTCGGCACCGAAGACGCGACCGCTGAATAAAATCTCAAAAGCGCGGTGACGGCCGACGATGCGTGGCAGGTGCACGAAGTGAATCGCCGGAATGAGACCGAGATCGATTTCAGGATAACCAAAGGTCGCGCGGCGTCCGGCGACCAGCACGTCGCAGGAAATGGCCAGCGTCATCCCGCCCCCGCGCGCGGCTCCGCCGACGGCGGCGACCGACGGTTTGCCGAGATTGTATTGTGCGTCGAAGAGGTCCACGTAGAGCGTCTCCAGCAGCCGCCGCATATCCATCACCGGTTTGCCCGACATCATGGCGAGGTCGAGTCCGGCGCTGAATCGATGCGGCAGCGCGCTCGTCAGCACGACCGCGCGCACGTTCTGGTCGGCTGCGGCGCGCCGCAACGCCGCTACGAGCCGCTCAAGCAGCGACAGGCTCAACGCATTCACCGGCGGGCGGGCCAGGCTGATTTCAGCGACCCGGTCGGAAACGTTGTAACGCAGGTCTTCGGGGGTGGTGGTCACTGCTGACCTCATTCGCCGAGCCCGGGCGCGGCGTCCGCGGTCTGCACCGCTTGCATCCGCAAGGGCGGAAACGCCGCCGGGTTGCCGGGGAAGTTCCCGGCTGGCGAGCCGGCGGCGGGCTTTATTCCGCCGCCTGCCGTGACGGCGGACGGACGCTCGCGAGTCCGTCCGCTTCGGTGGCGGAGATCGTCGTGCGCACCATGAGCCGCGCCTCGTGCGCGGGCCAAGGCCGGCCCCGGTGCATGGTCGCGCGGTTATCCCACATGACGACGTCGCCTGCGCGCCAGCTGTGCACGTAGCTCAGTCCTGGCGCGGTCGCAGCGTCCATCAGCTCGGTCAGGAGCTTCTGCGCCGCCGCCCGTTCCATGCCCTCGATCGCACAAGCGTGCGAGGCGAGGTAAAGAGCGGCGCGGCCATTCGCCGGATTCCTCCACGCCAGCCGCCAGCATTGTGGCGGGAGCGCCGCGCGCTCCTCCGGACTCGCGAGGTCGGGCGCGATCTTGCCGCGCGAATGGGCGTAGTCGTGCCAGGCGAAGGAATTCTCCAGGCGCGTGCGCAGCACTTCCTCGAGCCGCTCCCAGGCGAGGCGCGTCGAGACGTACTCGGTCTCGCCACCCCGCGCGGGGATGACGCGTGCGGAGAGCACCGAGGCGAGCGCCGGCACGCGCTTGAAAGTGCTGTCGGTGTGCCAGAGCTGGTTTGCCTTGTTGCGCAGGGCAAGCCGGTGATCGGCCGGCACGACCTTGCCGTTCTCGTCGATGGTGCTGAGGATCACAAGGTTGCTGCCGGCGCCCAGCGAGCCGACCTTAGTCACCTCAAGCGGTCCGAAGCGGCGCGAAAAAGCGAGCTGCCCCTCGTCGGTCACGTCCTGTCCGCGAAAGACGAGGACCGAGTGCTCCTCGAACGCTGCCCGCGCCTTTTCGTATGCGGCGTCGTCGGCCGCGACTTCGGCAAGCGTCACGCCACGCAGCTCGGCGGCGAAGCCCGGGCCGAGCGGGACGATTTCCATCGCGAGCCCTCCAGTGCTGTCGGCTTTGCCGGACTTTCCACCAAAATCGGCCGGCCGGCAAGGAAGCCGTCGCGCGAACAAGCGGCCGCTCCCGCCGCTCAGCTGTCGGGGAATGCGGGCTTATCGCAGATGGCAAGCCACCAGATGGCCCGGACGCGCCTCGCGCAGCGCCGGCACTTCGATCTTGCAGCGCTCCACGGCATAGGGACAGCGAGTATGGAAATGGCATCCGGACGGCGGGCTGATCGGGCTCGGCACGTCGCCCTGCAGCACGCGTTTCGGCCGCTTGATCTTCGGGTCCGGTACCGGCACCGCCAACAGCAGCGATTCGGTATAGGGATGCAGCGGCTGCGTGAACAGGGTCTGTTTATCGGTGTATTCGACGATGCGGCCGAGATACATCACCGCGATGCGATGGCTGATATGCTCGACGACCGCGAGATTGTGCGAAATGAAGAGATAGGCGAGCCCAAGCTCCTGCTGAAGGTCCATCATCAGATTGAGCACCTGCGCCTGAATCGAGACGTCGAGCGCGGAAACGGGCTCATCGCCGACGATCAGCTTGGGTTGCAGCGCAAGCGCGCGCGCGATGCCGATGCGCTGGCGCTGGCCGCCCGAGAACTGGTGCGGATAATTGTCCATTTGCGCCTGGCGCAAGCCGACGCGCTCGAACAAGGCGGCAACTCGCCTCTTCACCTCCTGACCTGCGGCCGTCCCGTGCACGCGCATCGGCTCGGCGACGATGGCGCCCGCCGACATGCGCGGATCCAGCGAGGAGAAGGGATCCTGGAAGATGATCTGCATTTGCCGGCGGTACGGGCGCAACTCCGCCTTGGCCAGATGGGTGATGTCGCGCCCATCGACCTTGATCGTGCCATCGGTGGGCTCGATCAGCCGCAGGACTGTGCGGCCGACAGTCGATTTGCCGCAACCGGATTCGCCGACCAGGCCGAGCGTCTCGCCCTGCGCGATCGAAAAGCTGACTCCGTCGACCGCGAACACGGTGCCGGCCATGCGCCGCAACAGTCCGTGGTGAACTGGAAAATGCTTCTTGAGGCCGCGCACCTCGAGCACGGCCGGGCCGTTGGAGGAAGCGTTGAGCACACTCGCCTCAGGCACCGGGGTCACCGAACAGCTCGGCGGAGCGCCAGCATGCCGCCCAATGCCGCGGCCGTTTCTGTTCGTAGTCGGGATAGGCGCGGCGGCAGCGCTCCTCGGCAAAGGCGCAGCGCGGCGCGAACACGCAGCCCTCCGGCAGGTGGGTCAAGGCCGGCACCATGCCGGGAATCTCCTGCAACCGGGTGCTCGCCCTCGCGCCCTCGCCCCGCATCAGCGCAAGGCGCGGGATCGAGGCCATCAGCCCGCGCGTGTAGGGGTGCTGGGGCCGGGTGAACAATTCTTCCACCGATGCCTCCTCGACCTTGCGCCCGGCATACATCACGATCACGCGTTGCGCGGTCTCGGCGACGACTCCGAGATCGTGGGTGATCAGGATCACGGCGGTGCCGAGCTTGCGCTGCAGGTCTTGGATGATGTCCAGGATCTGCGCCTGGATCGTCACATCGAGCGCGGTCGTCGGCTCGTCGGCGATCAGCACCTTCGGATTGCAAGCAAGCGCCATCGCGATCATGGCGCGCTGGCGCATGCCGCCCGAAAGCTGATGCGGGTACTCTTTGGCGCGCTGCTCCGGCTCCGGGATATGTGCGAGGCGGAGCATGTCGATGGCTTTCTGCCAAGCCTGCCGCCGGCTTAGCGACTCATGCAGCAGCAGCACCTCCGCGATCTGGCTTCCGACCGTGAGCACGGGATTGAGCGAGGTCATCGGCTCCTGGAAGATCATCGCAATGTCCTTGCCGCGGACGCTGCGCATCGCCTCCGCATCGAGCGTGAGCAGATCGACGCCGGCGAGCTTGACCGAGCCGCCGGCGATGCGGCCGGGTGGCTCCGGCACCAGCCGCATCAACGACAACGCGGTGATGCTCTTGCCGCAGCCGGATTCGCCTACGATGGCCAGGGTCTCGTGCGGCTCGAGCGAAAAACTGACACCGTCCACCGCTTTGACCACGCCATAGCGCAGGTCGAAATAGGTGCGCAGTCCCTCGACCTCGAGCAGCGACTCGCCACCATTGTTCGAAGTATCCTTCAGCGCTGGGAAGACGATGTCGCGCTCGCTGCGCGTGATGGTCATGGCGCGGCCCGACGCCGTCAGTTGCGCAGCCGCGGATCAAGAATGTCGCGCAGCGCATCGCCGAACAGGTTGGTGCCGAACACCGCCAAGCTGATGGCGACGCCGGGGAATATGATGAGCCACGGCGCGGTGCGCGCGTATTCCGCGGCGGAGTCCGACAGCATGCGGCCCCAGGAAGGATAGGGCTCCGGCACGCCCAGCCCCAGGAACGACAGCGACGCCTCGGTCAGGATCGCCGCGCCGAGCTGCGCGGTGGCGATGACAATCAGCGGCGCAAGCGTATTGGGCAGCACGTGCCGGACGGCGATGCGGAATTCGCTCATGCCGACGGCGCGTGCCGCCTCGACGAACGGCTGTTCGCGCAACGTCAGCGTATTGGAGCGGATGACGCGGGCCGCATAGGGGATCAGCGGAATCGCGATGGCGACGATGGTATTGCCGAGCGCCGGACCGAGCGCCGCCGCCATGACCAGCGCCAGCACCAGGAGCGGCATGGCTTGCAACACGTCGACGATCCGCTGGATCACGAGATCGGTCCAGCCGCCAAGATAGCCCGAGGCCAAACCGAGCACGATGCCGAACGCGCAGCCCAGGAAGGTCGAGCCCAGTCCGACGGCGAGCGAGATGCGCGCACCAAACACGATCCGGCTGTAAATGTCGCGACCCATCGGGTCTGTCCCGAACACGTGCGCTTCGCTCGGCGGCGCGAGCGAGACTGCCGAATTGGTCGTGATCGGGCTGTAGACCGTGATGAAATCCGCGAACACGGCGGCGAACACCAACGCCGCCATGATGAACGCGCCGATCACGCCCAGCGGATAGGCCCCGGCGAAATAGCGCAGCCGCGACCAGACGCTCTCCGGTCGAGCGGCGCCTTGCGCAGGCCCCGGAATGAGATCAATGCTCGCCATGGATCTCGCTTTCCCGTGGCGACCGCAGGCCGAGCCGCGGTCCCCTCGGTGCGGACCGCTCGCAGGCTGTCCCCATTGCCATGCGCGACCTGTTCCCAAGCCCGCCGCCCGCGTTCGACATCATGGGGCTAATCCGCATATTTGATCCGCGGATCCAAGGCTGCATACAGCAGGTCGACAAGGAAATTGATCAAGACCGCCACCGCGGCAATGAACATCACCAGGTTCTGCACGATCGGATAGTCGCGCCAGCGGATCGCCTCCACCAGAAAGCGTGCAACGCCCGGAATGTTGAACACGGTTTCAGTGACGATCAGCCCCCCCATCAGGAAGGCAGCCTCGATGCCAATGACCGTGACGACCGGCAGCACCGCGTTCCGCAACGCGTGATGATAATTGACGCTGGCGCCTGACGCGCCCTTCGCTCGAGCCGTGCGGATGTAGTCCTGCCGCAGCACTTCCAGCATCGAGGAGCGCGTCAGGCGCGTGATGAGGGCCGAACTGCGAAATCCGACCGCCGCCGCCGGTATGCTGTAGAGCCACAGCGCGTTCCAAAATCCCTTCGGCGGATCGGTGTAGATGGGAATCGTGCCGAAGAATTTTAAGAACCCCATGAGAATCAGCAGACCGAGCCAGAATGCGGGTATGGACAGCCCGCTGAGGCTGATCACGCGCAAGATGTAGTCCAGCCCGGAGTTCTGCTTGACCGCGCTGATAACTCCGAGCGGCACCCCTAAGGTGATGGAAAACAGGAGAGCCAGACCGGCGAGCTTGGCGGTGATCGGAATACGCGGCGCGATCTCGTCGATCGCCGGCTTTTCCGACACGTAGGAGTATCCGAGGTCGCCGTGAGCCAGGGCCGAGATCCAGCTCACGTATTGCACGGCGATCGGCCGATCGAGCCCCAACTGCTTTTCCAGATCGGCCTTCTCCGCCGTGTCGATCATTCCGGCGGCGTCGAACAGGATGTCCGCAATGTTGCCGGGCACCAGCCGCAGCATTACGAATACGAGAACGGAAATCCCGAACAGGGTCAGGAGCATCAGAAAGAAGCGCCTGATCAGATAGGTCCCCACCACGGCCTCTCATCGGTGCGGAGGACGGCGCCCCCGCCGCGCCTTATCGACAGGCTCTCGCGAGACGAAGCTGCGCTGGGCGTTTCACCGGTCCAGCCACACGTCCTCGTAGCGGTACCCATTGTAGGCGCTGTTGCTCATGATCGTGACGTTCTTGACCTCGGGTTTCCAGCAGGTACCGGTTCGGGCGTGGAACAGGATCGGCCGCGCCACGTCTTCCTGGATCTTCTTGTCGATCTCCCAGACCAGCTTCTTGCGCTTGCCGAGGTCGGTCTCGGCTGATTGCTGATCGAACAGCTTCTCCAGCTCCTTGTTGCAGTAATGGGTGTAGTTGCGCTCCGATCCGCAGGCGTAATTCTCGTAGAAGCCCTGATCGGGATCGTCGATGCCGTTTCCGGTCAGATTGAGCCCGACCGAGTAGTCGTTGCGCGCGACCTTGGCGAACCAGGCGCTGGACTCCACCGGCTCGAGCTCTGCGTCGATGTAGATGCTCTTGAGCTGGTCGATGAGGACCACAGCCGGATCGCGATAGGTTGCCAGATTGCGCGTGGAGATCTTGATCTTGAGCGGCTTGTCCGGACCGTAGCCCAGCTTCTGCATGATTGCGCGGGCCTTCTCGCGGTCGGCCTTAACGTCGCCGTAGCCGGAAATCGTCTTGAGAATGTCGGGGGGCAGACCCCAGACCCCTTCCGGCGGCGGAAGCAGGGAGCCGCCGATGTCGCCTTGCCCTTGCAGGATGATGTCGATGAAGGCTTTGCGGTCGAGCGCCAGCGCCATGGCCTTGCGCAGATCCGGATCATTGAAGGGCGGCGTGTCGCGATTGACGATGAGATTGGTGCTGACGTTGATCGGCTTGATCTCGCAGATCGCCTTGGCATCCTGCGATTTGATGTCCTTGATCAGCGCGGCAGTCATCTCGGTCGGGAAAGTCATGTCGACCTTGCCGCCGATGAACGCAAGCACGGCGGTCGCGCGGTTGCCGATGATGCTGTATTCGATGCCGTCAAGATACGGCAGCCCCTTTTTCCAGTAATCCGGGTTCTTCACCAGCTTGATGGATTCGTTCTGCCGCATCTCAACGAATTTGTACGGGCCGGTGCCGATCGGATGCGTGCGCATCTGCGCGGCGGAGACGTGGCAGGGATAGATCGGGGTGTAACCGGAGGCGAGCATCGCCAGCAGCGACGGCTGCGGCCGCTTGAGATGGAATGTGACCTCCTCGTCACCGTTGACCGAGACCTCTGTCACGTTCGCATACCAGTCCTTGCGTGGATTCTTGCGGAACTTGTCTTTCGATTTGCCTTGCAGCAGGTCGAACGTGCATTTGACGTCGTTGCTGGTGAACGGCTTGCCGTCATGCCACTTCACGCCCTGCCGCAGCTTGAACGTCAGTTGCGTGGCGTCCTTGTTCCAAGCCCAGCTGGTCGCCAGCTCTGGCACGATGGTGTCCAGGCTGTTCTGCGGCTTGTGCTGGTCGTAGATGACGAGATTGTTGAACACGCCCATCATCGGGACGTTGACCGAGAAAGTCGCCTCCTCGTGAATGGAGAGGCTCGGCGGCGTCTCGCGATGATAGATTTTCAGAATCCCCCCGCTTTTGGGCTCACCCGCCTGGGCGGTCGCCGTGGCTGCAAGGGCCAGGCCCGCAGCCAGCGCAATGTGCAGCATTGCTTTCATGATGTCCTCCCAATCGCCGCATCGGATTGAACCCGTGGCCGGCCCTCGGACCCTGCTGGGCTTCTCTTTGGCTGTGACGCTATCCGGGGCAAACTTCGCGATCAACCGGAGCACGTATCATTTCTGCAGGAACGTGCTCGGCCAATACCACGACCGCGGGCAGCGATCACTGCGACAATAAGGCAGCGAGTGCTTGCGACCCGTACATCTTTCGGCGAGCCGCCTGATTGTTCCCGACAGGCACGCGGCACGCATCGACCTCGTCAAGCGCGCCCTGCGCGCACGAGCCGGCCGGGCATGGCGCCGGTGTGTTCACCCCGCTCGAAGATCGGCGTTCCCGCGACGAGCGTGGCCTCGTAGCCGTCGACCCGCTGCACGAAGCGCCGGCCCCCGGCAGGAAGATCGTTCACAAGTTCCGGCTTGTGCAGCCGCAAGCCCTCGAAGTCGATCAAATTCATATCGGCTCGTAGTCCCGGCGCGAGCCGGCCCCGGTCCCGCAAGCCGAAGAAGTCGGCGGTCTCGCTAGTCTGGCGCTTGACCAGCAGTTCGAGCGGCAGGCGCGGCCCGCGCCGTCGGTCGCGGCCCCAGTGCATCAGCATGTAGCTCGGCACGCCCGCATCGACGATGGAAGCGCAGTGCGCACCCCCGTCGCTCAATCCGAGCAGCGTCGCCGGATCCGTCAGCATCTCGCGGATCGGCTCGTGATCACCGCAGACATAGTTCACCACCGGAAAGAACAGGAACCGGCTGTCGGCCTCGGTCAGGTAGTCGTATGCGACCTCGTCCGGCGTTCGCCCCTCGCGCGCGGCGATCGCGGCCATGCTCAGCTCCTCCGCCGGCTCGTAATCCGGAGGATCGTCCATGATGAAGAACCTGTCCCAGCGCGTGGTGATGAGCTGGCGGAACTGCGGCAGCCGGCTGACCTCCTCCTCCGAGGGTTTTTCGGCGAGAATCCTGCGCCGCAGCGCGGGGTCGCGCAGACGCTCGCGCTGCTCGCCGATACTCAGACTGTGGAGCTGGCGGTAGCTCGGCCTGATCGAAAACGGGTTGAGCGCGGTGCCGATGCCGAGAATGACCCCGATCGGCCGACCGGCGATCTGCGCGGTCAACTGCGCGCCTTCGCTGCGCGCTGTACGAACGGCGGCTAACAGTCGCCGCCACCGCTCCGGATCCTCGTACCGGTCGGTCAACAGGAACCAGACCGGCCGGCCGGTTTCCTTTGCGAGCCGGGTCATCCAGGCAAGCTCATCGGCCTCGTCGTCGAAATCGCTGTTCATCCCGAAAGCGCCGGCGCCGACGGCGCCGAGCGCCGAGCCGATGCCCAGGAGCTCCTCGCTTGCGGCGTAGCGCGACGGCACCATGTCGCCGACCGGCGTCTTATGGGAGTCCGTGCGCGAGGTCGTGAAGCCGAAGGCGCCGGCACGCAACGCTTCGATGGTGAGCCGGCGCATCTCGGTGATGTCCTCGGCGCTGGCCGCCTCGAGGCGGATGGCGCGCTCGCCCATGACGTAGACGCGCAACGGATGATGCGCGATTTGGGCGGCGATATCGATGGCGCGCGGCCGGCGCTCCAGCGCGTCGAGGAAATCGGGGAAAGTCTCCCATTCCCAGGTCAGGCCGTCGGTCAGCACGACGCCCGGAATTTCCTCGACGCCCTCCATGAGATCCATCAACGCCGCGCGATGCTGCGGCCGCACCGGCGCGAAGCCGACGCCGCAATTGCCGAACATCGCGGTGGTGACGCCATGCCAACACGAGGGCGCCAGCAGCGGGTCCCACATGGCCTGCCCGTCGTAATGGGTGTGCACATCGACCCAGCCGGGCGTGACCAGCAGGCCCGCCGCGTCGATCTCGCGGCGAGCCGGCCCCTGCTTGCCGCCGACCGCCACGATGCGCTCGCCCGCGATTGCCACGTCGCCGGTAAAGGCCGCCCGGCCGGTCCCATCGACAATGGTTCCGCCGCGAATGACAATGTCGTGCATGGGGGCCGCTCCTCGGGTAGCGAGAGCACGCGCAAATGATGCGCCCGCGCCAAGAGCGATGCAATGCGTACCTATCCAGCGGCATCGAGATGCCGGGCCGAAAAGCCGCCATCGCACTGAATGAATGACAAAGCGGGTCGAGAGCGGACGATGCAGGTTGGCTTCTTTTTTTGGCCCTACACGCTGAACCTCTGCGAGCAGCTTGCCGAGCGCGCCGATCGCTACGGCTATGCCATGATCGGCATTGCCGATACGCCGGGAAATGCCATGGACCCCTGGGTGTCGGCCGCCATGGTCGCGCGCGCCTCGCGTCGCGCACGCGTTGCCCTCTGCGTCACCAATCTGCTCACTCGCCATCCCGCCGTCACCGCCGCCGCGATCGCCTCGCTCGATCACGTCTCCAGCGGGCGCGCAGTGCTCGGCATCGGCGCCGGACACAGCGGCACCAGGAATGTCGGGGTCCCGAAATCGCGCGCGGATGAGCTTGCCGCAGGAGTGACCTTCATCAAGACGCTGCTGACCGGCGTGCCGGCGACGCTCGGCGGGGCGACGGCCCATCTGCCCTGGATCAAGCGCACCCCGCCGGTCTTTCTCGCCGCCTCACACCCGAAGCCGCTGCAGGCCGCCGGCCGCACCGCCGACGGCGTGTTCGCCAACTACGGCCTGGCGGCCGACAACGTTCGCGACTCGGAGGCGCACATCGCCGCCGGAGCCGCCGCCGCCGGCCGCGCGCCCGACGACTTGGAGATTTGGCAGATCGCGGCGCTCGACTGCAACGAGGATCGCAATGCTGCGCGCAACAAGGTCGGCGCCATGCTCGCGTTCCTTGCCGGCTACGTGATCGGAGACAAGCATCTGGAGTCGCGCGGCGTGCCCGAGCCGCTGCGCGCGCCGCTCCTGGAGTTGCGCCGGCGCTACAGCACGCGGCCGGGCGAGGCCGACATCAGGCTGGTCGAAGAGCTCGGCCTGTTCGACTATCTGTCGCGGCGGCTGTCGATCTGCGGCAATCCAGAGGATTGCCTGGCGCAGGCGCTCGCCGCCAAGGCGGCAGGCGCCAGGCGCCTGATGCTCACCGTCAGCCTCGCCTCCGATCCGGTGCGCACGGTCGAATTGTTCGGCGAATACGTGCTCCCGAAACTGTAAATCGCCTAGAGCAGACATAGGGGCCGGCCCAGCAGTTCGGTCTCGTGCGCGCTGGACATATGCTCTTTCAAACGCGCGACGGATTAGCGTAAGCTTTGTGTCGCGAAGTGCCGGCTGGACGTTCCGAACGAATCTTTGGGAGCAGCTCATGAGTCAATCTGCGGGCCTCGGGTCTTCGCCATGGTATCGCACGCTCAGCCGGGCGCAGTGGCGAGCGCTGATCGCCTCGAACCTCGGATGGACGTTCGACGGCTTCGAGGTGTTCGCGCTTATTCTCACCGTGGGCGTCGCACTGCATCAACTCCTGGACCCCTCCCAATACCCTCTGATTCCCGCCTATGCCGGCGCGGTCATCGCGATAACCGTATTCGGTTGGGGGCTCGGAGGCCTGCTCGGCGGCGTGCTCGCCGACTACCTCGGCCGCAAGCGGTCGATGATGCTCACGATCCTCGCCTATTCGGCGCTGACCGGCCTGAGTGCGCTCTCGTGGGATTGGATCTCCTTTGCGGTGCTCCGCTTCCTTGTCGGGCTTGCGATCGGCTCGGAATGGGCCACCGGGGCGTCGATCACGGCCGAGCTTTGGCCGGCCCATGCCCGCGGCAAGGGCGGCGCCTTTTTGCAATCGGGTTACCCGATCGGAAGCATCCTTGCCTCCGGGGTCTGGCTGGCGATCGGCAGCTCCGGCCCCGGCGCTTGGCGCTACATGTTTCTGGTCGGCGTGCTGCCCGCGCTGGTCGCGTTCTGGATCAGGCGGAACATTCCGGAATCGCAGCGCTGGGAGGAATGCAACGAGCGCCGTCGCGCGGCCTACGATCTGCGGCGAAAAGGTGTCTCGCTCAAAGGCGAAGATGCCGCGCTGGTACGCTTTACGCTCATCGATATGTTCGCCGAGCCTGCCGTCCGCGTCCGTCTGTTCCTGACGTTCGTGATGTCGCTATCGGTGACGATCGGCTATTGGGGCGTTTCGACGTTCGTTCCGAGCTACGTCGCCTCGGTCGCGACTGCCGCCGGTCTTGCGCCCCAGCGCTGGGCGGCATTCGCGGGCTTGGTCCAAAATCTCGGCGCGTTGGCCGGTTTCTGCAGCTTCGGCTTTCTTGCCGACGCCTTCGGTCGCAAGCCGACCACCATGTTGTTTTATCTGATGTGCCTGATCCTCACTCCGATTGTGTACCTGTGGGTGCAGGACATCCACGTGCTGCTGTTCGCGTTCGCGGTCTATGGATTTTTCATCCAAGGCGTTTTCTCCTGGACGCCGATCTGGCTGCCGGAGCTGTTCCCGACGCGGATGCGCGCGACCGCCGCCGGTTTCATCTTCAATGCACCGCGATTGATCTCCGCGATCGCCCCGCTGATCGCCGGCACGTTGATCGTCGGCCTCGGCGGCTACGGCAAAGCAGCGACGATCATCGGCTTGTTCTATGTTCTCGGGCTGATCGCCGTGCCTTTCCTGCCCGAAACCAACGGAAGACCGTTGCCGGAATCCGACACGCTGTCCGAGCGCGACGTAGAACATGTGCCTCGCACGGCGTGACCGGCGCGCGAGGCTCTATTCAGTTCGCTCCGCCGAGAACTCGTCCGGATCATCGCGCCGCTGATCGAGCGGTGGACGCATTCGCACCCCGCAATGGTGCTCTGCGGCTGGTGCAATCCGTCAGTGGCATAGGGCCCATACGGGACGCCGCGAGTGTCGTATTGAAACGTGCTGTACCCGCAGGTTCGAGGCCGACCGGTGTTGCGGCCGTCGAGCGACAGCGGCGTCGTATTGCCCTTCCCCGTATACACGGAGTGCCTGGGCTTCTTCGGCGCTGCTTCGGCGGGCGGCGTCATCACAAGGCCCACAATGACAAGCATCGCCAGACCGATGCCGGATCGATGCGCGCGCCTCATGGCGTTCTCCATTTGAGTGATCAAGCCTTCGCTTCCGATTTTAATTTGCAGTCAGCCGACCGACGTCGATAGGTCAGCGGAGCTTGCCCATCGCTTGCCGCTCCGATTGAAGCGGCGCATGCTGATGCTGTGAACCCAGTGTCTGGGCAATAAGCAATATCAACGAGGCAGGGAGGCAGTCAGCATGAAAAAGCATGACGAGGCCCGCCGCGCATTTTTGATTGGTGCGGCGGCGGGGGCAGGCGCGATCGCCGGCGGTGGATTCGATGCGTTGGCGCAAACGCCCGGCCCGCACGCGGCCGAGCCGCATGCAACCGATGCACAAGGCGCAGCGCACATGCACAGCGGCGGTCACGGCGCGTTCCTCAATGACGAGGACTCCGCCACGATCGTGGCGCTGGCCGAGCGCATCATGCCGGGTGCGCCCGGCAAGCCGGGCGCCACCGACGCGGGCGTGCTCAATTACATCGATCTGGCGCTCGCAGGCGCCTATGCCGATCAGCAGGATTTCTACCGGCGCGGGCTTGCGGCGCTCAACGGCTACTGCCGGGCCACTTACGATGCGCCGTTCGTGCAGCTCGACTCCGCCAAGCAGGACGCCGTGATCACGGCGCTCGAGGGCGGCAAGGCGAGCGGCTTCACTTGGCCGAGCGCGCAGGCTTTCTTCAACTCCGTGCGCATGCACACCATGGAAGGCATGTTCGCCGACCCGATCTACGGCGGCAACAAGGACTTCGCCGGCTGGATCCTGGTCGGATTCCCCGGCGCGCAACCGCTGTTCTCGCCAGCCGATATGCAGAGCAAGGACGCCTTTGCCGGCGCGCCGATCATCGGCCTGCAAGCGCAGTCCAAGGCCCCGATCAAAAGGACATGAGCCATGGCAACCGAAAAGACTGACGTCGTGATCGTCGGTGTCGGCGCCGCCGGCGGCATCCTTGCAGCCGAACTCGGCAAAGCCGGCATGAAAGTGATCGGATTGGAGCGTGGTCCGCGGCTGACTACCGAGGATTTCAATCCGCACGACGAGCTGCGCTATTTCCAGCGGCTCGACCTGCGTCCGAACGTGAAGCGCCAGCCCATCACCTGGCGGCCGAACGCGAACGCTCGCGCCTTTCCGGTGCCGCGGCAGGATTACGGCAACCAAGCTGGCGGCGGCACGGTGCACTACGGCTCGGTGTCGTGGCGCATGCACGAGGACGACTTCCGCGCGCGCTCGCATACGATGGAGCGCTACGGCGCGTCCGCCATTCCAACCGAATCCTCGCTTGCGGACTGGCCGTTGAGCTATGCCGATCTCGAACCTTTCTACGATCGCGCGGAATACGAGCTCGGCGTATCGGGCAAGGCCGGTAACCTGCAGGGCAAGAAGATCGACGGCGGCAACGTGTTCGAGGCGCCGCGCCGCCGCGATTATCCGCTGCCGCCGTTGCTGGTGGAGCAAGCCGGCCAGGCCTTCGAGGCCGGTACCAGGAAGCTCGGCTACCACCCGTTCTCGACCCCGCGCGCGATCCTGTCACAGCCTTATAACGGCCGGCCGGCCTGCACCTATTGCGGCTTCTGCCAGGCGTTCGGCTGCCACGTCGGCGCGAAATCGTCGATCCTGGTGACCAAGCTGCCGGAAGCCGACAAGACCAACAACTTCAAGCTGATCACCGGCGCGATGGCGTACCGCGTGAACAGCGACAACAGCGGCCGTGCGACCGGCGTGTCGTATTACGGTCCTGACGGCTCGGACAATTCGATCGAGGCCGAGCTCGTCATCCTCACCACCTTCATTTACGACAACACCCGGCTGCTACTGCTGTCGAAAACGGACAAGTTCCCGAACGGCCTCGCCAATTCGAGCGGGCAGCTCGGCAGGCACATGATGGCGCATATGATGGCGAACGTGTTCGTCGCCTTCGACGACCGGCACATGAACATCTATATGGGCCCGAGCGCGCAGAAGCACACGATCGACGACTTCAACGCCGACAACTTCGACCACGGCGGGCTCGGTTTCATCCGCGGCTCGCAGATCTCGATCGGCACCGGCAATCTCGAGGGCGGGCCGATCAGTCTCACCACCACGGCACCGCCGCCCAACGTGCGATCCTGGGGCGCGGCCTATCGCGACTTCCTCGCGCAGTACTACACCCGGCACGCCGCCATGGTCGCGCAGACCGAGAACCTGGCGTATCCGGATCAGATGATCGATCTCGATCCCAATGTGCGCGACGCCTGGGGCCTGCCGGCGCCGCGCCTGACCTACGACTGGCGGCGCCCCAACGAGCAGGCGCGCGTCGCATACATGCAAAACAAGATGGAGGAGATCGGGCGCGCCATGGGCGCCTCGCTGGTCTGGCGCGCACCGGTCAGCCCGGCCGGCGCTCCCGGCGCCCATCATGAAGGCGGCACGCGCATGGGCAGCGATCCGAAGTCTTCGGTGGTGAACCGCTACGGCCAGAGCTGGGACATTCCGAACCTGTTCGTGATCGGCAGCTCGACCTTCCCCTCGATGAGCGGATTCAATCCGACGCTCACGATCCAAGCGCTCGCCTTCATGAGCGCCGACGCGATCGTGAACCGGTATAGGAAAAATCCGGGACCGCTGCTATAGCGGCTGCGCGGGGGGACACGAACGCTGGCCGGCCGAGCCGGTGG
>DATBKV010000026.1:0-2468 GCA_036555745.1 Xanthobacteraceae bacterium | reverse complement strand
TGCCCATTCCGAGGTGATCCGCAAGCTCTCCACCCGCTCGCTCACCGCCGCGGTCACCGCCATGGTGCCGAACTCGCTCGGGCCGGGCGAGCTGCTGCACCAGTTCGGCACCAAGGCGCAGCAGGACTACTGGCTGCCGCGCCTCGCCGAAGCAAAAGAGATTCCCTGCTTCGGGCTGACCAGCCCGGAGGCGGGCTCGGACGCCGCCTCAATGACCGACTCGGGCGTGGTCTGCCGCGGCACTTGGCAGGGCCGCGAGACGCTGGGCATCCGTCTCAACTGGCACAAGCGCTACATCACGCTCGGCCCGATCGCGACCGTGATCGGGCTCGCCTTCAAGCTCTACGATCCCGATCACCTGATCGGCGAGCGCGACGAGATCGGCATCACCGTGGCGCTGGTGCCGACCGATCTCCCCGGGGTCGAGATCGGCCGACGCCACCTGCCGGCGATGATGGTGTTCCAGAACGGCCCGACCTTCGGCCACGACGTGTTCATCCCGCTCGACCACGTGATCGGCGGCGTGGAGCAGGCGGGCAAGGGCTGGAAGATGCTGATGAGCGCGCTCGCCGCCGGGCGTGGCATCTCGCTCCCCTCGCTCTCCGCCGCCGGCGCCGCGTTTGCCGCCCACGTCACCGGCGCCTATGCGCGCATCCGCGAGCAGTTCCATGTGCCGATCGGCCGCTTCCAGGCGATCCAGGAGCGGCTCGGCCGCATGGCCGCCGCCGCCTATCTCATCGACGCGGCGCGGCGGCTCACCTGCGCCGGCATCGATCAGGGCCACAAGCCCGCGGTCATCACCGCCATCATGAAGGAGCAGGCGACCGAGCGCCTGCGCACCGTTGCCAACGACGCCATGGACGTGCATGGCGGCAAGGCCATCCAGGAAGGCCCGCTCAACTATCTCGGCTCGCTCGACCGCTCGGTGCCGATCGGCATCACGGTCGAGGGCGCCAACATCGTCACCCGCAGCCTGATCCAGTTCGGCCAGGGCGCGATCCGCAGCCATCCTTATCTGCTCAAGGAGATCGCCGCGCTCGAGGATCCCGACCCCGCGCGCGGGCTCGAAGCCTTCGACCGCGCGTTCTGGGGCCATGTCGGGCACAGCCTCGCCAACGCGCTGCGCGCGTGGGGCCGCGCCTGGACCGGCGGCGCCTTTGCGCCGGCGCCGGCCGCGGGCGCGACGCGCCGCTACTACCAGCAGCTTTCGCGATATGCCGCGGCCTTCGCGCTCGCGGTCGACGCCGCGCTGCTCACGCTCGGCGGCGCGCTCAAGCGCCAGGAGATGGTGTCGGCGCGCTTCGGCGACATCCTCTCTGAGCTCTATCTCCTGTGCGCCGTGCTCAAGCGATGGAACGACGAGGGCCGCCAGCGCGCCGACCTGCCGCTCGTTCACTGGTGCATGGCCTGCGGCTTCGCCGCCATCGAGGCGCGGCTCGACCAGATCCTCGCCAATTTTCCCAACCGGCCGGTGGCGTGGCTGCTGCGCTTTCTGCTGCTGCCGCTCGGGCCGCGTGCGCGCGCCCCGTCCGACCGGCTCACCGCCGCCTGCGCCGAGATCCTGATGGCGCCGTCGCCGACGCGCGATCGCGTCACCGTCGATCTGTTCCACGGCACCGGCGACGACGGCCTCGCGCGGCTCGAACGCGCCTTCGCGCGCGTGGTCGCGAGCGAGCATCTGCGCGAGCGCCTGCGCAAGGCGCACGTGCGCGACCTCGACAAGGCATTCCGCGACGGCCTCATCGACGAGGCCGAGGCGAACGAGCTGCGCGGGACCGCCGACGCGATCGCCGCCGCGATCGCGGTCGACGACTTCGCGCCGGAAGAGCTCTCGCCGCGCCAAACCGCGGAGCACATTCCGCTGCAATGGAACCAGTACAAGCCGCAACCTCGCCCCGCCCCCGCCTCCGCCGGCGAGACCCGGGGAGGGCGGTGATGGCACTAAGCGCGCAACAAACTCGGTGTGCTCCCTCCCCCCTTGTGGGGGAGGGTCGGGGAGGGGGGTCGTCGTGGTTTGAACGAAGAGCGTCCACCAACAGCTACCCCCACCCCCAGCCCCTCCCCACAAGGGGGAGGGGAGCGCACCGAGCGTGCGGCAACTGTTTCGCGTCTCACGCACCAACATCGGTACTCGCTCACCGATATCCGCACTAACGCACCGATATCCGCACTAGGAGCATGACCATCGCTACCGTTGCCACCGACCGCCGGGCCGGAGCGTCGCGCCCGGTCTACATCATCGACGGCAGCCGCACGCCGTTCCTGCGCGCGCGCGGGCGGCCGGGCCCGTTCTCGCCGGTCGACCTCGCGGTCGCCTGCGGGCGGCCGCTGCTGCTGCGCCAGCCGTTCCCGCCCGACGCCTTCGACGAGGTCATCCTCGGCTGCGTCAGCGTGATCGCCGACGAGATGAACCCGGCCCGCATCGCGGCCCTGCGCATGGGCATGGGCGACGCGATGACCGCGTTCAC
>DATBKV010000025.1:0-2336 GCA_036555745.1 Xanthobacteraceae bacterium | reverse complement strand
GGCGCGCCTCTCCAGAGGACGAACCCGAGCGCCAGCAGCAGGAGAAGGAAGAGGGCGAATGAGAGCGCCAGGGAGACCGCGCTCATCGCGGACTGCCAGCTCGATCGAAGGCGGTATCCGACTTGGCCGACTGCGAGGGTGCGCTCGCCTCAAACTTCAAGGTTGGTCCGTCTCGGGCACCGAGCAGCTCGGCACAGCGCTCGGAGCCGCAGGAAAGGGTAATCCTGATGCCGAAGGCCTGCTTGCGATACTCCGGCAGAATTGTGGCATAGCGCTGCAGCCGCTGGCCGATCCCAATGATCGGGAGAGGACACAGAAAGTTCCGTGGCCCACAGGGAGGATTAGGGGACGCCGGGGTGCAATCCGTGGTCCGCTTAGGTAAGCCGGGACCGCGGCAGAAATCCAGGTCTCCCGACACCATCATCGCCGGCTTGCCGCCGGTGTTGGCGAAATCTATTTGTACTCTGTCCTCACCCTCGACCCTTGTGACTCGCCCGAAGGCAGCAAATTTGACCGGATCCGGCGGCGCTGCGGCTTCGATCAGATTGTTTACCGTTATGATGTTAGTTATGCGCATTTGTAGAGTAAGGCTTATCCCTCTGCTTCCGGGGCCACAAAACGTTGTAGCAGGCGGGGCGAGCTCGTGATAGAACAAATAACGAACACAGATGCTTCAGGTGACCGCGATGACCGAGTTTCCAGGCTCCTTGATCGAATTCCAGCATCGCTTCGCCGATGAGGCGGCCTGCGTCGAATACCTGTTCGCGGCGCGCTGGCCCGATGGCTTCGTCTGCCCCGGCTGCGGCAAGCGCAAGGCGTGGCGGCTGCAAACCAAGCCGTGGACCTGGGAATGCGCCGGCTGCGGCAAACAGACCTCGGTGACCGCCGGCACCATCATGCACCATTCCAAGCTGCCGCTGACCACCTGGTTCTGGGCGGCCTATCTGATGGCGACCCATTCAAACGGCATCTCGGCGCTGCAACTCCAACGTCAGCTCGGCTTGGGCTCCTACAAGTCGGCGTGGCTGATGGGCGCCAAGCTGCGCTGCAGCATGGTCGCGGCCGGCCGCAGCCCGCTCGCCGGTCTGGTCGAGGTCGACGAAACCGAGATCGTCTGCCGCAGCAAGAACGATCCGCTCACCGGCGGCGGCGGCCGCAGCCATCAAGGCAAAATGCTGATTGTCGGCGCTGTCGAGGTGCGGGACGGCGGCGCCGGACCCGGCCGCATCCGGCTCAAAGAGGTGCCCGACTACTCGGCCGACAGCCTGCATCCCTTCATCGCCCAGAACCTCGCGCCGGGTGCGACCGCCAAGACCGATGGATGGCCCGCTTATCCCGGCGCCCCCGGCGTCAGCCACGATCCGCATGTCATCGCCAACATGGCCGCCCACGTCGTGCTGCCCTGGGTGCACCGGATCTTCTCCAACCTCAAGGTCTGGGCTTTGGGCGTCTATCACGGCCTGCGCCGCAGGCATCTCCAATCCTATCTCGATGAGTTCGTCTTCCGCTTCAACCGCCGCCGCACCCGCCATGCCGCCTTCCGCTCCTTGCTCGGCATCGCCGCCGGCCACCAGCCGCTTCCCTACAAGATGTTGATCCTGCCGGAAGCAGAGGTATAAGGCTTTGTAGAGTATCGAATTTTGCGGTCAATGCCGCGATTTTCTTATCTCTTTCACCACGAAAATCGACAAATTCTCCTTTGAGGTTATCAACTTCTTTCTTGATTCGGTCAATTTTTTCTTCCAACCGGTTTGGGTCGGCCTCACGCTCATTCGGGGCGAAACCGGCAAGACCGGCGAATACAGCGGCGAGACCAGCTCCGGCCATTGCCGCGACAAGGAACGTGCCAGATTCGCGCGATTCGTTTCCGGCCTTGCGCCGCCTCGCCACAGCGGCCACGAGACAGCCGCCCATCGCCAAATTCAGGCCATTTAGGATAATTGCCGCGACATCCGGCGAGAACACCCCTCCCTCCGCCAAATATGCTCGCTTCCGCCATCGTCGGCGAACGCAAAAGTCGCTTTCGAGCGGCGACCGTTCGCTGATTAGCGCTATGGCACGATCGCGGCTTAGGTCAACAGTTTTCTGGCGGCTGTCGTGGCCATAGTTGGGGTCACCGGCGGGCGGCGAGGAGGGCGTCGGCGACCTCGACAAAGCCCGAGCCGCCGTCGCCCCGCGTCACCCGGCGCGGCGGGCTGGCCATCCGCTCCGCCCAGCGCGCGACGCTGGCGACGCCGACCGAATGCGGGAAAAAGCCGAACATCGGCTCGTCGTTGCGCCATCGGTCAACGTGTCATCGACATCGGTCAGCACAAACCGAACCGAGGCGAGCCGGG
>DATBKV010000024.1:0-1909 GCA_036555745.1 Xanthobacteraceae bacterium | reverse complement strand
GGAGCGCTGTGCCGCGGGCAGGCCTGCGCCCGCACCGCTGATGGATACGTTCGCCGGTGCCGCGGTCGAGCCATTCAGCCCGGAGCCGATCGCACCTCCGTTGACTGTCTTGCTGAAATGGCGGTTGCCCACGTCGCCGAGCATCTGCTGCTGAATGCAATCGGTCCGCGCCGCGCCGGCCATCGCGCTGCAGCTTGCCCCTTCGAACCGGTCAGGTCCGGCGAAGGCCGGAGCTGCGAGCGCCGCGAAGGCGACCGAGGTCATCAATATCGCTTTCATCGCATGATCCTTCCGCGATTGTTGTCCTTCTAGAACAGGCTGGCAGGGGGATGATTCCCGCGGAGAGATCTACTCGAAGGGATCTTCCAGTGGATCGGTGCGGCGATCCGACGCGCTTGCGCGGGAACCGGCTGCGCCACCGTTGATGAAGGTTCCGAGACTGTCGCCGCCGGCAGCCGCCGGTTCTCTCTGGGCAGAAGATGGCTGCGGTGGCATTGGCAGCGGCGTAAGCAAGAGCGGCTGCGATATCGACGGCGTCACCGCTTGGCTATCGGGCGCAATGTTCCCAGGTACAACCGCGTTTGAGGTGCTCAGCGACGGCGTAACGCTCACGCCGACTGAACTGGTAGGTGTCGAGCCGACACCAAGACCCAGCGCCTGTTCGATGCAATTGCCTTCATTGGGAGAGGTGACGCAGCGTCCGACGAACGTACTCGTGCTGGGCGCATCCTGCGCCATCGCGGACGCCGCGAACGAGGCAACCACCGCGGCAGATGCCGCGAACCTTACACTCCGATTCGTCATCGCGGTAAACAGGCCGGATCGGCCCTGGTTCCGCACCGCCGAGTGGCTCAGGCCGCCTCGGAACCCTTGCGGCAGGCGGCACACAAGCCCTGCGCCTCGATGGTCAGGCGGTTGAACGAGAAGCCGGCGGCCCGCGCGCTTGCGTCGACCGTCTCCACGATGGCGGGATCGTTCAGCTCGATCGCGGCCTTGCAGGACGTGCAGATCAGGAATTGCGAGATGTGGCGCTCTTCCGGCCGGTCGCAGCCGACGAAGGCGTTGAGGCTCTCGATCTTGTGCACCAGTCCCTGTTCCAGGAGGAACTCGAGCGCCCGATAGACGGTGGGCGGAGCCGCCGCGCGGTCATCCGCGGCCCGCAGCAGATCCATGATCGCGTAAGCCCCGATCGGCGCGTGGCTGTCCCACACCAGCTCCAGGACCCGGCGGCGCAGGGGCGTCATCCGTGCACCCCGCTCGGCACAAACGGTGTCTGCGCGGTTGAGGGCGTCATCGATGCAGTGACGGTGGTCGTGCGGTTGCAGAAGGTGCGGGGCGTTCATCATTCGAGTCCGAGTAGCTTCTGCAAAGTATATGGGGTGAGCGCGCAACGGGCGAGAGGGCAGGCAGTCCGAGCTTATCGTTGGGTCCAGAGTAATTACGGTAATTTGATGTGGAACGATGGTCGGCACGCAAACTCGGGAATGGTTTCTACAAACCATTGTTGCAAAATGATAATGAGTGCCAGCGACCGGTTTGTCGGCAAGCCCGAGTTAGCTTCCCCGCTTAGAGACACAATTTACACTGTAAAATATAATTGACTTGGCGATATGTCTGACCTACCTAGTCGGAAAAGACGCATCGGGTGCGTCTTTGCACGAATCTGGGTGTGGAATTAAGTGCGCAGCTTTCCACTCTTTCTCAAGCTTGAGGGCCGCTCGGTCCTGCTGGTCGGCGGCGGTGGCGCCGCGGCCGCGAAGCTGCGCCTGCTCGGCGCAGCGGGCGCGCGCGTGGCCGTTATCACTGAAACGCCCTCGCCGGACCTGCTGGCCGCGATCGGCGATGCGGATGCATCCTTGATGGAGGGCGCGCTGACGCTCGCTCATGTCGCGACGGCCGACCTCGTGTT
>DATBKV010000023.1:0-2537 GCA_036555745.1 Xanthobacteraceae bacterium | reverse complement strand
TCGACCTCGGCGATGCCCTTGAGCAGCATCTGCCAGGTCCGCGCCAGCACGCGCATCGACAGTTTCTGGGCAAAGCCGCGGCCGCGGGTGCGCTCGGCTTCGGTCAGCGATACGTCGTCGGCCAGCGCCGGCACGATCTTGAGCCGCGTGACAAAATGGGTGAACTCGGCGAGATCGCCGAGCACCATCGTGGGCTCGGCGCCGGTGTCGTACTGGTCGCGCAGCTCGGTGAGCGCCTTGGCGACGTCGGCGCGCATCAGCGCTTCGAACAGGTCGATGACCCGGGTGCGGTCGGCAAGCCCGAGCATGCCGCGCACGTCCTCGGCGCGCACCGGGCCGGCCGAATTTGTTTCGTTGCCGGCTCCGCCGGCGTGTGCGATCGCCTGGTCGAACAGCGACAGGCAATCGCGCACCGAGCCCTCGGCGGCCCGCGCGATCAGCGCCAGCGCTTCCGGCTCGGCCGAAATATTTTCCTTCGCGGCGATGCCTTGCAGGTGCTTGACCAGCAGCGCGGCGTCGACCCGGCGCAGATCGAAGCGCTGGCAGCGCGACAGCACCGTGATCGGCACCTTGCGGATCTCGGTGGTGGCGAACACGAATTTTGCATGCGGCGGCGGCTCCTCGAGCGTCTTCAACAGCGCGTTGAAGGCGGCGCCCGAGAGCATGTGCACTTCGTCGAGGATGTAGACCTTGTAGCGCGCCGACACCGGCGCGTAGCGGATCGCGTCGTTGATGGCGCGCACGTCGTCGACGCTGTTGTGCGAGGCGGCGTCCATCTCGATGACGTCGAGATGGCGGCTTTCCATGATCGCCTGGCAGTGCACGCCGAGCGCCGGCATGCTCACCGTCGGCCCTTTGATCGAGCCGTCCGGCAGCTCGTAATTGAGCGCGCGGGCGAGGATGCGCGCGGTCGTGGTCTTGCCGACGCCGCGCACGCCGGTGAGGATCCAGGCCTGCGGAATGCGGCCGGACTCGAACGCATTGGAGATGGTGCGCACCATGGCGTCCTGGCCGATCAGGTCGGCAAACGTCGACGGCCGGTATTTGCGCGCCAGCACGCGATACGGTGCGGATGGTGTCGCGGCGTCGTTCATTGCAACCGGCGTGACCTCGTTTCCAGGACCCACCCCGACCCTCCCGCTTTCAGGGGGAGGGAGCAAGTGGTCGGCGATCTCTTTCCTCCCCCTGAAGGGGGAGGAATAAGGTGGGGGTCCGTCGCAATGACGGCGCATCGGGCGATAAAAAGCTCAGCGGGGTGGGAGGCTGACGAGCGACCCGAACCGCGCTCGTTAGGGCTGCTTCCTTCCGGACCTGACCCGGTTGGCGAGTGGCTCGTCCACCGCCAACCTCCCGGCCGTTATATCGGCCGGGCAGGGCGAGAAAGCAAGTTGGCGCCACTTCTTCATCCTCCCCCGCGCAGCGCAGCGAAGCGGGGGAGGGGGACCATCCGGAGCGAGCGATAGCGAGCGCAGGATGGTGGAGGGGGCGCGGGCGGTGACAAAACTCCTGCATCGAAAGCGAAGCGACGAGTCAGAGGCCCCTTCCACCATCTTGCTGCGCAAGATGGTCCCCCTTCCCCGCGCGATGCGCAGGGAAGGATAAGACGCGAGGCTCACCCGAAGCCCCAGGAGATGAGGTCGCGCAGCGCGCTCCGCCGCACCACCCATTCGGCGTGCGAGGCCGGCGGCACGTGGTGGCGCCCGCCGGCGATCACCTCCTTCTCGGCCCTGACCCGTTCCGCCGGCGGCGTGAACGGCAGGCCGTGCATCAGGCACGCGGACTGATTGCCGCAGCAGCGCCGATGCCGCCGGCACGGCTTCTTCTTGCAGCGCCGCCAGAACGCGAACGCGTCGCAATAGAGCCGCTGCACGGCCAGATGCGCCGCATCCATCATCGCGCGGCCCTGCTCGTAGGTGCGGCGTTTGAGGAAATCTTTCTCGGTCGGCTGGTCGTCCTTACGCGACTTTCTCTTCGGCATCTCGGTTCTCCAAATCTTTGCTGCGATGTTCCTCTTCTCGTCACCGCCGGGCTTGACCCGGCGGTCCATGCTGAAGTGCGGCAAACAGAGCTGGCCGCGGATCAAATAAAACGGCGCTGCCGCATGGATTGCCGGGTCAAGCCCGGCAATGACGACGGAGAAGGCAAGCGTTCTCGTTCTCGCGATGCGGTGCATCCGAGGTTTTGGGCACGGTACGGGGTAAGACGCCGGGCGTTTTTGATCGCGTCACGCCGAAGTTTTCAAGACCGGGCGGTAGGACCGGCTTCGGCTCGATCACGCTGGGCGCACGACCGGATCGCGGAATGCGCGATCCGGCAAGCGAATGGCGAGTGGCGAATAGCGAATGGAGAAGGTTCGGTCGTCTCTGCTTCTATTCGCTACTCGCCATTCGCCATTCGCCACTCGCCAATAAGACAAGGCAGGCGGAACGCCGGCAGACGCCACCCCACCAATCCGCACCATCGGGTGCGGCGCGCGCCCTGCGGGGCGCGCTGCGCCTACCGGCGTTCCACCGCGGTTCTCGTGGCAGCGAACCAAC
>DATBKV010000022.1:0-5007 GCA_036555745.1 Xanthobacteraceae bacterium | reverse complement strand
TCGAAGTCGAGTCCGGCGGCCCATAGGAACTGGCGCGCGAAGGAGTCGAGCTGCGCGCCGGTGGTCCCGTCGGGGAACACCGCCCGCGCGATCGCGATATGACCCTGGAGCACGCGGGTGAAGCGGTCGCGCATCTCCGCGGTCGGCTCGCCAATCACGACCGTGCGAGTGATGTCGGTGGTGCCGTCTTCGTACTGGGCCCCGGAGTCGATCAGAAACAGCTCGCCTTGAGCGATGGCACGATTGCTGCTGCGGGTCACGCGGTAATGCACGACCGCTCCGTCGGGGCCGGCGCCCGCGATGGTCGGAAATGAAATATCCTTGAGCAGGCCGGTGTCGCGACGAAAGCTCTCCAGCGCCGCGACGGCGTCGATCTCGGTGAGCCGGCCGCGCGGAGCCTCGCGGTCAAACCAGGCGAGAAAGCGCGCGACCGCGGCGCCGTCGCGGACATGCGCCGCCCGCGCGCCGGCAATCTCGACGCTGTTCTTGACCGCCTTCATCAGCGCGATCGGGTCGACGCCGCGCGTGACCTTGCCGCCATCGCCGGTGATGCGGCGCGCGATCGCATCGGCCGCGGTCGCCTGGTCGAGCCGCACCGTCTTCTTCTCGCGTCCGAGCGCCGCGAGCGCCGGCAGGAAATCCGAGGGCTCGCGCAAGTCGGCGACGGCCTCGACGCAGTCGCGAACCTCGTTCGAGAGCTTGCGCCCGTCGATATAGAGCGAGGGCCGGCCGGTCCCGGGAATGATGGCGAACGCCAGCGGGATCGGCGTATGCGCCACGTCGGCACCGCGGATGTTGAACGTCCAGGCCACGGCCTGCGGATCCGAGACGATCAGTGCGTCGGCGCGCAGCTTCGTCAGCTCGGCGCGGATGCGCGCGAGCTTGTCGGTGGTAGTTTCGCCGGCAAATCGCAGGTCGTGCAGGCTGACGGGGCCCAGCGGGGCGTCCGGGCGGTCGGTCCACATCGCGTCGATCAGGTCGGGCTCGACCGCGACCAGAGCGGCCCCGCACGCCGCGCAGGCTTTGGCCAAGCGCTCCGCGCCTTCGACCGTGTGCAGCCAGGGGTCATAGCCCAGGCGGTCGGCCGCCGAGAGGTTTGCCTCGATCCAGCGATCGGGCGGCGTCTCGACCAGATGCTCGATGGCGAACAGCGAGCTATCCACCTGCTCTCGCGCCTGCAAGGTATAGCGGCCGTCGACGAACAAAACGGCCCGGTCGAGCAGAACAATCGTGGTGCCGGCCGAGCCGGTAAACCCGGTGAGCCAGGCGAGCCGCTCCTCGCTGGCGGGGACATATTCGCTCTGGTGCCGATCGGCGCGCGGCACGATCCAGCCGGTGAGGCCGCGCCGCGCCAGCTCGGTGCGCAGCGCCGCGACGCGCGGTCCGCTGGCGGCACGCTCGGTGCGCTCCTCGAACGATTGGAAACGGGCCTCGAACATGGCGCGCAATCTATGGGTCGGACCGCGGCCCGGCAATGCGGGCCGAATGGGCCTTCCCCATGGACCGGTGGGTGGGATGCTGCGCGCCTTGATCGCTGCGTCGCGCGTGCCAGCAGCCCGCGGCCCTCCGTGCAGCTAACGTCCGCGCGTCCGGCGCACCAGGACCAGCGTCATCCAGCCTTCGAGCGGGATGCGTCCTGCCAACACGAGCCCGCGCGCGCGGTAACTCGCGAGCGCGGCGCGCGCCTGCGCGGCGAGCAATCCTGAGAGCACGATGCATCCATTGGGCGCGACCAGTCGCGCCAGCGGCGTGGCCATGGCCTTGACCGGCTCGAGCAGGATGTTTGCGAAGATCAGCCGAAACGGTGCGCGCTCGCGAAAGCGGCGGGACGAAACCCCAGCGGTTCGTATGACTTCCACGTAAGCGGCCGCGCCGTTGATGCCTGCATTGTCGCGTGCGATGGCGGCGGCGCGGCGGTCGATGTCGCTCGCCAGCACCGGATGGCGGAGCGCTTTCGCCGCCGCGATGGCCAGCACGCCGGTGCCGGTGCCGACGTCGAGAACAGGCTCGCGCCCGGTGCTGGCGCGAGCGCGCGGCCGGCGCCGAGCGCCGGCCCGTTTCGCGATCCGGTCGAGCGCCAGCAGGCAGCCGCGCGTGGTGCCGTGGTGACCGGTGCCGAAGGCGAGCGCGGCCTCGATTTGGACGCCAATGCGGTTTGACCGGACGCGCGCCCGGTCGTGCGCGCCATGGACGACGAAACGGCCGGCTTCGACCGGAGCCAGGCCTTCGAGGCTTTTGCGCACCCAGTCGGTGGGCGGGAGGGCCGCAAATTCCAGCCCCCGGGCCGCCGCAGGGCCGGCTGCCGATGCAATCGACGCGCGGACTTCCGCTTCGGCCAGCCGGCTGCCGAAATGAATGGTCAGCGACCAGCGCCCATCTGCCATCTCGAATGCCGAGACGGCGCCCCCGGCCTCGAAGGTTTCGGCCACGGCATCGCTGATCTTGAGCGCGGTGGCCGCATCGGTTGTGAGCCGCGCCACCATGCTGGACTGGGGCTGCGCCGGGGAGTTGGGGCGGACCAATGGTTTGGTGCTCGACATTGCCGGATTCCCCTAGCCGCGCAAGGGCAGGACGCGCGCCCATCGACATAGCCGGAGGCGCCCGCAGGGGGGGCCCGGAACGAAGCATCCGGCCCGGATCTCCACGGGGCCCGCCCACGAGCTCTGACGCTCATTCTGCACAGAGCTGTTCCCAGCTCCGGGCGGTCGCGGCGCGGCCCAGGACGGGTTAGCTTCAGTATCCAAGTATATGCAAGAGCAAGGGTGGACCGCCGATGATGAGGTCGTCTTCAGCCGCGGGTAGCGCGGCGCGTGCGTCGATGACTGCAGCCGGTAGCGGCCTCACAATCTCGTAACCGGCGCCATCGGCCGCGCCCCAAGCGCCCAGCAGGGCCGCGATCCTCATTGCAAAGCTCAGTCGCGATGCATCAATCGATATATTTGCAGTCGGTCGAAACGCGATCGTCCTGGATCGTGGCGATCATGGTGCTGGTGATCCTGGCGGTGGCGTTCGGCGCGCCCTGGATCAACGTCGTCGCGCTCAAGCTGATCGCAGCCGAAACCGCCGGGATGCGATCGGTGCCGGCGCTGGCGACTGCGCTCGCCTGGATCGGGTTCGGCACCGGCGGCATCGTCATGGGCGGCATCGCCGAGAAGGTGGGCGTGCGCTGGACCGTGATGTTCGGCGCGGTGATGATCGGCGTGGGGCTCGCGCTGTGCACAGGCGGCCAGACGTGGCAACTCTATGTCGGCCAGGGCGTGTTCGTAGGGTTTTTCGGCATCGGCGGCATGAATGCGCCGTTCTATGTCTATATCAGCCGGTGGTTCGATCGTCGCCGCGGTTCGGCGCTCGCGCTGATCTCGAGCGGCAGCTACCTGGCCGGCGCGATCTGGCCGTCGATCTTCGAGCGCGCCCTCGCATATGTGGGATGGCGCCAGACCATGCTTTACTACGCCTTGATCGAGATCGTCGTGGTCGTCCCGCTGGCCGCGATTTTTCTGCGGCAGCCGCCGGAGCCGCCGCTGCCGGCCGGCGCGCTCGCAAAACTGTCCGCCCGCAACACCGTGATGGGCTGGCCGCCGGATCTGGTCTTCGGGCTGTTGGCCGTTGCGGTCGTCTTCTGCTGTATCCCGATGGCCATGCCGCAGGCGCATCTGCCCGCGCTCTGCAGCGATCTCGGCATTCTGGCTTCCCATGGCGCGGCGATGCTGTCGGTGCTGCTGGGCACTGCCTTCATCAGCCGGCAATTCTGGGGCTGGGTATCCGATCACATCGGCGGACTGAGGACAGTGCTGACCGGCTCCATGTTGCAGATCACCGCCATGACGGCGTTCATGCTCACGCAGGACGAAGTCGGCCTGTTCACCGTCGCGGCCGCCTTCGGATTGGGTTTTGCCGGCATCATCCCGGCCTACATCCTGGCGATCCGGGAACTGTTTCCGGCGGCGGAAGCGTACTGGCGGATTCCCGCCTTTCTGCTGTGCAGCGGCACCGGCATGGCGCTCGGGGGATGGCTGGCCGGGGCGCTTTACGATCACTATGCCACCTACGCGCCCGCCTTCGCCGCCGGCGTCGGCGCCAACGCGCTCAACCTCGTGATCATCGGGACGCTGGTGATGCGGCAACGATACCGCCCGCCGCGGTTTGCTTGACCGCGCCGCAGCGGAGCGACAAGCTATCGGCCACCGATCCGCCGGCCGCCCAAGCTCGCCGACCTTTCACGACACGGAGCACGCCCATGACCTTCCGCATCGCCGTGGTGCAGCCGATCTGTCATCCGCCGGGGACCGATGAGGCCAATATCGCCGACGCGCTGGCCGCGGTCGCGCGTGCGGCGGAAGACGGGGCGCACTTCGTCTGCTTTCCCGAGACCTATCCCGGGCCATGGCGCATGCCGGCGCGCTTCGACCCCACGCCGGCGCTGGCGGAGGCGGCGGCGAAGCACAAGACTCATGTCGTGTTCGGTACCATCGAGCCGATCGATGAGCGGAGCGCCACCGCATATAATCTCATCTGCATGGCCTACCCCGACGGTCGCGCGCCCGCGCGCTATCGCCGTACGCACCCGAACGGCCCCTGGATCTATGCCGGCGGGCCGGCGTGGGAATTCCAATGGGTGCCCGGCAATGAATTCCCCGTCTTCGACACGGCGCACGGCAAGGTCGGCCTTGCGATGTGCAGCGAGGTCTACATGCCCGAGGTCGCCCGCGCCCTTGCGTTGCGCGGCGCCGAGTTGATTTTCATGCCGGCAGGCAAGGACAAGCGCAAGCTGTGGGCGACCTGGCGGACGCTGATCTGGGCGCGCGCCATCGAGAATCTGGCGATCGTGGTCACCACGCAGAACCTGTTCGACCATTCCGAGCGCGGGCTCGCCATGGTCGCGAGCCCCGAGGAGATCCTGTTCGAAAGCACGATTGCGGGGACGACGGTGGTGGATGTGGGTCTCGAGCGGGTGCGTCACCTGCGCGCAACCCGCGATGAGGTGGGCTCCTCCGAGCGATACGCAGT
>DATBKV010000021.1:0-45150 GCA_036555745.1 Xanthobacteraceae bacterium | reverse complement strand
CCCAGCTCTCGCCAAAGCGCCGCGCCATCAGGCGGGCGATGTTGTCGGTGGTGCCGCCGGCGACGAACGGAACCACGAGCTCGATCGGCTTGCTCGGGTAGTCCTGCGCCAGGGCCGTAGCGATTGCGGCGAGGGCGCCGGAGAGCAAGCAGGCGAGGCGGGCGAGGTCGCGGATCATTCCTCCTCCCGGCGTCCGGCCGCACGGCGTTGCGCCGATGCGAGCCGCAGGCGCGACCGGGCCGCGCCGTGTGCGCTCAATACGGCCGCACCATGCCCTTCACCGTCGTGCGCAGCATCAGCCGGCGCTCGCTCGAGGAAAAATCCGTGCGCGCGTGCGAGGAGCAGCGATTGTCCCAGAGCAGGAGATCGCCGACGCGCCAGACGTGCTCGTAGACGAACTCGCGCCGTTCGGCGTGGTCGAACACCGCCTCGAGCAGCGGTCCGCCCTCGGCCGCGGGCATGTCGACGATGCCGACCGTCATCAGCCGGTTGACGTAGACCGCCTTGCGGCCGGTGTCCTCGTGGGTCCGGAACACCGGATGGGCGCACTCGGCGAAGGCGACGGTGCCGCGGCTGTCGCCCCGCTGCGTTGATCCATAATTGTAGTGGTGCATGGCCTTGCGGCCCTCGAGCCTGCGGCGGATGGCCGGGTCGAGTGTGTCGTAGGCGGCATAGCCGCTCGCGAACAGGGTATTGCCGCCGTGCGAGGGTATCTCCACCGAGTAGAGCAGCGTCGCCTTGCTCGGCACGTCGGCGTGGATCATGTCGTGATGGAACATCATCTCGCCGTCGGGCAGCGCGCCGATTGGCTCGCCATTCTCGCGGATGTTGGAGATCAGCATGATGCCGGGCAGCAGGCGGGAATAGCCCTTGGGGAAATATTTCGCCGGCCGGGACAGCTCGCCTAGGTCGCCGAAATAGCCGGTGACGCGGACGAGATCCTCCTGCTCGAGCTCTTGCCCGGGAAAGATCAGCACGAGGTGATCGAGCCAGGCCTGGTAGATGGCGCGGACAGTCTCCTCGTCGGGGGGCGCGCGCAGGTCGAGCCCGCGAATTTCGGCGCCGATATACTTTGTGAGCGGAACGACCTCGAGCTTCGTTGTTGTAAGCGTGCTCATCGCTTCCTCCGCTGCTCGCGTTCCGCACCGCTACTGATAGGGCGTTGCTGCATCGGTTTCCGTGTTCGCGGCGACGGCAGCAGTCCGTTGGATTCGCATCACTTCGCCGTCGCCACCGTGTCGCGGGCGAGCTTGCCGTGCTCGATCTCGCCGCTTGCGAGCGCGGCCAGGATTTTCTGCACCAGCTCGCGCGCCGATTCCGCGCTGAGCTCGACGGCGACGCGCTCGCGCCCGCCGGCCGCCTCGTTGATGAAGTCGATGCCGAGCGCGTGATCGAGCGGCGCATGGAAGGGATGGTCGTAATAGACATTGGCGGTGTCGATCCGCATCCACCCCTTGGCGCCCTTGGCGCTGCCGAAGAGCTTGGCCTTCTCGACGATGTACGAGCACATGATGCTTGCCTCCAAAAGTCTGCTTCAAGCCGCGCGGGCGGCCGCCGCGGCGGCGAGATGCTTGTGGAAGAATGCGAACACCTTGCTCCAGCCGTCCAGCGCCTGCTCCGGCCGATAGGCCGGGCGCGCGGCATTGAAAAAGGCGTGGCCGGCGCCGTCGTAGCGATGGAACTCGTAGTTCTTGCCGAGCTTCTTGAGGATCGCTTCGGTGCGGTTCAC
Organism: Xanthobacteraceae bacterium; assembly: GCA_036555745.1. Taxonomy (GTDB): domain Bacteria; phylum Pseudomonadota; class Alphaproteobacteria; order Rhizobiales; family Xanthobacteraceae; genus VAZQ01. Next base: position 43,421 of record DATBKV010000021.1, on the reverse strand, counting down.
CTGGTCGCGGTTGGGGTTCTCGTCATCGTTGCCGAACAGGCCGAGCAGCGGGCAGCGCATCTTGTCGGTGAGATCGATCGGCGCCACTGGCCGTTTGGCATTGAGTTGCTTGGGATCGTCGACGATGACGTTGCCGCCCCAGCAATCGACCGCGGCGTCGATGCCGGCGAGCGAGCAGGCGGCGAGATAGGTATGGCGGCCGCCCGAGCAGAAACCGATCACGCCGACCTTGCCGTTGGCATAAGGCTGCGCGCGCAGGAATTCCATGCAGCCGGCGACGTCGCCCAGCACCTGCTCGTCGGCGACGCCGCCGGCCGCGCGCACGCGCGCGCCGACGTCATCGGGGCTGCCGGGGCCTTCGCGGAAGTAGAGATGGGGCGAGATCGTCGCCAGCCCGTGATGGGCGAGCTTGCGCGTCGCCTCCTTGATCCATTCGTCCCAGCCCGGCATGTGGTGGATCAGCACCACGCCCGGCCACGGCCCGCCCCCGAGCGGACGCGCGTAATAGGCTTCACCGATATCGCCCTTGTGGCCGCGAAAGACGACCGTCTCCGCGAGCATGCTCTCATAAGTCATGCCAGTACCCCCGATGTCATCGCGGCATCACGACGCAATCATACACGTTACCCCCGGCGTGGTCGCGCGAAAATGGCTCGCTGCGTTGCGTTCGACCGTGTTGCGGGTTCGCGCGCCGCAGGCGCGGCGGCCGTTCAGTCCGGACAGCGATAGAGTACGGCCTTGTAGGTCTGGTCCTGATCCGAGAAGTCGATGGTCTTGTTGTCGCGCAGGGTGAAGTTGACGTCGCCCACCATCTGGCTGCCGCCCGCGCCCTTGCATTCGACGTGTACCGCAAAGGTGTCGCCCTCGCGCTTCTTGTCCAGGATCGCGCAGAGACCGAACACGGACTCGATATTGCGCAACGTGATCTTGACCCGGGACACGCCGGCCTCCGCATCGCCGCTCTTGCAAGGCTGATTTTCAGTGTAGGTGCCGACCAGAGGGAAGTCTTCCTCGCCCAATGCCGACATCCCCAAGGTTGCGAGCGCCATCACGCTCAGCACCGTGGCTGCGACCTTCACCACCGACCGCGCCTCCACCCGAAAGGATCAGGAATGCTCCGAGGAGTGTAGAGAATGCCTTGCACGCGGCCAACGATCAATTGCAATGCCGCCGCGGCAGGCAGTCGCGTCCCGGCGCGCCGCAGGCCGCGCGCCCGCGCGCCGGCCGCGTGCAACTCGGCCCGTCGAGCTTGGGCGACCGCGGCGCATATGGCCCCGGCCGCCGAACTGTCGTAAGCAGCCGTCGATGCACACGACCATTCCCGATCCGGTTTCCATTCCCGTCGTCGACGTGCGGGATGGCGGTCCGGTCCGCCACGCGGCAGAGGGGCGCACCCGCGCGCGGGCGCTGCGGGACGATTGCTTGACCTGGCTGCCGCCGCCGGTGCGACCGCTGCTCCCCGCCATGGATGCCTGCACCCGCCACTGGTTGCGACGCTCGTGCTCGCCCTATGTGCGGGACGTCGAGCGCATCGTCGCCGCGCTCGGCTTCCCCGGCATCTGGTTTCTCAACGGCTCCTACGCGTGGGGCTGCACCACCGCTGCGCGCGAGGAGGACGGCGCGCCCTGGCTCGTGCGCACGCTCGACTGGCCTTTCCGGGGCCTCGGCCGCCATCTCGAAATCGCCCGCATGCGCGGCGACGCCGGCGAGTTCGTCAGCGTGACCTGGCCCGGCTATGCCGGCACCTTGACCGCGATGGCGCCCGGGCGCTTCGCCGCCGCCATCAACCAGGCACCCCTGCGACGCCATACCCGCAGGCCCTGGCTGCGACCTTGCGATCTCGCGATCAACGCGCTGCGCACCTGGCCGATCCGGTTCTCCCCGCCCGACCATCTGCTGCGCGAGGTGTTCGAGAGCTGTGGCGATTTCGGCGCGGCGCGGCGGCGGCTGGAGACGACGCCGATCGCGCGTCCGGTGATCTTCACACTGATCGGATGCGGGCGCGGCGAGCGATGCGTGATCGAGCGCACCGAGGAGACGTTCGCCACGCGCGTCGAAGACACCGTGGCGGCCAATGACTGGCTCCACAGCACGCCGCCGTGGGAGGCGAGGGTCGGCGCCACGCTGTTTCTCACCAGCTCGAGCGCCGAGGCGGCCGCGCGCAGCCGCATGCGCCGCGAGGCGCTCTGCGCCTGGCCGCAGTCGTTCGCACGCGCCGATTTCTCCTGGGTGACGCCGCCGGTGCTCAATCCCTTTACGCGGCTAGCCGTCGCGATGTGCGCGGCGACGGGGACCTTGCGGGCGGTCGGCTACGAGCCCGAGGCGCGCGACGCGCTGCCGCGTCGGGTCACGCGCATTTGCGAACTGACCGAACCGCGCGCACGCCCAGCGGCTTGAGCCGACGCGGCGAGAGGCTGCGCGAAGTCCTTGCGGTGCCAGCCTGCGGTCGCCCGCCCGGTCTGCCTCAGCGTTGAGTGCCGGGCGGCCGCTCCTCTTCGCCCGCGAACAGCGAGGCCGGGAACTGCGCGGCGTAGTGACGTCGCCCCGACAGGCGCGGATATTCCCGGTGGGGCTCGCTGCCCGGCTCGACCGCCTTGCGATAGAGATGCCAGGTCGCATGGCCGAGCACCGGCACCGCCACTGCCAAGCCGAAGAACAGCGGGAATGAGCCGATTAGCAGCAGCGCGGCCACGATCAAGCCCCACGCCGCCATCGTCACCGGGTTGGCGGCGACCGCGCGCACCGAGGTGAGCACCGCCTCGACCGCGCCCACGTCGCGGTCGAGCAGCAGCGGAAACGAAACCACGCTGATGCTCAGCACCAGCAGGGCGAACAGGAAGCCCACCAGGTTTCCGATGATGATGAGCCTGTGGCCAGCGGGCGTGGTGAAGACCTGCTGGATGAAATGTGGGATCGAGGCGGCGGGCTCATAGCCGAAATTGGCGACGTAGATCGCCTGCGCGACTGCGATCCAGATCGCGAAGATGATCACGAGCAGCAGGGCGAGCGCCGCGATCGCGCCGCGCGAGGGCGAGCGCAGCACGTCGAAGGCGTCTTGCCAGGAGACCGCAAGACCCGCCTCGCGCCGCCGGCTGAGTTCGTAGAAGCCGATCGCTGCGAACGGGCCGAGCAGCGCAAACCCGGCGGCGAGCGGGAACAGGAGCGGCAGCACGTCATAGCCGAGCGTCAGCCGCGCCAGCACCAGCCCCACGACCGGATAGATCAGGCACAAGAACACGGCGTGGCTGGGCATGGCCGAGAAGTCGGCGACACCCCGCGCCAGCGCGTCTTTGAGGTCAGCGAGCGTGACAGTGCGGACCACCGGGCGGGAGCGGATCGACTCCGCTCCCATCAGCACATGCAGGTGCGCCATGATCGTACCTCCGAGACAGAGGGGTCGTGACGCCGGCTGCCGTTTCAGCCGCCGGTCACGCCGGGTCGCGACCTCGGGGCCATATCGACGCCCGCGGAACTTGCCGCCGCGTCGGCCGATGGGTGCGGACCGCGCGCGGTCCGGCGCCGACCGGTTGACGGGCATCATATCGCAGTTTGCGTGCGTTTGCGCGCCTCCCGAAAATGTTACAGGAGCGGTGCGATACACGAGTCCGTGCGCCCCGGCGCCGTGCCGCGAGCGCAAGCCTGCCCGACGGAGGTCGTCAATGCCGCGTGAACTCATCCGCCCCGCACAAGCTGTTCCCGCTGCCAGCATGATCGCGCTTGCAATCGGAGCTGCGGCCTTCGGCGCTGTCGCGATCGGCGCCTTGGCGATCGGCCGCCTCGCCCTCGGCAGGGTGACGGTCAAGCAGGCGCGCTTTGGAAGGCTCGAGGTCGAGGAGCTGACGGTGCGCCGGTTGCGCGTGCTCGAGAACGAAGCGCCCCCGGCAAGCACGTCGCGATGAACACGCGTCTTATGACGGAATGTGCCGACCTCAGGCATCGGCGCGCGCGCCGGCGGTTGCGCGCCAATGCTACTCGCGGCCGGCCGCGAGCGCGAGCAGGATGCGCCGGCCAGGCTCATTGGGATACTGATTGCCTCGGTTACCCAGGATCACGATGCCGAGCTTGCGGCTCGGCATCATCCCGACATAGGCGGACGCGTTGTTGAGGCCGCCGTATTTCTCGACCATCGTCGGCGCGTTGTCGGAGATGATTTCCCATGCCAGCGCCTGCCAATTGTGCGGTCCGATGCGGACGACCTCGCGGTGCGCCAGCGCCATGGCGTGGCGCAGGGAGCGCTGCAGAGGCAACTCTCCGAGATTGGCGGCGAGGAACACCGCCATGTCGCGCGCGGAGGAATACATCTGGCCGGTGCCGGGCCAATGATAGTAGCTGGTCTGCTCCCCGGGCTGGCCGATCACCTCGCCGTCCTCGCCATAGCCCTGCACCGCGCGGCGCACGTATTCGGGAGGAAGGCGGCCGCGCGGTCCGTCATCGCCGCGCGGCAGCATGGTGGAGGTCATGCCGAGCGGCCGCAGCAGCCGCTGCTCGATCAATTCGTCGATCGGCACGGCGTAGCGACGCTCGAGCGCGAGCTGCAGCAGGATGAAGCCGGCATGGGTATAGAGGTGCTGGCTGCCGGGAGGCGCCTTGGGCCGCCAGGCCGCGAGCGTGTGCATGAACTGCGGCAGCGTGTAGCCCCAATCCGGCCAGGGTGGATGATCCTGCGGCAGCAGCAGTCCGGAGGTCTGTGTCGCGAGCTGCCCGAGCGTGACCCGGCGGATGTCGCCGCCGTGCTGCAGCTCGACCACGTATTTCGCCACCGGGTCGTCGAGCGCAAGCTCGCCCTTCCTCACCGCCTGCGCCAGCAACGTCGCCTCGAACACCTTGCGCAGCGAGGCGAGGTTGAACAGCGTATCGGCGGTGATCGGCCGTTGGCTGGCACGATCCGCCAGGCCGTAGTTGAGGAACACCGTGCGCCCCTCGATGCGCAGCGCCACCGCGACGCCGCCGGCGCCGTCGGCCGGCACGATCGCGGCGACCTCGCGCGCGACGATGCGTTCCGCGTCGTGCTCGGTTGCGAGCGCCGGGCCGACGACGAGCGCCGCCAGCGTCGCCGCCACAAGGAACCGCAGGGGAACTTGCCTCGACATGAGCTGATTTCCGTTCCGCAGCTGCGCCCGGCTCACGGCGCGAGCGCCTCGGAGGCTTGCGGCGCTGAAAACATCCCGCGCGCGTCGTGGCCGACCCAGGGCGTTTCGACCAGCCGCCAATTGAATGTCCAACCGCGACTTTGCGCCAGCATTTTGGCGGCGTTGAAGACATTCAATCCGCGCTGGTACCGCGACGCGCCCTGGGCGCGGGCGTTCGGGCTATTGTCGCCTTCGTTGGGATGGGTATCGCCTTGGCCGAGATAAATGGTGAGAGGCACTTCGAGATAGCGCCGCAACCGCGCCTCGCCGTCGGCGCCGGCATCGACTTGGCCGAGCCCGTAGGGCGCGGCGATATCGAGGCTCGGAAACACGTAGCTTCCAGGATTGGCGACGACGATGCGGCGGGCATCGGTCGGCACGAACGCGGCGAGCCGATCCAGGAACTGGCCGCCGGCGGAGTGGCCGAGCAGAGAATAGGGAAGCGGTCGTCCTTCCTGTCGGCGCACCCAATCGACGAGAGCGAGCACGAGCCGGCCGGTCCACTCGCGCGGGTCCTGCACCACGCCATCTCTGACGATGCCGCCGCGCTGGTAGCGCCAGGTGGGAAAGTCGCGCTTGCCAAAATGTGGCGCCACCACTAGCAAGCATTGCTTGACCGCGAGCGCGCGCACGTCATCGCGGTAGCTGCGGGCTTGGCGCTCGGCGCCATGCAACACCAGCAGCAGCGTCGGATCGGAGCACGCCGGCCGGTAGGTGAAGACCGTCATGGGCGTGCCATTCAGGTCGGCCGTCTGCCGGCCATTTCCGGTGGGAATCGGTTCGGCCGCGACCGGCGTCACGGTGAGGCAACATGACAAAAACAAGACCGCGATCGGGATGCGCGTGACGTGCCGCATCTGTGCTCGTTTCCAAACGTCGACCGCAGTGTCGGGTTCGCAGAACCGACATGATTGCGGACTAGGGCTCGGGCTCGTCAAACAACGGAGTCCCGCATGCCCAAGCTTACACTTTATCATGCCGCACCGTCGCGCTCCTCGATCACGCGCTGGATGCTGGAGGAGATCGGCGAGCCCTACGACATCCATCTGCTCAGCCTGAGCAAGGGGGAGAACCGCTCGCCCAATTACCTCGCGATCAATCCGATGGGCAAGGTTCCGGCGCTCAAGCACGGCGACGTCGTGATCAGCGAGGCGGCGGCGATCTGTGCCTATCTTGCGGACGAGTTTCCGCGCGCCAAGCTCAACGTGCCGGTGGGCGATCCGCGCCGCGGCGTCTACCTCAAGTGGCTGTTCTTCGGACCGAGCTGCATCGAGCCGGCGATGACGGATCGCGCGTTTCCGCGCAAGGAGGAGCCGCGCCGCGGCATGCTCGGCTACGGCGACTTCGACACCGTGATGGAGGTGACGGCGAAGGGGGTCGCGCAAGGCCCGCATCTCATGGGGGAGCAGTTCACCGCCGCCGACGTGATCATCGGCTCGACCCTGCGCTGGGGCATGCTGTTCAAGCTCATCCCGGAGCGTCCGGAGTTCAGCGCCTATGTCGATCGCCTCGGCCAGCGCCCGGCGCTGCAGCGCGCGCAGGCCGCCGACAAGGAGCTCGCCGCGGCGTGAAAGCTCTTCAGTCGAAATGGAGCGCGGCGAAGCCGGGTCGAACGCGACCGGATTTCGCCGGCAGGCCGCCCGAGCTACGCTGCCCCGATGATGCTCACGCTGCGCATCCTCTACTTCGAGGACCTCTCGGTCGGCATGACCGAGACGCTATCGAAGACGATCGCGTCCTCCGACGTAGTGGGGTTCGCGCAGCTTACCGGCGACCGCAATCCCATCCATCTGTCCGAGCATTTCGCCGCCAAGACCCAATTCGGCAAGCGCATCGCCCACGGCCTCTACACCGCGAGCCTGATCTCGGCGGTGCTCGGCACGCGGCTTCCCGGCCCGGGCGCCGTCTACGTGTCGCAGACGCTCAATTTTCACGCGCCGGTGCGGATCGGCGACCGGGTCGACGTGACCGTGACGGTGGCGGAGCTCATCCCCGAGCGTCAGCGCGCGCGGCTCACTTGCACCTGCAAGGTCGGCGACGAGGTCGTGCTCGACGGCGAGGCGCTGGTGAAGGTGCCCTCCGCCGCCAAGTCGAAGCGGCCGCTGCCGCGGGTGTGATCAGGAGGCCTGGCGCAGCGCCGGCCCGCGGCTCTCGCCGCGCAGGCCGTCGAGAATCGCAAGCGCGCGCTGCATCGAGAAGGCGCGTGTCTCTGGGTGAAACGCTTTCGGGTTCCCCGGCATCATGTAGCCGTGCAGCACGTCGGGGAAGATGTGCACCTCCACATTCGGCCTGCGCGCCGGCACGGCGCGGTAGGCATCGAGCACCTCGGCGGGGGCGGCGTGGTCCTGATCGCCCCAGATGATGCAGACCGGGGCGGTGACGCCGTCGAGCTCCTGGATGAAGTCCATGAGCCGCGTGCCGTGACAAGCGATGCCGGCGTCGTAGCCGAGCCGCTTGGGTCCCAGGATCGCGTAGGGGCCGCCGTAGCAGAAGCCTATCGCGGCGGCGCGGCCGTTGAACCGGGCCAGGCTGCGCAGATGAGCCAGCGTGTCCGCCATGTCGGCTTCGCCCGTGCGGATTTTTTCGAGCCGCGGCTGCGAGCGCTCCTGCGCGCGACCGTCATCATGCGACAGCGGGCCCGGCAGCGAGCGCCAGAACAGGTCGGGCGCGGCCGCGATGTAGCCGTGCGCGGCGAACTCGTCGGCAAGCGCGCGTATGTCCGCGTCGACGCCGTGCACCGCGCAGGCCAGCACGATCGCCGGAACTCGCCCTTCGGCGGCGGGCATCGCCAGGTAGCAGTCGAACTCGCCGCCCTCGCGCGAGGGAACTTTGACGGTGGTGCCGGGCATGGTGCGCCCCCCTGGCGGTCAGTGCGGTGGTGCTTGCAGGACAATGCACTATTTTCCGGCCGAATGCACCGTGGCAGGGCGGGTTGTCGCGGTCAGCGCCTTGCGCAATGATCGCCTCAGCTCGATCCGGCGAAAGGCACTAGCCATGACTACCGCGCTTCTGGATGCCAACACGCTCGAATTCGATGTGGAGGACATCGAGTACCTCCGTCATGGCGACAAGCCGCTGCTCGCCCGCGTGTTCAAACCGCGCGGCCAGGGACCGTTCCCGGCACTGGTCGAGTGTCACGGCGGCGCCTGGTGCCTGAGCGACCGCACTACGGAGCGGCTGCGGCACGAGGCCATGGCCTCACATGGCATCGTCTCGATCGCGCTCGATTTCCGTTCCGGCAATGAGGCGCCTTATCCAGCCTCCGTGCAGGACATCAACTATGCGGTGCGCTGGGCGAAGCTCAATGCCCGCGCGCTCAAGACGCGGCCGGACCTCGTCGGCCTCTCCGGCCAGTCGAGCGGCGGACATCTGGCGATGCTGGTTGCCATGCGGCCGCACGACCGGCGCTATGCCGCGATGGCGCTGCCAGAAGGCTCGCCTGCGCACGACGCTAGCGTTCGCTGCGTCGTCATGTCGTGGCCGGTGATCAACCCGCTCAGTCGCTACCGGCTCGCCAAGCGCGCGCTCGCCGGCGCCCATCCGCCGGAATGGCCGAACACCATCATCCCGCGGCACGACGCCTATTGGCGCAGCGAGGCCAATATGGAGGACGGCAACCCGATGCTGGCGCTCGAGCGCGGGGAGAAGGTTGCAACGCCGCCGGCGGTCTGGTTCCAGGGCCGCGGCGATGCGCTGCACGACTACAAGGATCCGGAGGGCAGCTTTGCCGGCAACGAGCCGCAGCGCTTCGTCGCCAACTATCGCAAGGCGGGCGGCGAGATCACGCTGGAATACATCGACGCCGAGCGGCACGCCGGCCATGCACCGGACCTCTCGAAGACCGGCGACATGTTCGAGCGCATGGTGGCGTTCGTGCGCAAGCACGTCAGCGTCGATCGCTGAGAAAGCGCGACGGCGCGCGGACCAGCGGCGGCGCCTCACGGGATGTAGGTCGAATAGACGTAGTCCTGGTCTTTCTTCGGCTGGTGACACTCGAAGCATTGTTTGGCGGCGTCGGTCACCACCGGCTTTTTGGGGTCTCCGCCCTCCCAGAGCTGAAAGCCCCAACCGCCGGTCGAGGCGTATTTCTTCGAGTCCTTGACCATGATCGCCAAGGCCTTGCGGCCGCCTTCGACGTAGGAGCCGTCGTCGAGCGTGAAATCGTGCAGGTCGGTCACGAACACGGTCCTGTCGGGATATGGGCCGCCTTTCTTGAGCGCGGGCAGACCGACCGAATTGATGTAGACGTTGTGCATGCCACCGAGGTCCGGGAACAGCGGGCTGCCCTTGTCCACGATCATCGTGTTGACGTGGAACCACTGCCGATAGTCGCTCGGCGGCCTGATGTCGTCTGCCGACACCGCGGGGAACGAAGCGACGGCAAAGACGCCGAGCGTCACGTAAAGCAAACGTGCTTTGTGCGGCATGGCTGTGCCTGTGCACTCGCTGATTGTCCGCGCCGCGCGCGGGATCCAGCGTCACTCTAAGGACAGCGATGCCCCGCGCAATGCCGCTAGGACAAGTGCATCGGTGCCATGCTGTTTTCGGGCGCTCGCAAAAGGTGAGCGGACGAAGTTTCGGCGCGCGTTATGGGGGCTTTTTAAGCGGCTCCCTCGGCGCGCGACTGGCGCGCGCGGCACGATCGCGTCTATCAGGCGTCTACTCCGCCGCCTCCGTTCGCGCCTTGCGCTTGGCCTCGCGCCGCTTGAGCACCGGCGCCAGGAACCGGCCGGTATAGCTGCGTGCGATCTTGGCGATGTCCTCCGGCGTGCCTGCGGCCACGATCTCCCCGCCGCCGTCGCCGCCCTCGGGCCCGAGGTCGATGATCCAGTCCGCGGTCTTGATCACCTCGAGATTGTGCTCGATCACCACCACGGTGTTGCCCTGCTCGACCAGCTCGTGCAGCACGTCGAGGAGCTTGGCCACGTCGTGGAAATGCAGTCCGGTGGTCGGCTCGTCCAAAATGTACAAAGTGCGGCCGGTGGCGCGCTTGGACAGCTCCTTGGCGAGCTTGACGCGCTGGGCCTCGCCGCCCGAGAGCGTGGTCGCCTGCTGGCCGACATGGATGTAGTCGAGCCCGACGCGGTGCAAGAGCTCGAGCACGTTGCGCACCCGCGGCACCGCCTTGAAGAAGTCGAGCGCCTCCTCGACCGTCATGTCGAGCACGTCGGCGATCGACTTGCCCTTGAACAGCACCTCGAGCGTCTCGCGGTTGTAGCGCTTGCCCTTGCAGACGTCGCAGGTGACGTAGACATCGGGCAGGAAATGCATCTCGATCTTGATCACGCCGTCGCCCTGGCAGGCCTCGCAGCGTCCGCCCTTGACGTTGAAGCTGAAGCGTCCGGGCTCGTAGCCGCGCGCGCGCGCCTCGGGTAGCCCCGCAAACCACTCCCGGATCGGCGTGAACGCCCCGGTATAGGTGGCGGGGTTGCTGCGCGGCGTGCGCCCGATCGGCGACTGGTCGATGTCGATCACCTTGTCGAGGTGCTCGAGGCCGTCGATGCGCTCGTGCGGGGCGGGGGCCTCGGAGGCGCCGTTGAGCTTGCGCGCGATCGCCTTGTAGAGCGTGTCGACGAGGAAGGTCGACTTGCCGCCGCCGGAGACGCCGGTGACGCAGGTGAACAGGCCGAGCGGGATCTCCGCGGTAATGTTCTTGAGGTTGTTGCCGCGGGCGTTGACCAGGGTGAGCACGCGCGCCGGATTGCGCGGCCGGCGCTCCGGCACCGGCACCATCAGCTCGCCGGAGAGATATTTCCCGGTGAGCGAGGCCGGGGCGGCGACGAGATCCTCGACCGAGCCCTGCGCAACGATATGGCCGCCGTGGATGCCGGCGCCGGGGCCGATGTCGAGCACATGGTCGGCGGTGCGGATGGCGTCCTCGTCGTGCTCAACCACGATCACGGTATTGCCGAGGTCGCGCAGCCGCTTGAGCGTCTCGAGCAGACGCGCATTGTCGCGCTGGTGCAGCCCAATCGAGGGCTCGTCCAGCACGTAGAGTACCCCGGTCAGCCCCGAGCCGATCTGCGAGGCCAGCCGGATGCGCTGGCTCTCGCCGCCCGACAGCGTGCCGGAGGCGCGCGCCAGGGTGAGATAGTCGAGCCCGACGTCCACAAGGAAGCGAAGTCGCTCGCGGATCTCCTTGAGCACCCGCACCGCAATCTCGTTCTGCTTGGCGCTGAGCGCCTTGGGCAGCTCGGTGAACCACTCGCCGGCGCGCTTGACCGACATCTCGGCGACCTCGCCGATGTGGAGCCCGCCGACCCGCACGCATAGCGCCTCGGGCTTGAGCCGATAGCCCTTGCAGGCGGCGCAGGGGATGTCGCTGAAATACTTCGCAAGCTCCTCGCGCGCCCAGTCGCTCTCGGTCTCGCGCCAGCGCCGCTCGAGATTGGTGATCACGCCTTCGAACGGCTTCGTGGTCTGATAGGCGCGCAGCCCGTCGTCGTAGACGAAACGGATCGCATCCTCGCCCGACCCGTGCAGGATCGCGTCCTGCGTTCGCTTAGGCAGGTCCTTCCACTTGGTGTCGAGCGTGAACTTGTAGTGCTTGCCGAGCGCCTGCAGCGTCTGCAGGTAATACGGGCTCGACGACTTCGCCCACGGGGCGATCGCGCCGCCGCGCAAAGTGCGGTCCTTGTCGGGAATGACGAGGTCGGCGTCGATGTGCTGCTCGACCCCCAGTCCGCCGCAGGCCGGACAGGCCCCGAACGGATTGTTAAACGAGAACAGCCGCGGCTCGATCTCGGGGATGGTGAAGCCCGACACCGGACAGGCGAATCTCTCCGAGAACACGATGCGCTCGGGGCCGCTCTGGTCGTGGATCTTCGCGGTCTTTCGTGCGGGCCCCTCGTCCTTCGAGACGGCCCTTCGGCCCTCCTCAGGACGAGGGGGGCGGCGACCCTCGCGATCCTCATCCTGAGGAGCGCGCGCAGCGCCCGTCTCGGAGGATGAGGCCCCGGGCGCGTCCGCGAACTCCACCACCGCCAGGCCGTCGGCAAGCTTGAGCGCGGTCTCGAGCGAATCCGCGAGCCGGGTGGCGAGATCGGGCCGCACCACCACGCGGTCCACCACCACGTCGATGTCGTGCTTGAATTTCTTGTCGAGGGCGGGCGCCTCGGCGATCTCGTAGAAGGCGCCGTCGATCTTCACGCGCTGGAAGCCGCGCTTCATGAAGTCGGCAAGCTCCTTGCGGTACTCGCCCTTGCGCCCGCGCACCACGGGTGCGAGCAGGTAGAGTCGCGTGCCCTCCGGGAGCGTCATCACCCGGTCGACCATCTGCGAGATGGTCTGGCTCTCGATCGGCAGCCCGGTCGCGGGCGAGAAGGGCACGCCCACGCGCGCCCAAAGGAGCCGCATGTAATCGTAGATCTCGGTCACAGTGCCCACGGTGGAGCGCGGGTTGCGCGAGGTGGTCTTCTGCTCGATCGAGATGGCGGGGGAGAGGCCATCGATCTGGTCGACGTCCGGCTTCTGCATCATCTCCAGGAACTGGCGGGCATAGGCGGAGAGCGATTCCACGTAGCGGCGCTGGCCCTCGGCGTAGATGGTGTCGAAGGCGAGCGAGGACTTGCCCGAGCCCGAGAGTCCGGTGAACACCACCAGGCGGTCGCGTGGAATCTCGACGTCGATGTCCTTGAGGTTGTGCTCGCGCGCGCCGCGGATCGCGATCGCGCGCGCGCCTTCGGCGGAGGCCGGGCGGCGAGGGCGGCTCTTGTCGAACAAGTCGTTCATCGGGTGCGTCGGCGCGATCAACTCGGCGAGATCGAGACAGCCCCACGCAGTGGCGCGCGCGGACTTGCAGGAACGTAGTGAGAACGGCGGCATTCCGCCAGCCCGCCCGGTGCAGGACGGCCATCCCGCGCGGGCGGCTGTGGACAAGACATGCGGCCGTGCACGAGCGCTGATATCAACGTTACCGCGAATGGGCTCGGCCAGGAGCAGTCATCGATGCGGGACGCCATCGCCTTCGTTCTCGGCAACTTCACACTGACGTTCTTCGTCATGGGCCTCATTGCATCGGCAATTGCGTTCTGGCACGCGCCGCCGCCGCGCACCGCCGGCGTCGTCATCGAAGCGCTATTCTCGTATTTTCTCCTCTTCTCGATCGCGATTGCGAATTTCTACAACTTCGTGCTGCACGTTTTCTTCGGCGAAATGACCGCCGCCTTCATCGGGTGGGGGGACAGCCCGTTTCAGGCCGAGGTCGGCTTCGCCAGCCTGGGCTTTGCCGTCGTGGGGCTGTTGGCGTTCAAGGGCAGCTTCGACTTGCGCCTGGCGGCGATTGTGGGGCCGGCGTTCTTCCTCTGGGGTGCGGCCGCCGGCCACGTGTACCAGATGGTCACCGCGCACAATTTCGCCCCGGGCAACGCCGGGGTCATTTTCTACAGCGATATCCTGATCCCGCTCGTAGGCTTCACGTTTCTCTGGCTGCAGCGGCGAGAAGAGCAATTTCGCCCCGGTCGGCTTGCCAAGTAATCGACGAAAAGCCCGCGGGAAGCGTTGCATTTCGCGCGGCACGATGCTAGAACAAACAGCGAACGAAAGCCCGCAGTCCGACCTCCCGCGGCTGTGGAAAAGGCTGATGGCGCGGGTTTGATAGCGACCGGAGCGCGCGCTTGGCGTTAGGTTGAGGGACAGCGGAGCAGCAGGAGAGCATCATGGCCGGCAGCGTGAACAAGGTGATCCTGGTCGGCAATCTCGGCAAGGACCCGGAGATCCGGCGCACCCAGGACGGCCGGCCAATCGCGCATTTGAGCGTGGCGACCTCGGACACTTGGCGCGACAAGACCACCGGCGAACGGCGCGAGAAAACCGAGTGGCACCGGGTCGTCATCTTCAACGAGGGGCTTTGCCGGATCGCCGAGCAGTACTTGAAGAAGGGCTCGAAGGTCTATCTCGAAGGCTCGCTGCAAACGCGCAAATGGCAGGATCAATCCGGCCAGGACAAATACACGACCGAGGTCGTGCTGCAGGGTTTCAACGCCCAGCTCACCATGCTCGACCGGGCCGGCGGCGGGGGTGATTTCGCCGGCGAAGAGAGCGGCGGCGAGTTTGGCTCCTCCGGGCCGACGGCGCGCGAGCGCAAGCCGGCCCTTGCCGGCGCGGGTGCCGGCAAACGCGGCGACATGGACGACGAGATTCCATTCTAACCGTCCGCGGCGGCGATCCCGCCCCCAATTCAGCCGCGCGTGCGAGGAGCGAGGGCGGCGGCGGCCGTATTTGACGTTCGCCCTGCGGGCCGCCAGCGCGCCCTGAGGACAATCCAGCAAAATGTGTTGAGGTAGCATCTTCCCCTCCCTAAAGTTCCATCGCCATTCGCAGGGAGGGAAAGATATGGCTCGTGGACTTTGGTTGACGCTGGCAATTGCGGTCTCGGCAGCGATGGCGGTGAGCGGGGCGGAAGCCGCCGCCAAGAAGAAGGCGAAGGCGGTCGCGAAGGGCCCGCCTCCCATCGCGCGCGGCTGCACTTACGTGCAGGCGCCGTACTGCCTCGGCCTCGCCACCTCGAAAAAGGCGACCTATTCGCTGTGGAACGGCAATCCCTGGATCCCGCCGGGGACCGCCGTGGAGGTCTGGGGCAAAGCAGCCGGACCCGGCCCCTGCGGCGGCACCGCGATCCAGGTCACGTCCTGGAAGCCGAGCAAGACCGTCAAGTGCAAGAGTTGATCTGCAGGCGCGTTGCTCCGTGGCAGCGCGCCTTGCCCTGACAAGACCACCGATGACACGAGGCTCAAGCCGCGCGCGCGGGCTCGCGCGCGTGCCGCCGCGCGTGACGCCGCCAATCGCAAGGCTGCGACGCGGCCGAAGCGCTCGCCCGGATTTGCGCACCTAGAATCGGCCGAGGCCGGGGCGCGCACGCGGATGTCTGCGCGTGCGCAGCGAACGCGGCAGTCGGCGCCATGATCGCGCTCGAATTGCACGGCAGCTTGCATGGGACCGTTCGGAGAAGGGTCATGTCGCTGGCGCCGTTGTTGAATGCCGCACCTGCCGTCCAGCTGCATGCATTCGCGGCGCTGGCCGCCTTTGCGCTCGGCGCCGCGCAGCTCGCCGCGCCCAAGGGCACGCTGCCGCATCGCA
Source organism: Xanthobacteraceae bacterium (assembly GCA_036555745.1). GTDB lineage: Bacteria > Pseudomonadota > Alphaproteobacteria > Rhizobiales > Xanthobacteraceae > VAZQ01. The sequence goes on along the minus strand of DATBKV010000021.1, from coordinate 28,215 downwards.
CCGTCGGCTGGGTCTGGGTCGTGCTCATGGTAGTCGTGGCCGCGAGCTCGTTCTTCATCCACGATCTACGGGTCTGGGGTCCGTGGAGTCCGATCCATCTCCTCTCGGTCTTTACCCTGGCCATGCTTCCGCTGGCGGTCATGCACGCGCGGCGCCACCGCGTGGCGCGGCATCGCAGCGCCATGGTCGCGATCTTCACCGGCGCGCTCGTGATCGCTGGCCTGTTCACCCTCGCGCCCGGCCGCATCATGCATGCGGTCGTATTCGGCCATTGATGCGGCAAGCCGCGTCCAGCGAGGGGGCCTGAGGAGTGACCTTGAAGCGCGGCCGGACTGGCCTACGACAAGGCTCGGCCGCTTGACGATAAGTGCCTGAATACCCATATGAAATTAGGCCCGATCCAAGGCGTTTTGTGGGTGGCGCGCGGGGGCTGAATCAGCTAGGAAATTTCTTTCGTCCACCGCATGGAATCCTGCATTGGCTGACAACGACGACCAGGAGCCGGAACAGCCCGGCCCGTCCGATATTCGCCCGGTCTCCATCACCGAGGAGATGAAACGCAGCTATCTCGATTACGCCATGAGCGTGATCGTGGCGCGCGCGCTGCCGGACGCGCGCGACGGCCTCAAGCCCGTGCATCGGCGCATCCTCTATTCCATGCACGAGAACGGGCACACCCCGGACAAGAAATACGTGAAGTCGGCGCGCGTAGTCGGCGACGTGATGGGCAAATATCACCCGCACGGCGACCAGGCGATCTACGACGCCCTGGTGCGCATGGCGCAAGACTTCTCCATGCGGCTGCCGCTAATCGATGGCCAGGGCAACTTCGGCTCGGTCGACGGCGATCCGCCGGCGGCGATGCGTTATACCGAATGCCGCTTGGCGCGGCCGGCGATGGAGCTGCTCGAGGACATCGACAAGGACACGGTCGATTTCCAGCCCAACTACGACGGCAACGAGAACGAGCCGGTGGTGCTGCCGGCGCGTTTTCCGAACCTCTTGGTCAACGGTGCCGGCGGCATCGCGGTCGGCATGGCGACCAACATCCCCCCGCACAACCTCGGCGAGGTGATCGATGCCAGCATCGCGCTGATCGACAATCCTGGCCTTGGCATCGCCGAGCTGATCGACATCGTTCCCGGACCCGACTTTCCGACCGGCGGCATCATTCTCGGCCGCGCGGGCATCCGCGCCGCCTACGAAACCGGCCGCGGCTCCATCGTGATGCGCGGCAAGGTCGAGATCGAGACGCTGCGCGGCGAGCGCGAGGCCATCATCGTCAGCGAGATCCCCTACCAGGTGAACAAGGCCGCGATGGTCGAGCGCATCGGCGAGCTCTGGCGCGAGAAGAAGATCGACGGCATCGCGGCGCTGCGCGACGAGTCCGACCGCGAAGGCTACCGCGTGGTGATCGAGCTCAAGCGCGACGCGATGGCGGATGTCGTGCTCAACCAACTCTACCGCTACACGCCGCTGCAATCCACTTTCGGCGCCAACGTGGTGGCGCTGGAAGGCGGCCGCCCGCAGGTGATGACGCTCAAGGACCTGCTGGGGTCATTCGTCGCCTTCCGCGAGGAGGTGATTTCCCGCCGCACCAAGTATCTGCTGGGCAAGGCGCGCGACCGCGCCCATGTGCTGGTCGGACTCGCCATTGCGGTCGCCAACATCGACGAGGTGATCAGGCTGATCCGCTCCTCGAGCGACGCCAACGCCGCGCGCGAGGCGCTGATGGCGCGCGACTGGCCGGCGCGTGACGTCGAGGCGATGCTCACCCTCATCGACGATCCGCGCCACAAAATCTCGTCCTCGGGCACCTACAAGCTGTCGGCCGAGCAGGCCAAGGCGATTCTCGACCTGCGCCTGCAGCGCCTCACCGCGCTCGGCCGCGACGAGATCAAAGCCGAGCTCGACAAGCTCGCCGAGGAGATCGCCGATTATCTCGACATCCTGCGCTCGCGCGCGCGCATCCAGGCGATCATCAAGGACGAGCTCAAGGCGGTGCGGGAGAAATTCGCAACGCCGCGAAGGACCGTCATCCTCGACCAGGAAGGCGAGGTGGAGGAAGAGGACCTGATCCACCGCGAGGACATGGTGGTCACGGTCTCGCACCTCGGCTACGTCAAGCGCGTGCCGCTGTCGACCTATCGCGCGCAGCGGCGCGGGGGCAAGGGCCGGGCAGGGATGCAGACGCGCGAGGAGGACTTCGTCTCGCGGTTGTTCGTGGCCTCGACCCATACCCCGGTGCTGTTCTTCTCATCGCACGGCCGCGTCTACAAAGAGAAGGTGTGGCGGCTGCCGCAGGCGGCGCCACAGGCGCGCGGCAAGGCGCTGATCAACATCCTGCCGCTGGGGCAGGGCGAGCTGGTCACCACGGTCATGCCATTGCCCGAGGACGAGAAGACCTGGGGCGAGCTCGACGTCATGTTCGCGACCACGCGCGGTAGCGTGCGCCGCAACAAGCTTTCCGACTTCGTCGACGTGCGCCGCTCCGGCATCATCGCGATGAAGCTGGACGACGGCGAAGGCATCGTCGACGTGCAGATCTGCACCGAGCGCGACGACGTATTGCTGACCTCAGCCGGAGGCCAGTGCATCCGCTTCGCCGTCACCGACGTGCGGGTATTTCAGGGCCGCACCTCCATGGGCGTCCGCGGCATCGCGCTGGGCGAGGGTGACAAGCTGATCTCGCTCTCCATCCTGCGCCACGTCGACGCCACCGCCGAGGAGCGCGTCGCCTATCTCAAGCGCGCCAGCGCGGTGCGCCGCGGTCTCAACGGCGAGGCGGAGGAGGCGGCGCCGGACGCGGACGAGGCGTCCGATGCCAACGTCACCGGCGCGATTGAGTTGGGCGAGCAGCGCTACGTGGAAATGTCGGCGGCCGAGCAGTTCGTGCTGACGATCTCGGAGCGCGGCTTCGGCAAGCGCTCCTCGTCCTATGAGTATCGCATCACCGGCCGCGGCGGCAAAGGCATCGTCGCGATGGACGTGCGCGAGCGAGACGGCACGATCAGGCGCAAGACCGGCAAGCTGATCGCGTCGTTCCCGGTCGAGGACCAGGACCAGATCATGCTGGTCACCGACGGCGGCCAGCTCATCCGCACGCGCGTGGAGGGGATCCGCATCGCCGGGCGCTCGACCCAGGGCGTGATCGTGTTCGACACCGCGGAAGGCGAGCGCGTGGTCTCGGTCGAACGCATCAGCGAGGAAAGCGACGAGAACGGCGCGGGCTGATCGAACTTCGCCGCCGGTCAATCGACCTTGATGCCGGCGGCGGCGGTGACTGCCGTCCATTTCCTGATTTCGGCGCCGATCAGGTTCGCCAAGTCCTGCGGTGCGCCGAGCCGCAATTCGGCCCCGAGATCGGCGAAGCGCGCGCGCACGTCCGGTGCCCGCAGGCTGTCGTTGACGACGCTGTTGAGCCTGGCGACGATGTCCGCGGGCGTGCCTGCCGGCGCCACCAGACCCAGCCAGAACAGCGAGACCATTTTGGGAAATCCGGCCTCGGCGGTCGTCGGCACGTCCGGGAGCTGGAAGTTGCGGGTCTCGCTGGTCACCGCCAGTGCCCTGAGCTTGCCCGCGCGAATCTGGGGCACCACGACCGTGGTGGTGTCGAAGAACATCTGCACCTGTCCCGCCAGCAGGTCGGCAAGTGCCGGCGCGGTTCCCCGATACGGCACGTGAACGATATCGATACCGGCTTCCAGCTTCAGCAACTCGCCGAGCAGGTGCGGCGCGGTGCCGTAACCTTGCGTCCCGAGGCTGATCCGGCCCGGGTGGCTCTTGGCATAGGCGACGAGCTCGGGCAGCGAGTGCACGGGCAATGTCGGATTGACGGTCAGCACCAGCGGGGTCGCGATCAGCAGCGCGATCGGCACGAAATCCTTGACCGGATCGTAGTCGAGCTTGCGGTAGACCGCCGGCGCAATCGAGAGCGGCCCCGGCGGCGTGAGCAGCAGCGTGTAGCCGTCGGGCTCGGCGGTCGCCGCCGCCTTGGCTCCGACGCTGCCGCCGCCGCCGCCGCCGCGGTTCTCGACCACGATCGTCTGCCCGAGCGCGGCCGACAGACGGTCGGCGATCAAGCGCGCCATGAAGTCGGTCGGTCCTCCCGCCGGGAACGGCACGATCATCTTGATCGGATGGGTCGGATAATCCTGCGCCAGGGTCGCGCCGGCGGTGAATCCGAATGGGCTTGCGGCGAGAACGATGACAATTGCGCGCCTGCTGAGCATGGCATTCCCTCCCGTTCCTTGATTGTCCGCCCACGCGGGGACCGGTATGGAGCAATGCTAGTGTCCCGATTCCGAACTTCGCATCATTGTGCGGCACCGTCGTTTGCGAATTTCGGAATCGAAGGACACCAGCAACTTGTTGATTTAGTATGCCTTTGGTTCAGAGTCCGCACTGCCGACGTGCCGCAAGAACGATGCGGACTTCTGAACCGCCACACTAGCGTGCGCCACGCGCTTGAAAAGCGCTTTGCGCCGCATCGGCCAGCGGCGAAAAGGCCGAAATGGGGCCTTGATGAACTGGGAATTGTTCACCGCGTTCTTGCTGATCACGGTCGTTCTGGTGGTCACTCCGGGTCCGATCGTCACCCTGGTCATTGCGACCGGCGCGACGCGCGGCATCGGGGCGGCACTCACCACCGTGGCCGGCACCACGCTCGGCAACGCCGTCCTGCTCACAGCGATCGCATCGGGCTTGACCTGGGTGCTCAACAATGCGGGCCTGCTGTTCGAGCTGCTGCGCTGGATCGGCGCGGCTTATCTGATCTGGCTCGGCGTCCAGGCCTGGCGCCGCGCCGGCGAGAGCGGCGCCGCCGTGGCGCCGCGCGGGCGCGTTTATTTCTGGCGCGGTTTTGCCGTGGCGCTCTCCAATCCCAAGACGATCGCATTTTTCACGGCATTCCTGCCGCAATTCGTCGACCCGAGTCTGCCGGTCGAGCGGCAGCTGGCGGTGATGTGCGCCGTCTCCATCCTGCTGGCTACGTGCACCGACTCCGGCTGGGCTATCACTGCCGGACTCGGGCGGGCGTGGTTCCTGCAGTCCCGGCACAGCACGCTGCTCGGGCGATTGTCCGGCGTGGCGCTAATCGGCGGCGGCCTGTGGCTCTCGCTGGCGCGGCGGCCCGGATAGGGCGGCCGCGCCGAGCATCATTGCGCGTTCAAGCCGAGCGCCTTGATGATCGGCGTCCACTGGCGATGTCGGCCTTGATCAGGTCGGTGAAGGCTTGCGGCGTTCCGACCAGCGGCGATGAAGTCCGCAGACTTATGTTGATCTGAGCGTTGAGCTTGTCGGTGACCGCGCGCGGGTGCGCCGGCGCCAGCAGCCTGACCGAGCGTCGAGGACACATAGTTGCCGACGAGCCGCGCGATCACGTCGACCGGGCCCCCGGCCGGGGTCGGGAGATGATGTTGATCGGCCGCTCGGGATAGGGCTGGCCCCACCCGGCGTGGAGAGCGCCGAGGGTCGCGACCAGGCGATCACTGCCGATGAGACGACTTGCCTCGTGACCGATTTGTCCTCCCGATCTTGCCAGCTTATGATCCGGCCCGGCGTTCGTGTCGCGCGGGCGAGTCCCCGCACTTTCGACTCTGGAGGGGGTTCCGCCCATGCGCCAGATACGGTCCGCGAGCCGCAAAACGGAACCTTTGTGCAGCACCGGCGTTGGCCACGCTCGGCGGCGGCTGGGTCATGCGTCCTGAGCAGGCCGGTTCCGAAATGTGCGCGCCCGACGAGAAGAAAGAGAACGTCGTCCGCCTGGGAACCGAGACGCTGTTTGCCATCGGCGATCAACTTCGGCGGATGTACGACGCCGACCTGCGCGCCAAGCCGTCGCAGGAGCTCGAGCGCCTCATGCGACGGATCGAGCGCGGCGAGGAGGTTCCTTAACTGCGAGCCCTTGCGGTGCCCTCGCGCCGCAACATGGGCGGCCCTCGCGGCATCCGGGAGAAACAGAATGCGTGCGGTCCTGTCGCTGCGGACGGTTGGCCGGCTTTCGGCCCAGGCGACGGCTTGCGCGCTGCTGCTGGCGGAGGGGGCGCTGGCCGCCGATCAGTGCACCGGGCACCAATTGCTGCGCACACGCAGAGCCGAGGCGAGCTGCAGCAACATCAAGCCCGAGATCTTTCCGTCCCCGGATGGGACACTGCGGGCGGTGGTGCTTCCGGTCGACATCAGCCTCGACGCCACGCCGGACATGGAGAGCCGCGTGGTGATCCGCACCAGCAAGGGCGAGACGCTGGGTTCCAAGGATTATTCCTCGCCGCGCGGCTTCAACGGCTACTACGTCGTCAATGCAAAGTGGTCGCCGGACTCGAAATTTTTCGTTTACAGCATGGCGTCTTCCGGCGGCCATTCGCCCTGGCAGTTTCCGATTGCCGTCTACAGCCGCGACAAGAATACGTTTGCCGGGGTCAGCGACATGATCGGCGGCAACCCGACCGTCTCCGCCGATTTCAAGTTCACGGCGCCGCACACGCTTATCGCCAGCACCTGGAAGCAGCCCGGCGCGGTGGACGACCAGGTCCCGGTGTCCATTGATCTGGCGGAGGGATTCGCCAAGCTGCCGCAGTCTTCCAACTAGGCTGGCGGTTGGCGAGCGGCCGGGCGCGGTTGTCGGCGCCGGCGCGGATCAGCCCTCCGGCAGCTTCAAATCCCAGGTGAGCAGTACTTTTTGGGCCGCCCTGAGATGCGCAACAGCTCGCTCCACCCGGTCCGGAATTGGCGTGGGCTGCACGTTGAAGAAATAGTTCTCGACCATCCTTCGCCACAGCGGCTTGTCGTGCGTGGCATCCTCCTTGAAGACTTCGAGCAGACCGAGCAATGCCGCCATGCGCTGGCGATCGCTGTTGACCGGAATTCCCGCGAGCACCCTGCGGCCCTCGGTTGCTGCAGCGTTCACGTCGGCGATGAGAGCGGTGCTGTCATCGTCGGGATACGACTCGCGGTAGCGCGCGATCAGCTCGTCGAAGATGTCGTCCTTGCCCGCGAGCTCGGCCATGAGGCGATAGACGACCAGACCGTCGAACAGGTGCTGGGGGACGTAACGGGCCATGATTCGCTCCTGCAGCGCAACGCCGAGCCGGCTGGGATCGTTCCAATCGCCATTCTGGCTCCGCCGAGCGCGTCCGCAGCCCGTCGCGGGTGCTTAACATGGATGCGCTAGCGCAGAGCCCCGCCTCGCTGGCCGCGCTGCGCGCCGCGATCTGCAAGGGGCGCGAGCCGCCCGCGGCCGCGCGCCTGGCGCGGATGCAATCCTACCGGTGGTTCGTGATCGCCACCGTTTGCATCGGCGCCTTCATGGGCCAGGTCGATTCCAGTATCGCGCAGCTGTTGCTGCCGCGGCTCGAGCTCGAATTCGATGCGCGACTGAACACCGTGAGCTGGGTCGCGGTTGCCTATCTGCTGGCGATGGCGGCGTTCCTGCCGGTCTTCGGTCGGCTCGCGGACATCATGGGACGCAAGCTGCTCTATACCGGAGGGTTCCTGATGTTCGTGCTGGGGTCGGCGCTCTGCGGCTTCGCACCTGATCTGCCGGTGCTCATCGCATTCCGCGTGTTGCAGGGTGTCGGCGCGGCGCTGCTGTCCGCGAACAGCGTCGCCATCGTGGTGGCGGCGGCGGGCCCGCAGCGGCGCGGCCGGGCGCTCGGCGTACTGTCGGCGGCGCAGGCGGTCGGCTTGAGTGCCGGGCCGGCGATCGGCGGCCTGGTGCTGGACCTGCTGGACTGGCGCTGGGTGTTCTGGATCAACGTGCCGGTGGGCCTCGCCGGCACCGTCATGGGGTGGTTCGTGCTGCCGCCGACCCCGGGCTTGCCGGAGGATGCCCGCTTCGACTGGCACGGCGCGCTGCTGATCGCGCCGGCGCTGACCGCGCTGGTGGCGATGCTGAATGAAGCTTACGCGTGGGGTGCCGCCTCGCCGGCACTCTTCGGCTGCGCACTGCTGGCCGCGATCGCGCTGGCGCTGTTCATTCGCGCGGAACGGCGCGCGGCAGCGCCGCTGATCGATCTCAGCCTGTTTCGGCGAAGCGCGTTCTCGGCCGGCAACGTTGCCGGGCTTCTCGCTTACGCCGCCCTGTTCGGACTGTTCTTCCTGATGCCATTCACGCTCGTGCGCGTCTATCGCGATACGATCTTCGCCGCGGGGATGCGGCTGTCCATTGTTCCGGTGATGCTCGGCATGGTGGCGCCGCTCGCAGGCGCGCTCTACGACCGGCTCGGTGCCCGTCTGCTGACGGGATCGGGCATGCTCATCTGCGTCGCCGCATCGGTTCTGCTGTATGTCGGCATGGACGGCGCGCCCGGCAGCCTGCCGCTGGTGATGCTCGCGCTGGCGATCTTCGGCGTTGGACAGGGACTGTTCATCTCGCCCAACAACAGCGCGGTGGTCGCCGCTGCGCCGGCGAGCCTGACCGGGGAGGCCGGCGGGTTGATCAACGTGATGCGCTCATTCGGCATCAGCGTCGGCGTCGCCGCCGCCTCCTCGCTGCTCGCCTGGCGGCTCTCGGTCCTGACCGGCAGCTACAACACGCTCCATGTCGAAGCGCAGGACCTGATATCGGCGGGCCGTGCCGTGCTGGTCCTGCTCGGCGCTTTCGCCGCGGTGGCGGCTGCGATCTCGCTCCTGCGAACCTCGCGGCCGGCCGGCGCGACCAAGAATCCTCCATAGCGGCACGGCGCCGGGGCCGCGGCGCTACCGCCGGCACAGGTCTTCCGATGACATGCACAAGTCAGAGAATCTAGCGGGCGCGGCCGATCAGCGCGCGCCGGCGCGCTCCAGAATGCGCGCGATCTGGGAGTAGCCGCGGCTGCGGGCGTGCGCCAGGGGCGTCTCGCCGTGACGGTCCGGCAGCGTGACATCGGCGCCGGCCCTTGCCAGCTCCGCTACGGTGGCCGTGTGGTTGGCGCTGCCGTTGCCGAGCACGATCGCGGCCAGCAGCGCGGTCCAGCCGAGATTGTTGGCGCGATCGAGTGGGGTTTTGGCGGCAATCAGAGCACGGACGATGTCCACGTGGCCGCGCTGGGCGGCAGCGATCAGGGCGGTGCCGTGGTCCGGGCCGGTCACGGCGCCTGCATTGGCGCCGCCGTCGAGCGCGAGCTCGAGCATTTCCATGTCGTTGCTGATGGCGGCGATCGTGAGGACATCGTAGTGCTGGGCATCGAGCGCGTTCGGGTCGGCACCCAGCCGGATGAGCGCGCGCGCCGCGCCATGCCGGCGCAGAAAGGCGGCGACGAGCAGCGGCGTGCGGCTGTTGGCGTCCTGGATGTTCGGCCGTTCGCCCTCGACGATCAGCTGTTCGATCTCGGCGACGTCGCCGCGCGCGGCGGCGTCGTGCAGCCCGGCATAGATCCGCAGCTCGCGCTCGCTGGGCGCGACCTGCGCAAATCCGGTTCCGACGACCGTGATGATGCCGCCAGCGCCGGCGCCGCCCAGGGCCAGCGCCGCGCTCACGAGACGAATGAGAGGCGCGAGCTGTCGCATCATGGCGTGCCGGATCCGGACTTGTCCGTAGCTGTCGCCGCACCTCAGCATAGTAGCATCGCGCGGCGCCCGCGGGTGCCCGTGGGTTTCGGAAATCCCCCGAGACATCTCTCACAATTGCGTTTCGATCCTTGCGATAACCATTTGAAATGATTCGTTCTCCGTCCCTGCAATCAGGGGCGCGCGGCGCTCGAGTCGCAGCTTGCCGCGCGCCCGTGCTCGCAGCCTGGCGACAGTCCCGTGGCGCTTGCAGCACCCCGGCACGCGCGCTAGACCGCGCGGCATGCGGCGGACCGCGCTCTTTCCCGGATCGTTCGATCCCGTCACCAACGGCCATCTCGATCTGGTGCGCCAGGCTACGCGGCTTGCCGACCGGCTCGTGCTCGCGATCGGCACCCATCCCGGCAAGACGCCGCTGTTCACCGCCGACGAACGCCGCGCGATGGTCGAGGAAACCTGCGGCGAGCTCGCGCGCGCGAGCGGCTGCGACTTTGCCTGCATCACCTTTGCTGATCTGGTGGTCGCCGCCGCGCAGCGCGAGGGCGCGACGCTCCTGATCCGTGGACTGCGCAGCTCCACTGATTTCGACTACGAGATGGAGATGGCCGGCATGAACGGGACCATGGCACCAGCCGTGCAGACGGTCTTTGTGCCGGCTTCGCCCGCCGTCCGCCCGATCACCGCCACACTGGTGCGGCAGATCGCATCCATGGGCGGGGACGTGTCGCAATTCGTCCCGCCGCCGATCGCCGTCCGCCTGAAAGCCAAGTTTGCCGGCAGGACCGGCCGCTGACCCCGGGAGATGTCATGATCCGTCTGCTCGCCGTTGTCGCCGCGCTGATCTGCGTGGCGCCCGCCCTGGCGCAATCCTTGCCGCCTGGCGCCGATCCCCAGAATACGCTGCTGATCGATACAAAATACGGTCGCATCGTCATCAAGCTGCGCAACGACATCGCGCCCAAGCATGTCGAGCGCATCAAGCTGCTCGCGCGCGAGAAGTTCTACGACAACGTGCCGTTCCACCGGGTAATCGCCGGCTTCATGGCGCAGACCGGCGACGGCCAGAGGGGGGACGGCACCGGCGGCTCGAAATATCCGAACCTGCCGGCGGAGTTCTCCAAGGTGCCGTTCAAGCGCGGCACCGTCGGGATGGCGCGCGCCAATGATCCCAACTCGGCGAATTCGCAGTTCTTCATCATGTATGCCGACGGCGCCTTCCTCAACGGCAAGTACACCGTGGTTGGGGAAGTGCTCTCCGGCATGGACGCGGTCGACAAAATCAAGAAGGGCGAGCCGGTGGTCGACCCCGACCGCATGCTCCGCGTGCAAGTCGCCGCCGACGCCAAGGGGAAGTGACGGCGAAGCGGCGAGGCGGCATCGTTGCGCGGGACGCGAGTGCTGATCGGGTCGGCGATTGCGGCTGCGGCCATGGCGACCGGCGGCGCGGCCGAGCGACCGCAAATGCCGCTCAACACGCTCGCCGAGGTCGGGTCGGCGTTGCGGGCATGCTGGGTCCCGCCGCCGCTCGCGCAATCGCGGGCCGGCATGCAGATCACGGTAAAAATGAGCTTCAAACGCGACGGCGAACTGTTCGGCCGTCCGCGCATCACCTTCGAATCGGGCGGGGCCTCGGAGGACGAGCGGCTGGCCTATCGCGTTGCGGTGGCCCGGATGCTCGAGCGATGCGCGCCCTTGCCGTTCAGCAAGGCATTGGGGAACGCGGTCGCGGGACGGCCGTTCACCATACGGTTGATCGACAATCGACAGCTCAAACAGGCGGAGAACGCTTCATGACCGATGCGGCTAACACGCTCACGCTCGAGACCACCAAGGGCAAGGTCGTCATTCGCATGCGCCCCGACCTCGCGCCCGGCCACGTGGCGCGCATCAAAGAGCTGGTGCGCGAGGGCTTCTACGACGGCATCGCCTTTCACCGCGTCATCGACGGCTTCATGGCGCAGACCGGGTGCCCGCAGGGCACCGGCACCGGCGGCTCCGGCAAGAAGCTGAAGGCCGAGTTCAATAGCGAGCCGCACCGGCGCGGCACCGTGTCGATGGCGCGCGCGCAGAATCCCGATTCCGGGGACAGCCAGTTCTTCATCTGCTTCGACGACGCGCCATTCCTGAACGGCAAATACACGGTCTGGGGCCAGGTGACCGAGGGCATGGGCAATGTCGACCGCATCAAACGCGGCGAGCCTGTGGTCGATCCCGACCGCATCATTTCGGCCACGATGGCAGCCGACGCTTAGTCCAGCGCGCCGGGCGGGGCGCGATCCGCCCGTCGGCGGACGAACCGGCCCGATCTCGTCAACTGACCTGCCGGCGATGCCCGCGCCGCCTCCCGGACGGGATGCGGGATCAAGCCACATTGCTCGGCAGCGGCTCGGAATTCCCCTCGCACACCCAGGCTTCCTTGGCGAACCATTCGTGCTCGATCCGGCACACCGGACAGTACACCCGCGCAAAGAAGACCGGCGTAGCCTCGAACCTCTTGCGATCGGTGACGATGCCCGTCGGTATTTCGCGTCCCGTCTCAGGGCACCTGACCATCACGGAGCCCATCGGCTTCTCCCTGTTTGCCGCCGTTGCCCCATGTGATACGGCGCACCTGTGAACATGGTTTGACACAACCGCGGCCATCTCGCGGAGAATGATCGAGTTCTTGTGAAGCCGCGCATCCGTGCAATTGACGCGCTGTTTATTCACGCCACGTCTCAATTCACAGGAAAGTTTTCTCGCGGCGCGGGAACCGCTCGGCCTCGAACGCGTTGCCGTGGACTTGGGCAAGATAGGGGAGATTAATGCCTCGACCTGACATTCACGACGGCGCGCGGCTGGCCGCGCTCGTTGTCGCCGCGTCGCGCACGCGGTATCTGGTGATGCGTCAAGAGGATGCTTGGTTCATCGCGTTCAACGGCAAGGAATTCGGGCCATACGGTAGCGAGCGCGAGGCGCTGCTGTTTGCGATCGACGCGGCGCACAAGCTCGGGGAGAACGGCGAGGAGACTCAGGTTCTTCGCGTCGACGAGACCGGTGACGCCTCGCCGGTATGGACCTACGGGCTCGACGCGTACCCCCCGACCTCATAGATCGAGCATAACGCTCGTTTCGGTTCCATGGTCCCGCGCGATACCGGGCGGTGACCGCGAGCGCATGCGCCTGTATGAGGGGGCATGCGCACCGACTTGTTCGATTTCGAGCTCCCGCCCGATCGCATTGCGCTTCGCCCCGTGGCGCCGCGTGACGCTGCGCGGTTGCTGGTGGTGCGTCCCGGCGCCCATCCGGAATTCGAGGACCGCGGCGTGCGCGACCTCCCGGATCTGTTGCGTCCCGGCGATGCCCTGGTTGTCAACGATACGAGTGTGATCCCGGCGCGGCTGCGCGGCCGCCGCCTCGGGCGTGGCGCGACAGAGCCGGCGATCGAGGCGACCTTGCATCAGCGCCTCGACGGCGCCCGCTGGCGCGCCTTCGTGAGGCCGGCAAAACGGCTCGAGCCGGGAGACGTCGTGCGCTTCGGGGACGAAGGCAGGGTCTGTTTTCTTGGCCAGCTTGATGCCAGCGTCGAGGACAAAGGGGAGGGCGGCGAGGTCACGCTGGCATTTGCGTTCCACGGACCCGTGCTCGATCAGGCGGTGGAAGAGCGCGGCGCCATGCCGCTGCCTCCCTACATCGCCTCGCGGCGGGACCCCGACGAGCGCGACCGCGTCGACTATCAGACCGTGTTCGCGCAGGTCGAGGGCTCGGTGGCGGCGCCCACGGCCGGCCTGCATTTCACCGAGGCCCTGCTCTCCCGGCTGACGGAGCGCGACATCGCCCTGCACACGGTGACGCTGCACGTGGGCGCCGCCACCTTTCTCCCGGTCAAGGCTGCTGACACCGCCGAGCATCACATGCACGGCGAGGAGGCGAGCTTGAGCCCGTCAACCGCGGATGCGCTGAACGCGGCACGACGGGCGGGCGGCCGCATCGTCGCGGTGGGCTCCACGTCGCTGCGACTTCTCGAGAGCGCGACCGACCAGGACGGTGTCGTCCGTCCGTTTCAGGGGGAGACCGCGCTGTTCATCACCCCGGGCTATCGGTTTCGGGCCGTCGACATGATGCTGACCAACTTTCATCTGCCGCGCTCGACGCTGTTCATGCTGGTGACGGCGTTTTCCGGTCTCGAGCTGATGCGGCGGGCCTATGCGCATGCGATCGCCGCCGGCTACCGGTTCTATTCCTACGGTGATGCCTGCTTGCTGCAGCGGCGCTTGTAGCTCGGCTTGAAAACTCAAGGGTTGCCAGCCCATTTTCAATGGGATAAATGCTTATTATCATACGCCAGAAATAGATTCTGATATTTGAGACATGATCACGGGGGCCCAAATGCGGGCGGCGCGGGCGTTGCTCGGCATCGATCAACGCGAGCTCGCGCAACGCTGCGGGCTTTCGTTGCCGACCATCCAGCGTATGGAGTCGAGCGACGGCGTCATCCGGGGCAACGTCGATTCTCTGATGAAGCTGGTGGATGCGCTGGCGGCGGCCGGCATCGAGCTTATCGGCAAAGGTGCCGTCAGCCATGACGGCGGCCGTGGCGTGCGGTTGAAGCGGTGAGGGCCTTGCGCGGTCAGCATCGGGCTGCCGGCGCCGTCGGCTGGGGAGGTGTTCCCTGATGGTGCTGCCCGCGCTTGCCTGCGTTGCCGCGCTGCTGGCGACGGCGGGCCTTGCCGTTGTGATCGGGGGGCGCGCTTACGGCGGCGCCGTCGTTTACGGGATCTGTCTGGCGGTGTCGCTCGCGCTGCTCGCGCTAGCGATCGCTGCGCTGCTCGGCTTCGCGGGGCCTCCCTCGGCCGTCACTTTGCCGCTCGGCCTTCCCTGGCTGGGTGCGCATCTGCGTCTCGATGCGCTCGCCGCATTTTTTCTTGCCGTTGTGGGTCTTGGCTCGGCCGCCGCCAGCCTGTTCGCGCTCGGATACGGCCGCCACGAGCATGCCCCGTGCCGGGTGCTGCCGTTCTATCCGGCTTTTCTTGCCGGGATGACGCTGGTCGTGCTCGCCGACGACGCCTTCACCTTCCTGGTGTCCTGGGAATTCATGTCGCTGTCGTCGTGGGCGCTGGTCATGGCGCATCACCGCGTCGGCGACAACATCCGCGCCGGATACGTCTATCTGATCATGGCGAGCTTCGGCACGCTCGCGCTGCTGCTCACCTTTGGGCTGCTGGCCGGGCCCGACGGCAGCTACGCCTTCGCGGACATGCGCGCAGCGTCCCATTCCGCGGCGCTGGCCGCTTCCATTCTCGTGCTCGCGCTGATTGGCGCGGGGTCCAAGGCCGGGCTGGTCCCGTTGCATGTCTGGCTGCCGCTCGCCCATCCGGCCGCGCCGAGCCAGGTCTCGGCGTTGATGAGCGGGGTCATGACCAAGGTCGCCATCTACGGCTTCGTGCGCATCGTGTTCGATCTGCTCGGCACGCCGGCGTGGTGGTGGAGCATGCTGGTGCTTTCGCTCGGAGGCGTGACCGCGGTGATGGGCGTGCTGTACGCGCTGATGCAGCACGATCTCAAGCGGCTGTTGGCGTATCACACGGTGGAGAACATCGGGATCATTTTCATCGGGCTCGGGCTTGCACTCGCCTTCAAGGCCCACGCCATGGCATGGGCGGCGGCGCTCGCGCTCACCGCCGCGCTACTGCACGTGTTCAACCATTCGGTGTTCAAGAGCCTGCTGTTCTTCGGTGCCGGAGCCGTCCTCACCGCCACCGGGGAGCGCGACATGGAGCATCTCGGGGGGCTCATCCATCGCATGCCGCAGACGGCCTTCGTTTTCCTCGTGGGCTGCGCGGCGATTTCGGCGCTGCCGCCGCTCAACGGCTTTGTCTCGGAATGGTTGACCTTCCAGGCGATCCTGCTCAGCCCGCAGCTGCCGTCCTGGGGGCTCAAGCTCCTGGTGCCGGCGGTCGGCGCGCTGCTAGCGTTGTCGGCCGCGCTCGCCGCTGCCTGTTTCGTCAAAGCGTTTGGCGTGAGCTTTCTTGGCCGCCCCCGCACGCCAGCCGCCGCGGGCGCGCGCGAGACCGACCGGTTCTCGCTCGCCGCCATGTTCCTGTTCGCGGCGCTTTGCCTGATCGCCGGCATCCTGCCCGGTCTGTTCATCGACTCGTTGGCGCCCGTGGTGGAGGCCATGGTCGGCGGCCGCATGCCTGTTCAAAGCGGCGTCGCCTGGCTCTCGATCGTGCCGATCGCGCAAGGCCGCAGCTCGTATAACGGCCTTCTGGTCTTCATCTTCATGCTGCTGTCGGGCGCGCTCGCGGCCTGGACGATCCACCGGCTAGCCTCCGACAAGCTACGCCGCGCTCCGCCCTGGGACTGTGGCTATCCCGACGCCAGCCCGGCGACGCAATACACCGCGTCGAGCTTCGCGCAGCCGATTCGCCGCGTGTTCGGCACGCTGGTGTTTCTCGCGCGCGAGCGCGTCGACATGCCGGCGCCGGGAGACGGCCGTCCGGCGCGGATCACAGTTGAGCTGCACGATCTCGTCTGGGACACGCTCTATGCCCCGGTCGCCGGCGCCGTCGGCTTTGCCGCCGACCGGCTCAATCAACTTCAGTTCCTGACCATCCGACAGTTCCTCAGCCTGGTCTTCGCCGCGCTCGTACTGCTGCTGCTGGTGCTCGCGATATGGCCGTGATCCTCGACCCCGTCGTCCAGGGCGTGCAGATGCTGGTGGTGCTGCTGCTGGCGCCGCTGCTCACCGGTCTCGTGCGCAAGGTGAAGGCGCGCCTCCTGTTACGTCGAGGCCCGCCACTCGTTCAGCCCTATCGCGACCTTGTGCGGCTCATGCGCAAGGAGGTGGTGCTGGCGGACAACGCCTCCTGGCTGTTCCGCGTCATTCCCTATCTGATTTTCGCGGCCACCTGGGTAGCGGCCTCGCTGGTGCCGACCTTCCGCACCGGGCTGTTGTTTTCCTGGTCGGCCGACCTCATTGCCATCATCGCTTTGCTCGGCAGCGGCCGCTTCTTCCTGGCGCTGGCCGGACTCGACGTCGGCACGAGCTTCGGCGGCATCGGGTCCAGTCGCGAGGTGATGATCGCCTCGCTGGCGGAGCCGGCGATGATCATGATCATCTTCACGGTCGCGCTGATCGCCGGCTCCACTCAGCTCTCGACCATGGCCGGGTTCCTGGTTTCATCCGAGGTGGGGCTGCGAGTTTCGCTTGGCCTCGCGCTCGTCGCCTTGATCATGGTGGCGATCGCCGAGAATGCCCGCATCCCCGTCGACAATCCGGCGACGCATCTGGAGCTGACCATGGTGCACGAGGCCATGGTGCTGGAATATTCCGGGCGTCACCTGGCGCTGATCGAGCTCTCGGCGTCGTTGAAGCTCCTGCTCTACCTGTCGCTGATCGGATGCCTGTTCGTGCCGTGGGGGCTGGTCGCGGCGGAGGCGGCACCGGGCGCGCTCGCGCTGGGGGTAGCGGCCTATCTCGCCAAGCTCGCGGTCGGCGGATTCTTGCTCGCGCTGTTCGAGAGCTCGATCGCCAAGATGCGCGTCTTCCGGGCGCCGGAATTCCTGGGCGCGGCGTTGATGCTCGGCCTGTTGGCGACGCTCCTGCTGTTCGTCTCACGGAGCCTGTGATGCGCGGCCTGACCTTCGACGTCGCCCATCTGCTCGCAGGCTCGCTGGTGCTGGTGAGCTTCCTCGAGCTCTATCAGGACCGGCTCTATGCCCTGCTCAACATCTTCGCGCTGCATGCGCTGGTGCTGGCGCTCTCGGTGGCGTGGCAGGCCTACATCCAGGAGGCGCCGCACCTTTACGTCACCGCAGCGATCGCGCTCGTGTTCAAGGCGATCGTCATTCCGGTCGCGCTTCACCGCATCATCGTGCAGCTCGGCATCCATCGCGAGATCGAGAAAGTGGTCGGCGTCGGCCCGGCCATGTTGCTGGGAATCTGTCTGGTGGCGCTTTCGATGGTGGTCATGCTGCGGGTGACCGCGGAGGCGGAACCGCTCGCGCGCGAGGATCTCGCTTTCGCGCTCTCGGTGGTGCTGCTCGGGCTGCTGATGATGGTGACGCGGCGCAATGCGGTCAGCCAGGTCGTGGGCTTCATGTCGCTCGAGAACGGCCTCGTGCTCGCCGCCACCGGCGCCAGGGGCATGCCACTGGTGGTCGAGATCAGCGTCGCGTTTTCGATCCTCATCGCCTTCATCGTGATCGGCATCTTCCTGTTCCGCATCCGCGAGCGCTTCGACACCGTCGACGTGCAGGCGCTCGACCGTTTTCGGGGAGAGCGCGGATGACGGAAGCCTTCCAGCCAATCGGCGCGGTGCTCGGCATTCCGCTGCTGGCGGCGGCGCTGCTGGCGGTGCTGCCGGGTTACCGCCTGACCGCGACGCTCAACGTGCTGGCCGCGTTCCTAACGCTGCTCGCTGCAATCTCGCTGTTCTTCAGTCGCCCACCGCCCAGTCCGTATCTGATCGTGGACGACCTCAACAACGTGTTCATCGTGCTGACCGCCTTCGTGGGTTTCACGACCAGCGTCTTCAGCGCCAGCTATATCGGCCACGAGCTCGAGAGCGGACGCCTCAGCCCGCGCTTCCTGCGCTTCTACCACGCCATGTACCAGGTGCTGATGTTCGCGATGAACCTCGCGCTCGTCGCCAACAATATCGGCGTGATGTGGGTGGCGATCGAGCTCGCCACCCTCACCACCGTGCTGATGGTCGGCATCTACCGCACCCACGAGGCGCTGGAGGCGGCATGGAAGTATTTCATCCTCGGCAGCGTCGGCATCGCGCTCGCGCTGTTCGGCACCATCCTGGTCTACATGGCGGCGCGCCCGGTGATCGGGGAGGGGCTCGATGCCATGATCTGGAGCGTGCTGGTCACTGGGGCGCCCGCCTTCGATCCGGCGCTGCTCAACGTCGCCTTCGTGTTCCTGCTGCTCGGCTACGGCACCAAGGTGGGGCTCGCTCCGCTGCACGCCTGGCTGCCTGATGCTCATGCCGAGGGTCCCACCCCGATATCCGCGGTGCTTTCGGGGCTGCTGCTCAACGTCGCGCTCTACGCCTTGCTGCGCTTCAAGATGCTGCTCGCGCTCAACCCCGCGGCGCTGGCGCCCGGCCCGCTGATGGTGACGATGGGGCTTGTCTCGCTCGTATTCGCGGCCTTCATGCTCTACCGGCGGCGCGACATCAAACGCATGTTCGCCTATTCGTCGATCGAGCACATGGGCATCATCACTTTTGCGTTCGGCATGGGCGGCCCACTCGCCAATTTCGCCGGCCTGTTGCACATGACCATGCATTCGCTCACCAAGTCGGCGATTTTCTTCGCGGTCGGCCATGTCGCGCAGGTCAAGGGCACGCAGCGCATTGCCGACATGGGCGGACTCACCGAGAGCAACCCGGTGCTCGGCTGGGGACTGGTGCTCGGCGTCGTCGCCATCGCCGGTTTGCCGCCGCTCGGCATCTTCATGAGCGAGTTCCTGGTGGTGACGTCGACTTTCGCGCGCGCCCCCTGGCTCGCGATCGTGCTGGTGTTCGGCATCTTGATCGGGGTCGCGGCGCTGTTCCTGCGCCTGAACACCATCGCGTTCGGCGAGCCGCGCGGTCCCACCGCCGAGGCGAAGGCATCCTACGTGCCGATGTTCGCGCATCTGGGGCTGGTCTTGCTCGCCGGCGTCTACATGCCGCCGGCGCTCGTCGCCTGGTTTCAGAACGTCGCCAGGCTATTGGGATAGGCGATGGCGAGCATGCTCGAGCTGATCGGAGGCGAGAGGATCGAGCGCCATCGTCCGTGGCCGCGCGTGGTGGTGAGCGAGGACGCCTGGCGCTTCACGTGCGGCGAGTTGGCGGCCGGCCGTTGCACGCTGCTGGGGCTTTGGGGTGACGCGCCGCCGGCGGTGCATATGGCGGTGCTCGACGAAACCGCGCGCGAGATTGCGGTCATTACGCTTGCATGTCCGGACATGCAGTATCCGTCGGTCGGGGCGCGGCATGCGCCCGCGATTCGACTGGAACGCGCGCTACGCGACCTCTACGGCATCGAGCCGATGGGCTTGCCCGATGCACGGCCCTGGCTCGATCTCGGCTGCTGGGAGCTGCAGTATCCGCTCGGCCGCCGGCGGCCGGCGGAGCCGACGCCCGCGCCCTATGCCTTTCTGCCGTGCGAAGGCGAGAGCCTGCACCAAATTCCCGTCGGGCCGGTGCACGCCGGCATCATCGAGCCCGGGCACTTCCGCTTCACCGCCAACGGCGAGACCGTGGTGCGCCTGGAAGAGCGGCTCGGCTATGTGCACAAGGGGATCGAGGCGCTCATGGCCGGCGCTGCCCTCGGCCAGGCCGCGCGTCTGGCGAGCCGCGCTTCCGGCGACAGCACCGTCGCCTATGCGCTCGCCTTCGCGCACGCGGTCGAGGCGGCGGCGGGGGTGGAGGTACCGGCGCGCGCAGTCCATCTGCGCGCACTGATGGCCGAGCTCGAGCGCCTCGCCAATCATTTCGGGGACATCGGTGCCGTCTGCAACGACGCGTCGTTCGCACTCATGCACGCGCGCTGCGCCGTTCTGCGGGAGCGGGTCGTGCGCGCCGCCGATTCCTGCTTCGGGCATCGGCTGATGATGGACGTCGTGGCGCCGGGCGGCGTCGCGCGTGATCCCGGCGCCGGCTGCCGCGCGCAACTGTCGGCGCTGGTGACCGAGCTGCGACGATCATTCCCCGAGCTGGTTGAGCTCTACGACAACACGGCCTCGCTGCAGGACCGCACCGCCACTACCGGAATCCTGACCGCAGAGTTGGCGCGGCGGTTCGGCGCCGGCGGCTATGTCGGGCGGGGCAGCGGGCGCGCGTTCGACGCGCGCAAGCTGCCGGGCTATCCGCCCTATGACGGACTCGCATTCGAAGTTCCGGTATTCGAGGCCGGCGACGTCAATGCCCGGGTCTGGGTGCGCATCCGCGAGGTCGAGCAAAGTCTCGGACTGATTGATCAGATTCTGCAGACGCTGCCCGGTGGGGCAATTCGCGCTGAAGTCAAGGCCGTTGGCACCGTGCGCGAGGGACTCGGACTGGTCGAGGCGTTTCGCGGGGACGTGCTGGCGTGGGTGCGGCTAGAAGGCGATCGCGTCGCGCGCTGTCACCTGCGCGACGCGTCCTGGTTCCAATGGCCGCTGCTGGAAGCGGTGATCGACGGCAACATCGTCGCAGACTTTCCCCTGTGCAACAAATCGTTCAACTGCTCGTACTCGGGACATGACCTCTAACGGCAGGATGCCCGCTCTGCGGCGCAGCCGGGCGCGCTCGCGGACGGCGCCCGGCGGGGCCACGCGATAAGGACTGCAGCATGCGCAGAATTCTGGTCGAGAGCTTGGTGAGACGCGCGCTCACCGAAGCGGCGCCATCGCCGGACGAGGCGGCCGTGGCAGAGCTCGGTGTGCGCGTCGAGCGCGTTGCGCGCCGGCGGCTTGGCCGCAGCCTCTCGATCCGCGAGGTCGACGCCGGCTCCTGCAACGGCTGTGAGCTCGAGATCCACGCTCTCAACAATGCGTTCTATGATCTCGAGCGTTTTGGGCTGCGTTTCGTCGCCTCGCCGCGGCACGCCGACGTGCTGCTGGTGACGGGCCCGGTGACCAGAAACATGCGCGAGGCGCTCGAGCGCACCTACAATGCGACGCCCGACCCCAAATGGGTTGTCGCGGTCGGCGACTGTGCGCTCGACGGCGGGCCGTTTTCCGGCAGCTACGCGGTCTTCGGCGGCGTGTCGGCGGTGGTGCCGGTCGATCTGCATATCCGCGGCTGCCCGCCGCGACCGGTGCAATTATTGCAGGGGCTTTTGACGTTGCTGCAGGCCTGACGCATGCACGCGACGCGAGGCCGTCATAAAACTGAGACACGAAGTCCGCAATTGTCATCTGCGGACCGAGTCGCATCCGCGCAATGCTCGGGTGAGCGATCGCGTAAGAGCGGCCTCTCGGCCGCGCCCAGATTGCGACCGTCGAGGGCTCGCGAGCCGCGCATGGCGAAACCACAGGCGGGGGGAATGAGGACCGAACTCGACAAGGATGCGATCGCGCAGGCTTACGCGCGCTGGGCGCCGGTCTATGACCTCGTATTCGGCGCGGTGTTCGAGCGCGGCCGGCACGCCGCGATCGCGGCGGCCGAGCGCATCGGCGGCCGCATCCTCGAGGTCGGGGTTGGGACCGGCATCTCGTTGCCGGACTATTCCGAGGACAACCTTCTCGTCGGCGTCGATCTTTCCGAGCCGATGTTGCGCCGCGCGCAGGCGCGCGTCGCGGAGCTCGGCCTGCGCAACGTCGAGGGGCTCTCGGTGATGGATGCCGAGCACCTGGCCTTTCCGGACTGCTCGTTCGACGTCGTGGTGGCGCAATACGTGATCACCACGGTGCCGCATCCCGAGGCGACGCTCGACGAGTTCGCACGCGTGCTCAAGCGGGGCGGCGAGATCATCCTGGTCAGCCGGGTCGGTGCCGAGACCGGCTTGCGCCGCGCCTTCGAGCATTGGTTCACGCCGATGGCACACCGGCTCGGTTGGCGCTCGGAATTCCCGTGGGCGCGATTCGCGCGCTGGGCCGAGCGTCCGCACGGCCTGCGGCTGGTCGAGCGTCGCGCCATGCCACCGCTCGGGCATTTCTCGCTCGTGCGATTCGCCAAGACCGCGCCCGAGGCGAAACAGACGAACCGCCTGCAGGCGCTCGGCGTTTGAGTCGCGGTCCTGATCGCCGTGCATCCCGTGTGATGCGGGGCCGACGTCAAACTGCCGCGCGCATCCAAGCATGCCATCGGCGGCGCTCGATGCCGGCGGCTGTGCGAGTCTTGCACCAGCTCGACATAATGCTCGGCGGCGCTTTCGTGCGGCTGTCATATGTGACGTTTAAAAAATGTAACAGAGAAGGGGAGAATCAATGGACGCTTTTCTTCAGGCTCTCCGCATCCAGCGCTGGGACGATCATCGTTACTACCATCACAGCCGAATCAATCAGACGCTGCACCTGGTCAGCGCACTGAGCTTCCTGTGCGCATACGCGCTGATGTTCAGCGATCCGGTGGCGGCGGCTCTGATCGGCTGGCTGGTGGCGATGACCAGCCGCCAGATCGGCCACTTCTTCTTCGAGCCCAAGGATTACGACGAGATCAACCAAGCCACGCACGAGTACAAGGAGGAGATCAAGGTCGGATACAATCTTGAGCGCAAGGTCGTGCTGATGACGATCTGGGCGCTGTCCCCGTTGCCGCTGTACTTCGATCCCACTCTGTTCGGCATCTTTGTCCCGCACGCCACCGCCGCCGAGTTCGTCCGTCACGTCGCGCTGATCTGGCTCGTGGTCGGATTGGGCGGGCTCCTGTACCGCACGGTGCAGCTGTTCTTCATCAAGGATGTACAGACCGGACTGGTCTGGGCGACGAAAATCCTCACCGATCCCTTCCACGACATCAAGCTCTATCACAAAGCCCCGCTGCATCTGCTGCGCGGAGAGTTGCTCGACACTGATTCGGTAGCCGAGGAGGAGCCCGCCGGAGTCCGTGTCGGCGTCGCTGCCAGACTGGCCTCGTTGCGCGGGCGCTGGGCGAGGGGCGGCGGGCGAGCGTTGCGCAATTTTCATGACTAGCCGCTGCTGAGCGGTGACTACCACCGGCTCCAGCGGTCGGCGGGGTTTGGCGCTGCTGCGATCCTGAGTATCCTAGCCAAGGAAAACGCCCCCTATTGGATTGTTGCGAAAAATGTATCTAATCGAGGCGCTGAGTCCGACATCCCGATTCCATGGAGAGGAACCGATGCGCAAAGTAACACGGACCCTCGCGATCGCTCTGCTGATTGCGGGATCGGCGACCTTGACTGCCTCCGCTCAGACCTCGCGCGGTGCCGGCGATATCAGCAGCGCCGCGCAGAACTTTACTCCGATCGAGCGCGCCGCCTGCCGTGGTTGGGGACCGTATTGCCGCCCGGGATTCACCCGGGTTTGCGGCCCGTACCGGTGCTGGTGCCGCCGCTGCTGGTAAGCAAAACGAGACGAGGCCGTCTCATGCGGCGGCCTCGTCATCGGCAATTCGCGGGTCGCCCGCGCGGCCTTTGAAATTTCGCCTTACCGTCAGCAGTGTTCGCGTCGGCAGCGAATCGATCGGCAAGATCAGCACTGATGACATTTCTCGCGCTGGTCTTCGGCAAGCTGCAATGCACCGGCGCGGGGAGTTGCCGCAGGGTCCGACGGGACGGCGCTTTCGATGATTCGGCTTGTTGCGGTTTGGCGCTGACCCCTGCGGGAAAAATATTGCGCAATGATTTCCCGCAGGATTCTTCGCCTGATGGCCGTGTTGGTCGTGGCCGGAGCGCACCACCACCAGCCGTCCTGCCGCATCGCCTCGGCGGCGGTCACGAAGCGATCGGCCACCGCTTCGAAATCGGCGTCGGTGTAATTGAGGCTGAAGATCAGGCGGCCGGTTCCGATCCAGCTGAGCGCCAAGCCGTGCGCGCGCAGGTAATATTGCAGCATCCAGTGATAGCGCGACGGCTGCGTGTAGCAGACGGTCCAGATCGACGAGAGGTTCGCGACCTGCAGCGGCAGCCGCGACTCGCGCAGGCGCTGGTTGAGCCGCTGTGCCCGTTCGTTCCACTCCGCGTCGAGATTGCCGTAGAGCGCGCGGACCTGTGGCGTATCGAGGTGCCGTAGGAACTCGTGCATGGCCGCCATCACGTACGGATGCGCGTTGAAGGTGCCGCGGGCGAAGCACACGTCGGCCGGCCGGTCGTCGCGGAAGCGCTTCATCAAGTCGCTGCGGCCGCACACGACGCCGATCGGCAAGCCGCCGGCCAGCGTCTTGCCGTAGGTAACGAGGTCGGCCTTGACGCCGAAATATTCCTGTGCCCCGCCGAGCGCGAGACGGAAGCCGACGAACACCTCGTCGAAGATCAGGACGATATGACGCTCTTCGCACACCGCCCGCAGTCGCTTGAGCCAATCGCCATAGGCCTTGCGCTCAAAATGCGCCGCGCGTGCGCCGTCGACCAGCGCGGAGTCCGCCGGTGGCGCGGCATTCGGATGCAATGCCTGCAAGGGATTGACCAGCACGCAGGCAATGTCATTGCGGCTGCGCAGGACGCGCAGCGTCGCCTCCGACATCTCCTGCAAGGTGTAGGTCTCGTGCGCAGGCACCGGATTGCCCACCCCCGGCGCGACATCACCCCACCAGCCATGGTAGGCGCCGCAGAACCGCACCAGGTGCGATCGGCGCGTGTGATAGCGCGCAAGCCGCACCGCCTGCATCACCGCCTCGGTGCCGGACATGTGGAACGACACCTCATCGAGGCCGGAGATTTCCTTGAGCCGCTGCACGTTATAAGCGATCGCGGGGTGATAGGCGCCCAGCACCGGACCGAGCTCGCGCGCGCGCCGAACCCCCTGCTCGATGCAGCCCTTGTAAAAGTCGTAGCCGAAGACATTGACGCCGTAGGAGCCGGTGAGGTCGTAGAAGCGATTGCCGTCGAGATCGATCAGCGTCACCCCCGTGGACGATCGCACGAAGGCGCCGGCCTTGAGATGTCGCCGCACGAAGCGCGAGAACTGGAATGGCACGCGATAGGCATCGGTGAACTGCAGATCGGAAATGCCGCCCGCGACCTCCGCGCTGCGCCGAGCGGTCTCGGCGAACCGTGCCCGGTAGAGCTCGGAGAGCCGCATGAAGGCCGCGCGCCGCCGAGTGACGACCTCCTCCGGGGCGTCATCGCAGGAGAAGAACCGTGCTTCGTCGTACTCGTAAAATGGCAGGAGTGCGGCGATCCGCCGGGCGATCCGCCCGTGCCCGGCCAAAGAGGGGTGCTTGGCCCGGGAGAGCCGCAGCCGGGGCGTCAGTTTGACGAGCGAGGCCACCAGCGCGCCGGCACCGGCCGCGTAGAGCGCAAGGATAGTCGTGCCGAATTCCATCGATTCGCGGTTTATTCCATGGAGTTTACCGCTGCATGACGGCGCGTTCCGCGATCCTCAAAGCGCTGGCGCAGGAGGATCTCAACTTCCTCTTGACCAACCGCATCCCCCGCCGGCTGGCGACCCGGTTCATGGGCTGGTTCAGCCGAATCGAGCAGCCGCTGGTGCGCGAGCTGTCGATGGGGGTCTGGCGCCTGTTCTGCGATGTCGATCTCAGCGAGGCAAGGCAGCGGCGGTTTCGCAGCCTGCACGACTGCTTCACCAGGGAGCTTAGGGACGGGGCGCGCCCGCTCGATCCCGACCCCTCGATCGTGGTGAGCCCCTGTGACGCCATCGTCGGCGCGTGCGGCGCTATTGCCGGCACCGCGCTGTTCCAGATCAAGGGATTTCCCTACGACTTGCAGGACCTGCTTGGCGATCCCGTTCTGGTGAACATGCTCCGGGACGGGCGTTACGTTACGCTACGGCTGACGGCGGGGATGTATCACCGCTTCCACGCTCCGCACGATTGCCGCGTCGAGGAAGTCGCCTACGTCTCGGGCGACACCTGGAACGTCAATCCGATTGCGCTCAAGCGCATCGAAAATCTGTTCTGCAAGAACGAGCGGGCGGTGTTGAGAACCCGGCTCTTGGCGAGCGGCCATGTCGTGGCCTTGGTGCCGGTCGCGGCCGTGCTGGTTGCGGGCATTCGCCTGCGCTTCCTGGTGCTGCCGCCCGATCTGCGCCGTCGCGTGCGAACCGTCATTGCCTGCGACGCACGGCTCGCAAAAGGGGAGGAGATGGGTTGGTTCGAGCATGGCTCGACCATCCTGCTGTTTGCGCCGGACCGATTTTCGCTGTGCGACAACGTCCGCGAAGGCGCGACGATTCGAATGGGGGAGCCGCTGATGCGGCTGCCTTGAGCCGCAGCGCCTGCCGGCTTGGGTCGGTGGGCGCGGCGTCTTCCGCGCCGGCGCGGACGGTTGCACCTTGGCCGCGTTTGCGCCAGAAGCCGGGCCGATCGGGCAGCCCTTATCCACGATGCCCGCGTTCGCTCGCAGCCGGAGACTGTCCGCCATTTCCCAAGCCGCCGATATGCCGAGCAGACGAGGAGGGCTAGCGGCTCCGTTCTCGTTTCGATTGCTCGCCGCCGACGGCGCCGCCCGCCGCGGCGAGATCGCGACCGCGCACGGGCCGGTCGCAACCCCCGCCTTCATGCCGGTGGGAACGCAGGCGACGGTGAAGGGGCTTTCGCCCGAGGCAGTGCGCGCGAGCGGCGCCGACATCGTGCTCGCCAATACCTATCACCTCATGCTGCGACCCGGCGCCGAGCGGATCGCGGAGCTGGGCGGCTTGCACCGGTTCATGAATTGGCCGCAAGCGATCCTCACGGATTCCGGTGGCTTCCAGGTCATGTCGCTCTCGCAGCTGCGCCGGGTGGAAGAGAAGGGCGTGACCTTCCGCTCCCACCTTGACGGCAGCGTCGTGGAGCTGTCGCCGGAGCGGGCAATCGAGATTCAGGACCTGCTCGGCTCCGACGTCGCGATGCAGCTCGACGAATGCCTGCAGCTGCCTGCACCGCGCCGCGAGCTCGAACGCGCCATGCGGCTGTCGCTGGCATGGGCCGAGCGCAGCAAACGCGCTTTCGAAGCCGCGCCGCCGGCACGCGCCCTGTTCGGCATCGTGCAGGGCGGCGATGACCTGCAATTGCGCATCGCGAGCGCGAGCGCGCTGGTCGCCATGGGCTTTCACGGCTATGCCATCGGCGGGCTAGCGGTGGGAGAGCCGCAGGACGTCATGCTGCGCACGGTCGCCGAGGTGGCGCCCGCCCTTCCCACCGATCGTCCGCGCTACCTCATGGGGGTGGGGACGCCAGAGGATCTCGTGGAGGCGGTGGCGCGCGGCATCGACATGTTCGACTGCGTGCTGCCGACCCGCAACGGGCGCCACGGCGTGGCCTTCACCCGCTTCGGGCCGATCAATCTCAAGAATGCCCGGCACGCCGCCGATCCGCGTCCGCTCGACGCAGCGAGCGCCTGCGCGGCGGCGCGCGACTATTCCCGCGCCTACTTGCATCACCTCGTGAAGGCCAACGAGATGCTGGGGGCGATCCTGCTCACGACGATCAATCTCGGCTATTACCAGGAGTTGATGGCGGGCATGCGCGCGGCGGTCGCGGCCGCAAACTTTGCGGACTTCCGCGCCGCCACGCGCGAAGGCTGGGCGCGCGGCGACACTGCCGCGGAGTGAACCGCAGAAGAACGCTCGCCCCCTTGGCGGGAAACCCGAGAAGGGCCTCGACGCGGCCTCGGCCTCGGCGCAAAATGAAACTGCTCCAAACTACGAAGCGCGGCAAGCGCGCCATTCGGGAGGCGCCGGATCATGGCCATCAGTCTCAAGGTCAACGGGCTGAACCGCTCGGTGGCGGCCCAGCCGGAGACCCCGCTGCTCTACGTGCTGCGCAACGATCTCGAGCTTAACGGCGCCAAATACGGCTGCGGCCTCGCGCAATGCGGCGCCTGCACCGTGCACCTCGACGGCGAGCCGGTGCGCGCCTGCGTGACCCCGATCGCGCGCGCGGCCGGCAAGCGCGTGACCACGCTCGAGGGGCTCGCGAAGCCCGGCCACCCGCATCCCGTGCAGCAGGCGTGGCTCGCCGAGCAGGTCGCGCAGTGCGGCTACTGCCAGAGCGGTCAGATCATGTCCGCGGCCGCGCTGCTCGCCAAGGTCCCGCATCCCACCGACGCCGATATCGATGACGCGATGGCCGGCAACCTGTGCCGCTGCGGCACCTATCCGCGCATCCGGCGCGCGATCCATCGCGCCGCCAACGGAGGCAAGTCATG
>DATBKV010000020.1:0-21360 GCA_036555745.1 Xanthobacteraceae bacterium | reverse complement strand
GGTGAGGCGCACGCGATTGCAGGACTCGCAGAAGTTATGGGTCAGCGGCGTAATGAAGCCGAGCCGTCCGCCGGTCTCGGCGAAGCGCACATAACGCGCGGGCCCGCCGGTGCGGTAATCGAGATCTTCGAGGGTGTAGCGTTCCGCAATCCGCGCGCGCACCATCGAGAGCGGCAGGTATTGGTCGAGCCGGCTCGGCTCGATATCGCCCAGCGGCATCACCTCGATGATGGTGAGATCCATGTCACGGCCATGCGTCCAGCGCACGAGATCGGCGAGCTCATTCTCGTTGACGCCCTTGAGTGCGACCGCGTTGATCTTGACGCGCATGCCGGCTGCCTGTGCGGCGTCGATGCCGGCGATCACTTTGTCAAGCTCGCCCCAGCGCGTGATGGCGCGGAACTTGTCCGGATCGAGGGTATCGAGGGAGACGTTGATGCGCCGGATTCCGTGGCCGGCGAGCTCGCGAGCGTATTTCGATAGCTGGGAGCCGTTGGTGGTGAGCGTGAGCTCATCGAGCGCGCCCGAGGCGCGATGGCGCGCGAGCGAAGCAACCAGCGTCATGATCCCGCGCCGGACCAGTGGCTCTCCGCCGGTGAGCCGCAGCTTGCGCACGCCACGAGTGATGAAGGCACTGCACAACCGATCGAGCTCCTCGAGCGAGAGCAGGTCGGCCTTTGGCAGAAAGGCCATGTTCTCCGACATGCAGTAGACGCAACGGAAGTCGCAGCGGTCGGTCACCGAAACGCGCAGATAGCTGATCGCCCGCCCGAACGGATCGACCAGGGCCGGAGCCCGATCGGCTTGGCGTTCGAATGCGAGAATTTGCCCGTCGCTGGTCATCACATCGGGGTCCTGGAAAGCGGCTCGAACAGCCGTCGCGGCGGCGCGTCACACCTCTGCGTTGCGCTGCGCGGCGACGCGCCCACCGGGACCGCTCTCCCTCCCGAGCGAGCGGTTGCTCAGAAATATATGGGCATTCTGACGGATGTGGACCAGAGCGTCCAGGGCGCCGCAGCCCCGCCCGGGCGCCGATCGGACTTGGCAGCCGGGACTAGCGCGACGGCCAGGGATAGTTGGTTGCCGATGCCGCCGGCTCGGTCGGCGGCTCGGGCGAGAGCGCTGGTGCCGGGGTCGGCGCGGCGGAAGCCACCGGCGCCAGGGCGGCGGGACGGGACGCCACGGCCGGTTTCTTCTTCTTGGCCGCCGGTTTCTTCTTCACCGGTGCAGGGGCGAGCTGAAGCTCCACATGAACGGGATTGGGCGCCAGCCGCGGCGAGCCGGAGATGCCAAGGGCTCCCGGCGCAGGCGCTTCCGGACGCAC
Source organism: Xanthobacteraceae bacterium (assembly GCA_036555745.1). Taxonomy (GTDB): domain Bacteria; phylum Pseudomonadota; class Alphaproteobacteria; order Rhizobiales; family Xanthobacteraceae; genus VAZQ01. Next base: position 20,036 of record DATBKV010000020.1, on the reverse strand, counting down.
CGCCACCGTTTGCGGCTGATATCCGTTAAGCGCGACGGTGATCGAAAGCTCGTGCCCGCCTGCAACGCTGAGCTCGCATGGGGTCTGGCAGCTTTGGCCGGAGGAGGCCTTCGCCTCCGCTCCCGCCGGCTGTGACTCGATCCGCAATGACTCGGCTTGCGGCGTGGGCTTGAGGAATTCCAGACTCGGCATCGCGGTGGAACATGCGGCGAGGCTGAAGCCACATGCCATCACGGCAGCAATAACTCGGCGCATGACGAGATCCCACCCCTTGGACGGCACGAGGCCGCCGTATCCCCAGAACGCGCACCATAGAGGCGCGGACACCCCGGTGCAATCCGGGAGCCGCTGTCCCCGCAGCCTATGGTTAGCGCCCAAAACTGCCCTTAAGTGTGGCGCCGGCAGGGTAAAATGGCGACTATTCCTGCGCGGCCCGGGCCGGCTTGCGGGCGAGCAGGAGATCGAGCACCGCGTTCGGCAGCTCGTCGAGTGCGCTGATCACCCGGTCGGAGCCGAGCTCGCCGACCGGCGTTTCGGTATAGCCGTAGTCGACCGCCACCACGGGAATACCCGCGGCGCGCGCGCTCGCGATGTCGTTCATGGAATCCCCCACCATGACTGCGCGGTCCGGGCTCCCTCCGGAGCGCGCGAGCGTCAGTCGCAGCAATTCCGGATCGGGCTTGCGCAACCCGAACGTATCCGCGCCGCAAATCGCGGCGAAGCGTTGCGACAGGCCGAAGGCATCGAGCAGCCGAACCGACAGCCGCTCGAGCTTGTTGGTGCATACCGCAAAGCGAAAGCCTTCCGCGGCCAGCGCGTCGAGCGCGGTCTCGAGGCCGGGGAACGGCCGCGACTCGTCCGCGATATGCAGCTCGTAATAAGCGATGAAATCGGCGACCAGCCGGTCGACTTCGGCAGGCTCGAGCTTGCGATTCTCGGCCGCCAGCCCGCGCGCGATCATCGCGCGGGCGCCGCCGCCGACCATGTTGCGGGCCGCATCATAAGCCACCGGCGGCAGCCCGCTGCGCGCAAAGATGATATTGAGAGTGGCCACCAGATCAGGCGCGGTGTCGACCAGCGTGCCGTCGAGGTCGAAGATGACGGTGGGAACAGCCATCATTCCGTGATCGCTAACGGGCTGAGCAGGCGATGGCAAGATAGCTGCGCCGATCCCCGTTTCCCCGTCATCCCGAGCCGGGGGGATATGCTCGCGCGTCGAACGGCGCTAGATAGGCGCGACCCTGCTCGGATCTACGAGCCAACGTCCCGATCGTGATGGATGTCGACGCTCAAAAACGTGCTGCTGCTGCCCGCGCGCTCGAATTCGTGCGTCCCGGCATGCGGCTCGGTCTCGGCAGCGGCACGACCGCCAAGCACTTCGTCGAGCTGTTGGCCGAGCGCGTCCGCGCCGGCTTCGACGTGATCGCGGTCCCCACATCGGAGGGAACGCGCGCCGACGCCGAGCGCCTGGGCGTGCCGCTGACCAGTCTCGACGAGACGCCGGAGCTCGATCTCACCGTCGACGGCGCTGACGAGATCGCCACCGACCTGAGCTTGATCAAGGGCGGCGGCGGCGCCCTGCTGCGGGAAAAAATCGTTGCGTCCGCCTCCGCCCGGCTGATCGTGATCGCCGACGAATCGAAATGGGTATCCGCGCTTGGCCGCTTTCCCCTGCCGGTCGAGGTGGTGCCGTTCGGGCTTGCGGCGACGCGGCGAAAGGTCGAGACGGCGACCGCCGCCGCGGGCTGCCCGGGGCCGGCGCTGCTGCGCCGGGCCAAGGACGGCCACGCTTTCGTCACGGATGGCGGGCACTGGATTCTGGACGCCGCGCTCGAGCGGATCGCCGATCCGAATGCGCTCGCGGACCGTCTCGACCGGATAGCGGGCGTGGTCGAGCACGGCTTGTTCATCGGGCTCGCGGATGTCGCCGTGCTTGCCGGCGCAAGCGGCGTGCGCGTCGTGGAGCGGCGGTGATCTTCCCCGTTGCCGCGACACTCGCCATCGTCTCAAACCGACGTCATCGCCCCAAAAGGAGGGTCGTCAATGCTTACCAAGCCAGCCGCCGGGATGCCCATCACGCTTGCGCTTGGCCTCGCGCTTGCCGTCTGCGTCGGAGCCGCCGATGCCCAGCAACCGTCGCCGGCGGCGGTCGCGGTCGCCAAGGAATTGATCACCACCAAGGGCGCCGTGGCACTCTACGAACCGGTGGTGCCGGGCGTGATCGAGCAGGCCAAGAGCGTTTTCCTGCAAGCCAATCCAACGCTGGGCAAGGACCTCAATGAGGTCGCGCTCAAATTGCGTGCCGAATATGCGGCGCGCAGCGCGGAGATCCTCAATGACGTGGCCAAGCTGTACGCCACGCGGTTCAGCGAGCACGAGCTCAAGGACGCGCTCGCCTTCTACAAGTCGCCGCTCGGCCGCAAGCTGTTGGTCGAGGAGCCCAATATCCTCGACCAGAGCATGAGGAACGCGCAGACCTGGGCCGAGCGGCTTTCGCAGGAGATCATCAGCAAGATGCGCTCCGAAATGAAGAAACGCGGGCACGATATCTAGTCGCCGGCCGAGGAGACAGTTAATCGCTGGTCGGGCGGCGTGCGGGCGCATCTCGCGAACGGATGCCGCGGCCGGAAACGACGAAGGGCCACGCGTTCTGTTATCATTGGTCACTGAACCTTCGGCACGAAATGGCTGAGGCCGTCGATCTTCTCGTTGTCGGAGCAGGCTCGGGCGGCGTGCGCGCCGCGCGCATCGCCGCCGGCTACGGCGCCCGGGTGGTGGTGGCGGAGGAGTACCGGGTCGGCGGCACCTGCGTAATCCGCGGCTGCGTTCCCAAGAAACTGCTGGTCTACGCCTCGCGTTACGCCGACGATTTCGAGGATGCGGCCGGCTACGGCTGGAGCCTGGCGGAGCCGGTCTTCGATTGGGCCAAGCTCATCGCCAACAAGGACCGCGAGATCGCGCGGCTCGAGCTTGCCTACACCACCACGCTCGAGCGCGCCGGCGTCCGCATCGTCGCGAGCCGGGCGGTGCTGGAGGACGCCCGCACGGTGCGACTCGTCGCCACAGGCGAGAAGATCAGGCCGCGCTACATCCTGATCGCCACCGGCGCGGCGCCATGGCCCGGCCCGGCCATTCCCGGCATCGAGCACGCCATCTCCTCGAACGAGGCGCTCGAGCTCGAGGAGTTGCCCGAGCGCATCCTGATCCAGGGCGGCGGCTATATCGCCGTCGAGTTTGCCGCCATCTTCAATGGCCTCGGGTCCGAGGTGACGCTGATCTACCGCGGCGAAAACATCCTGCGCGGGTTCGACGACGACGTGCGCGCGCATCTGTACGCCGAGATGGAGAGACGGGGCGTGCGCATTCGATGCGGCAGGACCGTGCAGGCCGTGGAGCGCACGCAGGACACGTTCACGGCCTTGCTGTCCGACGGCAGCGCCGTCGAGGTCGACAAGGTGATGTTCGCGATCGGACGCTGGCCGAACGTCGCCGGGCTGGGCCTCGAGGCGGCGGGCGTGCGCTTGGGCGAAAACCGCGGCATCGCGGTCGATGCGCTGTCGCAGACCTCGGTGCCGCACATTTACGCCATCGGGGACGTCACCAACCGAGTCAATCTGACGCCGGTCGCGATCCGCGAGGGGCACGCCTTCGCCGACACGGTGTTCGGCGGCAAGCGCATCGCCGTCGACCACGCGGACGTGCCGACCGCGGTGTTTTCCGAGCCCGAGGTCGGGGCCGTCGGCCTTACCGAGGCGAAGGCCTGCGAGCGGTTTGCCAAGGTGGACATCTACAAGACCTCGTTCCGCCCGATGAAGATGTCGCTTGCGGGCCGCGACACCCGCGCGTTCTTCAAGCTGGTCGTGGACGGAGAGACCGACCGCGTGGTCGGCTGCCACATCGTGGGCCCGGATGCGGCGGAGATGATCCAACTCATCGCCATCGCGGTGAAGATGAAGGCGACCAAGGCCGACATCGACGCAGTGATGGCGGTGCATCCGACCGCGGCCGAGGAATTGGTGACGCTGCGCGAGAAGGCGCTCAGCTACGCGCGCGCGGCGGCGGAATGAGCGCGGGTCAGCCCGGCGTGCGCCAGGGAACTCGGTTGCGGCGCCGACAACCGCAAAGGCGTGGAGGCTAGAGCCGTTTCTGCCGCAACCGCACGACGCCGGCGGCCTGATAGAGCAGCACTTCGAGCGAGGTGAGCAACTGCTCCTGGCTGAATGGCTTGTTGAGCACGACGGCGTCGCGGAACCCACGCGGCAGCGCCTCGCGCCCATAGCCGGTCACGAACGCGAATGGACGATTCTTCTGCGCCAGCGCGGCGGCGATCTCGTCGACCGGGTGACCGGCGAGATTGACGTCCACGAGCGCAGCGTCATAGTCCGCTGCGACCACCAGCGACATGGCCTGGGCCACTGTCCCGGCCGGACCGATGACCTGGCACCCGGCAGACTGCAGGCTCGATTCCAGGTCCATCGCCACGAGCGGCTCGTCCTCGATCACGAGGATGCGCTTGCCGGCGAGATCGGGCTCATCGCCGTGCGTCCCGAGCACCGAGGCGGCGCGCGTGCGGCTGGGCGGAGCGCCACCGATATCGCTGCGGGATCGAGTCTCCTGGGGCAGCGGCAGCCTGATCTCGCAGATCACGCCGTCGGGGCCGTAGTGCACCGAAGTCTCGCCCCCGTGCACCCGCAGCGTCTGCTCGATCAGCGTGCTGCCGAAGCCGCGCTCCGCCGGTGCCCTGACCGCTGGGCCGGCGCTCTCCTTCCAATGCAGCAGCAGGTTCTGCCCGCCATTGCGGCGCACCTCCCAGGTGACGGAGAGGCGCCCGCTCGGCGCCGACAACGCGCCGTGCTTGCGCGCGTTGGTGGCGAGCTCGTGCAAAACCAGCGCCAAGTGCAGCGCCGCCTGCGGCTGGAGCATCAGCAGTGGGCCCGAACACGAGATGCGCGGATCGTCCGCCACGTCGAGCAGCACCTGCTCGCGCACGAGATCCATGATCTCCGCGCCGCGCATCTCGCTGCGGGTCAGCACCATGTGCGCCGAGGCCAGCGCGCGCACCCGGGCAGAGAAGCTTGCAGCAAAATCAGCCGGGCTCTTGGCGTGCACCAGCGATTGGTTCGCGATCGCCTGCACCGTCGCGAGCGTGTTCTTGACCCGGTGATTGAGCTCGTCGATCAGGATGCGCTGCAGCCTTTCGGCTTGCTTGCGCTCGCTGACGTCGCGGGCGACCTTCGATGCGCCCACAATTCGCCCGGAGGGGTCGCGCAGGGGTGACACGGTAAGTGAAATATCGATGCGCCGGCCATCCTTGGCCACGCGCACCGTCTCGTAGTGGTCGATGCGCTCCCCGCGTTGCAGCCGGGCGATGATCTGTTTTTCCTCTGCGTGCAGCTCCGGCGGGATGATGCGTGTGATCGGCTGCCCGATGATCTCGCCCGGCTCGTAGCCGAAAATTCGCGCCGCGCCTTGGTTCCAGGAGGTGATGATCCCGTCCAGGGTCTTGCTAACGATCGCATCGTCCGAGGACGAGACGATGGCGGCCAGTCGCGCCGTATCGATCGCGGATGCTGCGCGGTCGGTGACGTCCATCAGCAGATTGATCGCCCCGACCAGCCGTCCCGCGGCGTCCCGCAGCGGGGTCGGATAAGGAGCGAAGTGCACCCGCGTACCGTCCGGGCGTTCGGCGATGGCCTCGACCCCGCGCACCGGCCGCCCCTCCTTGAGCGCGATCGCCATCGGGCACTGGTCATGCGCGAGGGGCCGGCCGTCGGGCCAGTACAGCCGCCCCGACCCGCACCATTGATGGCTTCCAAGCTCGGGACGATGGCCCCAGAGCTCGGCGGCGGCGTCATTGTAAAAGGTGATCCGTCCCTCGGCGTCGGTCATGTAGACCGCCACCGGAAGAAGCTCGAGCAGTTCAGTGCCTGTCATTCCATCCGGGTCCCCGCTCCAGCCGCATCAACGGCTATCGGGGCGGTTTCGTTCCGTCGCCCCCTCGGTGCCGGCGCGCCGCGGGCTCGCGAACGGCTTTGCCGTCCTCCGCGAGGCGGCCTTGGGCTCGAGCCCGCAGGCCTCGTCCCCCACGCGCGCTGCGGGCGCCGGCACGCAATTCGATCTGGCTTCCGGCGCCGGCGCTCGTGTATAAGCCGGTTGGAAAACCTCGCCCGCACCGTGGTTTAGCGAAGAGTGGGAGGGCGGTCATGCCCGAGCGTTGGACGCGCGACAGTTGGCGCAAGAAGCCGATCGTGCAGGTCCCGGACTATCCTGACCGGGCGGCGCTGGAGGCGGTCGAGGGACAGATCGCGAGTTTCCCGCCGCTGATCTTTGCCGGCGAAGCCCGCAACCTCAAGAAGGCGCTCGGCCGCGTCGCCCTGGGCGAGGGTTTCCTGCTCCAGGGCGGCGACTGCGCCGAGAGCTTTTCCGAGGCCAGCGCCAACAATGTCAGCGCCAACAACATCCGCGACTTCCTGCGCGTGTTCCTGCAGATGGCGGTGGTGCTCACCTATGCCGCCGCCCTGCCGGTGGTGAAGGTCGGCCGCATCGCCGGCCAGTTCGCCAAGCCGCGCACCTCGCCGACGGAGAAGCGCGACGGCAAGGAGCTGCCGAGCTACCGCGGCGACGTGATCAACGGCGTCGAGTTCACCGCCGAAGCCCGCCGGCCCGAGCCGGCGCGGCAGATCGAGGCCTATCGCCATTCCGCCGCCACCTTGAACCTGCTGCGCGCCTTCACCCACGGCGGCTACGCCAACCTCGCCAATGTGCGGCAATGGACGCTCGGCTTCGTCAAGGATTCCCCGCAGTCGCACCACTACGAGGAGCTGGCCGACCGCATCTCCGAGGCGCTCGGCTTCATGCAGGCTTGCGGGCTCGATCTTGAAAGCCACCCCGAGCTCAAAAGCACGGAATTCTACACCAGCCACGAGGCGCTGCTGCTCGGCTACGAGCAGGCGATGACGCGCGAGGATTCGACCCGTCCCGGCACCTTCTGCTGCACCTCCGCGCACATGCTGTGGATCGGCGATCGCACCCGCCAGCCCGATCACGCCCACGTGGAGTTCTGCCGCGGCATCATCAATCCGCTCGGCCTCAAATGCGGGCCGTCGAGCAAGGTCGACGAGCTGCTGCGGCTGATCGACATTCTCAATCCGGAGAACGAGCCGGGCCGGCTGACGCTGATCGTGCGGCTGGGCGCCGACAAGGCCGGCGATCTCCTTCCGCTCATGATCCGCGCGGTCAAGCGCGAGGGCAAGACCGTGCTGTGGTCGTGCGATCCCATGCACGGCAACACCATCACCTCGGAGACCGGCTACAAGACGCGCCCGTTCGACCGCATTCTGTCGGAGGTGAAGACCTTCTTCGCGGTTCATCGCGCCGAGGGTACCCACGGCGGCGGCGTGCATCTCGAGATGACCGGGCAGAACGTCGCCGAATGCACCGGCGGCGCGCGCATGATCACCGATGCCGACTTCAAGGACCGTTATCACACGGTGTGCGATCCCCGCCTCAACGCCGAGCAATCGATCGATCTCGCGTTCCTGCTCGCCGATCTGCTCAAGGCCGAGCGCACCGCCCGCGCCCGCCCGCTGCCGGCCGCGGCGGGCTTGTGAGCTGCCGCGATGGTGGCGGATCCTCGACGGACACCAGCGCCGGATTGGCCGCGGCTCGAGCGAGCACCCATGGAACGACTGCTCCGCGCCACCGTCAACACCTGGCACGGCTTGATCGCGGCGACGCGCAGCGAGGAGGCGTTTCGTCAGGAGCTCATTGCCCTGATCCTGGCCGTCCCGCTGGCTTTCCTTCTGGCCGGTGAGCCCTGGAAGCGGCTCGCGCTCATCGGCGTGGTAGGGCTCGTCCTCGTGGTGGAGCTGCTCAACACTGCGATCGAGAAGCTCGCGGATCGCGTCAACCTCGCAGTCGATCCGCAGATCGGTCGGGTCAAGGACATGGGCTCGGCCGCGGTCGGGCTTGCCCTGCTGGTCGCGGCGGCCACCTGGCTGCTCGCACTGGCGGAGCGCCTGGGCCTGCTCTGAGCCGCCGGCGCGCCGATTGCTGCGCGCGGCCGCGACGGCCAAGAGCGCATCTGGAAGCGCGATGCGCTCCGAAATCCTTGGTCTGCGCAGTCCTTATCGGGAAACCGGTTCCCACTTTTCCGGGACATGCGCTAGACGTTAGCGCATGAATGCCCGTCCAACCGACCGGCTGGCGATCGCGGTGGGGCAGCTCAACCCGATCGTCGGAGACATTGCCGGCAACGCCGACAAGGCGCGCCACGCGCGCGCGCTGGCCGCGCGCGATGGCGCCGACCTCGTGGCGCTGCCCGAGCTTTTCCTGTGCGGCTATCCGCCCGAGGACCTCGTGCTCAAGCCGGCTCTGCAGGCAGCCTGCCGCGCGGCGACCGAAGCGCTCGCGCGCGAGACCGGCGACGGCGGCCCGGCGCTGCTGATCGGCACGCCCTGGGTCGAGGACGGCAAGCTTTACAACGCTTACGGCCTGCTCGCCGGCGGCGCGATCGCGGCGCTGCGCTTCAAGGTCGATCTCCCGAACTACGGCGTGTTCGACGAGAAGCGCGTATTCGCTGCCGGCCCGCTGCCCGGCCCGATCAGCTTTCGCGGCGTTCGCCTCGGCCTGCCGGTATGCGAGGACATCTGGGGCACCGACGTGGTCGAATGCCTGGCCGAGACTGGAGCGGAGCTGCTCGTTGTGCCCAACGGTTCCCCGTATGCGCGCGACAAGGACGAGCTGCGTCTCAATATCGCGGTGGCGCGCGTTACCGAAAGCGGCCTGCCGATCATCTACGTCAACCAGGTCGGCGGCCAGGACGAGCTGGTGTTCGACGGCGCCTCGTTCGGCCTGCATGGCGATCGCTCGCTGGCGTTCCAGCTCGCAGCCTTTCGCGAGTCCGTCACCACGCTCATCTGGGAGCGTCGCGGCGAGGGCTGGCGCTGCATCAACGGTCCGATCGCGGCGCTCGAGCCGGGCGACGAGGCGGACTATCTCGCCTGCATGCTGGGGCTGCGCGACTACGTCGACAAGAGCGGCTTCAAGGGGGTCGTGCTCGGGCTCTCGGGCGGCATCGATTCCGCGCTGGCGGCGGCCTTGGCGGTCGACGCGCTCGGAGGCGAGCGCGTGCATTGCCTGATGCTGCCCTATCGTTTCACTTCGCCGGCCTCGCTCGAGGATGCCGCCGCCGTCGCCCGCGCGCTCGGCCTGCGCTACGAGGTGGTGCCGATCGAGAGCGCGGTGCAGGGCCTGGAAAGAACGCTGGCGCCGCTGTTTGCCGGTGCGCCGCGCGACATCACCGAGGAGAATCTGCAGGCGCGGGCGCGCGGCACCGTCCTGATGGCGGTCTCCAACAAGCTCGGCCTGATGGTGGTCACCACCGGCAACAAGTCGGAAATGTCGGTCGGCTATGCCACGCTCTACGGCGACATGAACGGCGGCTTCAACCCGATCAAGGATCTCTACAAGAGCGAGGTCTACCGGCTGGCGCGCCTGCGCAACGCCTGGAAGCCCGATCTGGCCTTGGGCCCGCGCGGCCCGGTGATCCCGGACAATATCCTCACCCGCGCGCCGAGCGCTGAGCTGCGCGAGAATCAAACCGATCAGGATACGCTGCCGCCTTACGACGTGCTCGACGCCATTCTCGAGCGCCTGGTAGAGCGCGAAGAGCCGATCGCCAAGATCGTCGACGACGGCTTCGACCGCGAGACCGTCACGCGGGTCGAGCACCTGCTCAACCTCGCCGAATACAAGCGCCGGCAGGCGGCGCCCGGCGTCAAGGTGACGCTGAAAAACTTCGGCCGCGACCGGCGCTATCCGATCGTGAACCGCTTCCGCGATTCCGGCGGCCCGCTCGCCGCGCCCGACCGCTCGCTGCTCAAGGCGACGCCGGCGAAGAGCGAGGCGTTCGATTTTTGATCCCGATCAGCGAACGAGCCAGCAAGAGAGGAAACGATGTACAGGGCTTCAGCAGGCGTCACCTTGCCAACGTCGATCATCGGCTCGCTGCCGCGGCCGGCCTGGTACACCGCGACGCTGGGGACGAAGAGCTTCCTCGAGGCGATGGTCAATTCCCGTTACCGCGAGCAATACGAGGACGCGGTCTCCTGCTTCCTGCGCGCGCAGGAGATCGCCGGCCTCGACATCTGCACCGACGGCGACGCCCACTACGACGAGGAGGTGGGCGGCATGAGCTGGCAGAGCTATCCGCTCACCCACATGGACGGCTTCGCGCCAGTGGCGGAGCCGATGGTCTACAAGATCGGCGCGGTCGCCTATCCGCGCGGGCACATCCTGCACGATTTTCTCGAGGCGCGCGTGTTTCCGCGCATCGTCGGGCCGGTCGGGCGCGGTCGGCTGCAATACGCGGCGATGTGGAAGACGGCGCAGCGCATGACTAGAAAGCCGGTGAAGTTCGGCACCATCCTGCCCGAGCTGATCGCCGCCTCGGTCGAGGACGACCACTACAAGGACCCGGTCGAGCGCACCTGGGCGATCAGCGACGCGCTCAACGCCGAGCTCGACGAGCTCGCCGACGCCGGCTGTCCGGTGGTGCAGATGGAGGAGCCGCAAATTCACATGGTGCCGGCGCGCGGCAAGACCTTCGGCAAGCTCGACGTCGACGACCTCGTGAAGGTGTTCAACAACACCGTGAAGGGGCTGCGCGGCAAGACCGAGGTGTGGTGCCACACCTGCTGGGGCAACCCGTCGCAGCAACGCATCTTCCGCGACGTGCAGAGCTATCAGCCCACGCTCGACGCGCTCAACCGGGTCGACGCCGACGCGCTGACCTTCGAGACCTGCTCCTCCGGACCCGGCGATCTCAAGGCGATCGGGGAGGTGATCAAGGACAAGAAGGTCGTGATCGGCGTCATTGACCACCACACCTTGCAGGTCGAGCGGCCGGACGAGATCGCCGCGCTCATCCGCGAGGCGCTCAAACATATTCCGCCGGAGCGGCTGATCATCTCGTCCGACTGCGGCATGGGGCGCGAGGGCATGGGTCGCCGGCACGCCACCTACAAGATGACCGCGATGGTGCTCGGCACCAATATCGTGCGCAAGGAGCTCGGTCTTCCCGAGGCGGAATGCCTGGCCGCCGAGCAGCGCTATTCGCTCACCGCGACCAAGGGCAGCTGAGCGCGCAATTCACGCAATCGCGAGTGTCAGCGCGTCGGATAGAACGTCGGACCGACCGCGCGCACTTTGCGCTTGCCGGGCGCGTCCTCGGGCTTCTCGTCGGCGGCCGGTGCATTCTCCGCGTCGGCCGCGGCCGGCGCGGACGCAGCGGCCGGGTCGGGCTTGACCGGCTTGCCCTGGGCGTCGAAGCGCGGCTGCGACAGCTGCTTGGCGCGTTCCTCGGTCACCACGATGTCGCCGCGCTCGACCGTCTGGTCGCCGCCGCCCTGGCGCAGGGCGTCAAGCCACGACTGGCCAGGTGCGCGGCAGCTGCAGGCCGCGTTGTACTGCTTGCGGTAGCTGAAGGCGGTGGGCAGCGACGTGTACGGCCGGCCGCTGCTGGATACCGCCTGCGCCACGTCCTCGCCGGGATTGCGATGGGTGTACAGCGTCACCTCGGCGGCCGGACACATGCGATGGCAAAGCTGCTCGTCCTCGGCAAACCTGCTCGGCACCGTGGAGTAGGAGATCGGGAAGTAGTAGCCGTCGCAGGTGCGCACGCACAGCGTCCGGTAGGTGCCCGCGAGCGGTGCACCCGGCGCCGGCGCCTGCATGCCGCCGCCGAACAGGGTCTCGAAGAAGCCGCCCGGCCCGCCGGTGGCGTACTGCCGGTATTGCGGACCGCAGTCGTTCTGGCCGAGCGCGACCAGCAGTCCGCGGCGCTGCCCCTCGCGGTCGCCGGTATTGCCCTGCAGGCGCTGGATTTCGGTGAGCGTGCGATCGAGGTTCGCGCGCATCTGCTGGATTTGGTTGTTGAGCGGGCCGCACTGCGGGGACTGTCCGCTGAACAGGGCGAAGAAGCCGCCGCCCTGGCAGCCCAGCCGTTGCGACTGCTGGCCTAGCCGGTCGAGCTCGCCCTGCTGCTTGGCGGCAACATCCTCGTAGCGCCTGATCTGGTCGGCGGTGGCCGGATCGGTCGCGACGCCGCGGTCGATCGCGGCGAGTTGGCTTTCGAGCCGCACGCAGGTCTGGCTGCGCGGCTGCGCGCCCGGCGGCACCGCCGCGGACGGCGGATAGCCCATCTGCGCCGCCGCCGGCAGGGCACACAGGACGAGCATGGGCAGCCCGACGCCCGGCCCGCGCAAAAGTTTTCCGATTCGCGATGCGATCATGAAGCGTGCCCGACCCGAGGCCTCACCTTCGCGGACGGAAGCGGCGGAATGGTGACCAAACTGTGAAAACGCGTGGCCGCGAAAGCGCGCTCCGCTGGCGTCGCGCCATGCTGCCGCGTGCTCGCTCGGACTCCCTCTCCGCGCGCGTAGCCCCGTCCGCCTGTGCGGCCGGCGCTGAAAAACAGGTTCGCCGAGACGCACTTTTGCACCGTCACGCGCCGCTCAAATCTTCTGCTCCGCCGCGCTGGCGCGCACGGCCTCGCTGCGCAGGTTCCACAGGATGCCGCAGAGGATGACCGCGGCGCCGAGAAAAACGAAGCCGTCGAGCGGTTCGCCGTAGAGCCACCAGCCGACCACCGCGATCAGCGGGATGCGCATGAAATCGAGCGGCACCACGACGCCGGCGTCACCGGCGCGGAACGCGCGCGTCAGGCAATAGTGCGAGGCGAGGCCCGACAGGCCGACCGCGATCACCGCCGGAATCTGGCTGCGGTCGAGCCTGGCCGCGAACAGCGGATCGGAAAAGAGCAGCGCCAGGCAAAACTGGATCAGCATCATCCAGAAGATGATCGCGAACGGCAGATCGGTACGGGTGAGCTTCTTGGTCGTGATCAGCGTGATCGCGAATCCGAAGGCCGCCGCGAGCGCGAGCAGCGCTCCCGGCTGAACCGCCGCCAGGCCCGGGCGCAGGATCACCAGCACGCCGACGAGGCCGAGCACGACCGCGCCGATGCGGCTCGCCGTCATGCGCTCGCCCAGCACGGGGGCGGCGAGCAGCAGCGTCCAGGCCGGCGTGGTGAACTCGAGCGCGAAGGTCATCGCCATCGGGATCAGCAGCAGCGACGAGGCCCACAGATAGGACGAGGCGACGTGAACGCTGTTGCGGAACAGGTGCAGCAGCGGATGCCGGCTCGCCAAGGTCGAGCGCAGGTCGGGGCGCGCGGTCGCCAGAGCGGCCATGACCACGAGGCCGAGGCCGGCGCGCAGCGCGAGGATCTCCATCACGCTCAAAGTGCCGGCGAGCACGCGCACCGACACCGCCATCGCTGAGAACGACAGCAATGCGCCGGTCATCCAGAGGACGACGTGAACGAGATGCCGTGGTGCCACGCAGCCGTTCCGGAGGCTCGCCGTTCAGGACGGCGGCGTGCGGGGAGGGCGCGCGCCGAGCCGCATCGCCTCACTCCGCGTCGGGCTGGTTCTCCGGCCGCGCGCGCTCGAAGGCCGCGAGCTTGGCGCAGGCGGCGTCGATCGCGACGAGCCTGGGGAAGCCGTCGAGCGGCACCTTCAGGCGGCGCGCGTTGTAGACCTGCGGCACCAGGCAGACATCGGCGAGCGTGACCGCGCCGCCGAAGGCATAGGGTCCCGGCCGCACCATGGTTTCGATCGCGGCGAAGCCCTCGCGAATCCAGTGATGGTACCAGGCGTCGATCTTGGCCTGGTCCTGCCCGAGCTCGTTCTTGAGATAGCGCAGCGGCCCCACATTGTTGAGCGGATGAATATCGCAGGCGATGATCTGGGCGACCGCGCGCACCTTGGCGCGCTCGACCGGGTCGCGCGGCAACAGCGGCGGCTGCGGATCGATTTCGTCGAGATACTCGATGATCGCGAGCGATTGGGTGAGGACGTCGCCGTCGTCGAGCGCGAGCGCGGGTACGCGCATCTGCGGATTGATCGCGCGGTAGTCGGGCTTGCGGTGAAGCCCGCCCTCTTTCTGCAGATGGATCGAGATCATCTCGACGTCGAACTCCTTGATATTGAGCGCGATGCGGACCCGATAGGCGGCCGACGAGCGGAAATAGGTGTAGAGCTTCACGTGTCCTCCTCGCAGAATGGCGGTCGCACCACGTGCGGTGCGCTCGTTCAGATCTTGCCGCGCTCGACCTCGGCCACGAGCTCGGCTGAGCGCTGCGTCAGTTGCTTGACCGCGCGGTCGAAGGCGGCGCGGTCGCCCGGCGGCACCACTTCCGCCAAGCGGTCCATGAAGGCAAGCGCGCTCGGCGCGAGCTCCTCGTAGACCGCGCGGCCGGCCGGGGTGAGCGAGAGAAACGACTCGCGCAGATCGGCGCGATTGGCGCGCCGGGCGAGGAGCTTGCGCTGCTCGAGCTGGGCCACCGCGCGCGACACCTTGGTCTTGTGCATGTGGGTGTGGGCGCCGACCGCCTTGCCGGTCATCACGCCGTTCTCCCCCAGGGTGACGAGCACGCGCCATTCGGGTATTCCGATACCATGACGGCCATAGACCCGAGTGAGCGCCTGCGACACCAGGCTGGACAGCACGTTGAGCTTGTGCGGCAGGAACTCTTCGAGCTTCAGCAGTGGCGGCTCGGCGGGAGGGGCGGCGGCGTGTGCCGTGCCGTCATGGACTGGACCGGAGTTCATCATCGACCGCGCCTCCGGCGTGGAGCGGCCCGGTTGGCAGTTAACGACCGCGGGCGAACTTTGGCCGAAGATCACCGAGCGCGCAACGGCGGCGCGCTGACGCGGGCGGCGAGGCGTGAGGCGGCGTTAGCGCATGTCCCGGAAAAGTGGGAACCGGTTTTCCGATAAGGACATGCGCAAACCAAAGACTAGCGCAGGCACTCGATGGCGACGAACTCGTCGCGCGCCGCAGTGCCGTTGGTCGCGGGCATTCCGCCGGTGATCTCGTCGCGCTCGACCCTGTGGAACGAGCCGGCCTGCGCGAAATCGTGCGAGCGGCAATAGGCGCTCGCCACCGCGGCCCCGCAGCTTGCGCCGGTCGCCAGGCAACGGTCGACGCCGTAGCCGTCGGCATTGTTGGCGATGATGAAGGTACGCTTCTCGGCCTGCGCAGCCGTGCAGAAAACGGCGCCCGCAACAACGAGCGCAGCGAATGCCAACCGCATCCCCTTAGCCCCCCTCCCGCTCCGGATGTTCCCGGAGGCCCCGACACGCCGCATCATCATGGGGTGGCAAGCCTTAAAGCGCCGCTAACCGCGTCGCGCAGAGGCGTCCCACACCATCCCGTGCGAGATTTAGCGCCGTTGCGCGCCCGCGCCTATGACATGAAAGCCACAGTCCGGGCTTTTCTGATGCCGGGCCGGGATTGGCGGCGCCTTGCGGCCTGGCTGGAGCGGAGGCCGGTTCGGGCCTTGACGGGCTCGGTGCCCATGCCCATTCTCCCGACATGCACGGCCTTAACCATGTCTGCGGCATTTGCCGGGAGATTATCCGCTAGCGACCTGCGCTGGCTGCGGCCGTCTGTTCTCCTGATCGAGATGTTGGGACGCCCGGCCAGCGAGGCCGAGGCCTCCTGTTGCGTTTCGGCGCCTGCGCGATCGAGACCGACACGAGCCAGGTGAGACGCACGATGGAGCTCAGGCTCTACGATACGCTGACGCGCGAAAAGCGCCTGTTTGTGCCGCTCGATCCCACGCGCGTGCGCATCTATGTGTGCGGGCCCACCGTCTACGACTTCGCCCATATCGGCAATGCCCGGCCGGTGATCGTGTTCGACGTCCTGTTCCGGCTGCTGCGCCACCTCTACGGCGCCGATCACGTCGTCTACGTGCGCAACATCACCGACGTCGACGACAAGATCAACGCGCGCGCCGCGGAGGAATATCCTGGACTGCCGCTGAACGAGGCGATCCGCCTGGTCACGCAGAAGACCGAGCGCCAGTTCCACGAGGATGTTGCCGCGCTCGGCTGCCTGCCGCCCACGGTCGAGCCGCGCGCCACCGAGCACATCGCCGAGATGAAGGCGCTGATCGAGCGTCTCGTCGCGGAGGGCTGCGCCTACGTCGCCGAGGAGCACGTCCTGTTCAGCGTGCCGGCGATGAAGGATTACGGTGAGCTGTCGCGGCGCTCGCTCGAGGAGCTGATCGCCGGCGCGCGCGTCGAGGTCGCCCCTTACAAGCGCGATCCTATGGACTTCGTGCTGTGGAAGCCGTCGAAGCCGGGCGAGCCGGCCTGGCCCTCGCCCGCCGGCATCGCCACCCCCGGCAGGCCCGGCTGGCACATCGAATGCTCGGCGATGTCGGAGCGCTGGCTTTGGAGCGAGGAACAGGGACGGCTGTCCGAGCGCGGCCTTGCTCACCCGCACCAATTCGACATCCACGGCGGCGGCATCGATCTCGTCTTTCCCCACCACGAGAACGAGATCGCGCAGTCGCGCTGCGCCGTCCACACGCCGGCGATGGCGAACTTCTGGATGCACAACGGCTTTCTGCAGGTGGAAGGCCGCAAGATGGCGAAGTCAGAGAGTAATTTTATCACCATAAGAGAATTGTTTGATGGCTGGAGAGGGGAGCGTTGGCTGCGGCCGGAAATCCGTCTGCTGATGCTTTCAACTCAATATCGGCAACCCCTCGATTGGACTTTTCAGGGTCTAAAAGAAGCCCAGCGCGCAATATCTCATTGGGAACTGATCACCGCAAACGTTGACCACGAGCAAATCGAAATTGGACCAAATCTGCGAGTGGCAAACGCGCTTCTCGATGACCTCAATACGCCCGAAGCAATTTTTCATCTTCACGAGTCTGCTAAGGCAGCACGTACCGACAAGACTTCAGCTAGCGAACTCTATTCCAATCTGGTTTTCTTGGGAGTGTTCGCTGATAGACGACTCGATGCACAGCGGGCCAAAGACAAACTTTTGGCGGCGAACCATACTAGCAAGCAAGACGAGCAGCCGCGAAGTATGACGCCCCATGAGCTATTAAGCGTGGTGATCGATAGTTTGGACCCCTCAACCAACGTGACATCTACTGTTTCATCTACATCGTTTCGTGATCTTAGCAGACTCCTCGATCCTTGGAAAAAATATGGGCCGCAATTCATCTCGACCTATGACATGAAGGTAATCAACGAAAGAATAGGAATTGATGAATTGAACACACGAATAGAGCAGAGAATGGAGGCTCGTCGAGGCAAGAGATTCGCGCAATCGGATCTAATCCGTGATGAACTCGCAGCCTTGGGTATCGTACTGAAGGACGCGAAGGATAGCACAACTTGGGAGGTGGCGCGGCGATGATGGCGCGCGCGCAGGAGAGGCTTGCGCTGCGGCCGATGCTGCCGGCGGACGCGCCGCTCGTCGCGGAGATCTTCCGCGCCAGCATCGCGGAGCTCACCGGCGACGACTACAGCGCCGCGCAGCAGGAGGCCTGGGCGGCTGCGGCCGACGACGCGGCGGCGTTCGGCGCGCGGCTCGCCGGCGCGGTGACCTTGCTCGGCACCATCGCGGGCGAGCCCGTCGGCTTCGCCTCGCTCGCCGGCGCCGATCGCCTCGACATGCTGTACGTGCATCCCGCCGCCGCCGGGCAGGGCGTCGGCAGCATGCTGCTTGATGCGCTCGAGCGGCTCGCGCGCTCGCGCGGCGCCGGCCGCCTGGCCGCCGACGTCAGCGACAGCGCGCAGGAATTCTTCCGCCGCCACGGCTTTGTGCCGCGGCAGCGCAACAGCGTCCCGCTCGGCGGCGAGTGGCTGGCGAACACGACCATGGAAAAACAGCTTGCGGTGAAGGAGCGTACGCAATGACCAAGCGCGACCGTCCGGCCCTGCCGTTGCAGCGTCATCATTACATCTTGGCGGCCGTCGCCATTGTGGTCGCGGTTGCGCTCGCGCTGAACTATTACCTCTGGTGACGCGCTTTCGGGTATCGAAAGATGGAAAAGCCGGAAACCCCGTTCCCCAAGCACTGGCTCTATTACATCGCGCTCAAATACGCGGTGCTCGCCGCCGCCGTGCTGATCGCGCTCTACGTCGTCGCGCAGTTGTTGTGAGTTCATCATGGCCCGTGAACGCCTCTATCTCTTCGACACCACGCTGCGCGACGGCGCCCAGACCAACGGCGTCGATTTCACGCTCAACGACAAGCTCGCGATCGCGAAACTGCTCGACGAGCTCGGCATCGACTACATCGAGGGCGGCTATCCCGGCGCCAACCTCACCGACACCGAGCTGTTCGGGGCGGAGCGCAAGCTCGGCGCCACCTTCACCGCCTTCGGCATGACGCGGCGCCCCGGGCGCTCGACCTCGAACGATCCCGGGCTGGCGGCGCTGCTGGCGGCCAAGGCCGACGCCATCTGCTTCGTGGCGAAGTCGTGGGACTACCACGTGCGGGTGGCGCTCGAAACGACTCCGGAGGAGAACCTGGCTGCGATCCGCGACAGCGTGCGGGCGGCGCGCGCGAAGGGGCGCGAGGTGCTGCTCGACTGCGAGCATTTCTTCGACGGCTACAAGGCCAATCCGCAGTTCGCGCTCGCCTGCGCCAAAGCCGCCTACGAGGAGGGCGCGCGCTGGGTCGTGCTCTGCGACACCAACGGCGGCGCGCTGCCGCACGAGGTGGAGCGCATCGTCGCGGAGGTGGTCAAGGTCATTCCCGGCGACCGCGTCGGCATCCACGCCCACAACGACACCGAGCAGGCGGTGGCCAACTCGCTTGCCGCGGTGCGCGCCGGCGCGCGCCAGATCCAGGGCACGCTCAACGGGCTCGGCGAGCGCTGCGGCAACGCCAACCTGGTCTCCATCATCCCGACCCTGAAGCTCAAGTCCGAGTTCGCTGAGCGCTTCGAGATCGGCGTCTCCGACGCGCAGCTCGCACGCCTCGCGCACGCCTCGCACACGCTTGACGAGATGCTCAACCGCGCGCCCGACCGCCACGCGCCCTATGTGGGGGAGAGCGCGTTCGCCACCAAGGCCGGCATCCACGCCTCCGCGATCATGAAGGAACCGGCGACCTACGAGCACGTGGCGCCCGCGCGGGTGGGGAACCGGCGCAAGCTTCTCGTTTCCGAGCAGGCCGGCCGCTCCAACGTCCTGGCCGAGCTCGAGCGCATCGGGCTCAAGGTCGACAAGGACGATTCCCGCATCGGAAGATTGCTCGAGGTGGTGAAGGAGCGCGAGGCCATCGGCTATGCCTACGAGGCGGCGGACGCCTCCTTCGAGCTGCTGGCGCGCCGCGTGCTCGGCAAGGTGCCGGACTATTTCGAGGTCGAGAAGTTCGACGTCAACGTCGAGCAGCGCGACAACGCCGTCGGCCAGCGCGTCACGGTGTCGTTGGCGGTGGTCAAGGTGAAGGTCGACGGCGAGACGCTGATCTCGGCGGCGGAAGGCAACGGCCCGGTCAACGCGCTTGACCTCGCGCTGCGCAAGGACCTCGGCAAGTACCAGGGCTACATCAAGGGGCTCGAGCTCACCGACTATCGCGTGCGCATCCTCAACGGCGGCACCGAGGCTGTGACCCGCGTGCTGATCGAGAGCACCGACGAGCTCGG
Source organism: Xanthobacteraceae bacterium (assembly GCA_036555745.1). Taxonomy (GTDB): domain Bacteria; phylum Pseudomonadota; class Alphaproteobacteria; order Rhizobiales; family Xanthobacteraceae; genus VAZQ01. The sequence goes on along the minus strand of DATBKV010000020.1, from coordinate 502 downwards.
CGAGCGCTGGACCACGGTCGGCGTGTCGCCCAACATCATCGACGCCTCGTTCCAGGCGCTGATGGATTCGATCGTCTACAAGCTCGTGCGCTCGGGCGCGCCGGCGTGAGCGAATGATCGATCACGTCTCGGTCGCGGTCAGCGACCTCGAGCGGTCGGCGTGCTTCTACGCCGCGGTGCTGGGTGCGATCGGCTACGCGGCGCTGGAGACGCGGCCGGCGACGGTCGGGTTCGGCAAGCGCTATCCCGAATTCTGGCTCAACCTGCGCGCGGCGATGGCGCCCCCCGCGCCCGACAGCGGCGCGCATGTGGCGTTGCGCGTGCCGAGCATGGCACTGGTCGATGCCTTCCATGCCGCGGCGCTCGCCGCCGGCGGCGCCTGCGACGGCGCGCCCGCGCTGCGGCCGCAGCACGGCGAGGGCTATTACGCCGCCTTCATCCGCGATCCCGACGGCAACCGCATCGAGGCGGTGACGTTTGTGAAGGAGCAGGGCTGACCTCG
>DATBKV010000019.1:0-2334 GCA_036555745.1 Xanthobacteraceae bacterium | reverse complement strand
GCCCAGGCCCGCGAGAGCGCGCATCCCGAGCAGAGCGACAGGACGATCTGGGAAGTCTTCGAGGCCGAGCGAGCCAGCCTGATCGCATATTGCGGACCCTTCGACGGGTTCCGCGAGATCGAGGTCGCGGTGTCGAAGAGCAGCCTGGTGCGCTTCGACCACAACCGCTACAGCGTCGCGGCCAGGGCGGCGCGCCGCACCGCGCAATTGCGGGTCTACGCCGAACGTGTCGTCATCTGGTGCGGCGGCGAGATTGTCGGCGAGCATGCCCGTCGCTTCGGCCGCGGCCAGACCGCCTACGATCCTTGGCACTACCTGCCGGTGCTGGCCAGAAAACCCGGCGCGCTGAGGAATGGCGACCCGTTTCGCAACTGGGATCTGCCTCAAGCTCTGGCGCAGGTCCGCCGCCGGCTTGCCGGCCATAGTGACGGCGACCGCCAGTTCGTCGATATCCTGACCGCGGTCGCCGAGGCCGGGCTCGATGCCGTCGAGACAGCGTGCGCCGAGGCGCTATCAGCCAAGCTGTGCGGCCGCGACGTCGTGCTCAACATACTGGCGCGGCAGCGTGATCCGGCACCGCCGCGTCCGGTGATGACGCCGGCGGCTTTGGCGCTCGCGATCCAACCGGCGGCCGATTGTGCCCGTTACGACCGGCTGCGCCCTCTGTCGCCGGCTGAGGAAGCGTACCGTGGAGCGGCATGAGATCATGGAGCTGCTAGGCCAGCTGAAGCTGGCCGGCATGCGCGCGGCTTACGACGAGGTGGTCGCCGCAGGCGTGCGCGCGCAGCATTCCTTTCAGCGCATCTTCGGCGAGCTGCTGCTCGCCCAGATGGCCGATCATCGCGCCCGCTCGACCGCCTACCGCATGGGGGTGGCGCGCTTCCCGGTGATGAAGAACCTCGCCGAGTTCGACTTCGCGGTGTCGCCGGTCAACCAGGGCTTGGTGCGCGAGCTGCACGAGGGCGGCTTTCTCGCCACCCAACGCAACGCCGTTCTGATCGGCGGAACCGGCACCGGCAAGAGCCATATCGCCATAGCAATCGGCGCCAATTGCGTGCGCAACGGTGTCCGCGTGCGCTTCTTCACGGCCGTCGATCTGGTCAACCAACTCGAGGCCGAGGCGCGCGCCGGCAAGGCCGGGAAACTCGCCGACCAGCTTGTCCGCGTCGATCTCGTCATTCTCGACGAGCTCGGCTATCTGCCGTTCCCGGTCAGCGGCGGGCAGATGCTGTTCCACCTGATCAGCCGGCTCTATGAGCGCACCTCGATCATCCTGTCGACCAATCTCGCCTTTGCCGAATGGCCGAGCGTCTTCGCCGACGCCAAAATGACCACGGCGCTGCTCGACCGGCTGACCCACCACTGCGACATCCTCGAAACCGGCAACGAATCCTGGCGCTTCAAAAACCGCACCTGAGTTCTCGGGCCCGCGGATCGCCCCCGGGGGTCCACAGCGCCTCCCCACGCGCGCCGCTCCGTCGCTCGTGAGGGCACTGCGCGACGCGCGCGGGTCCCCTCCGTGGACTCCGGGGACGACCGCTACTCAACCGCCGGGGTGGGTCGCAATTGGCCGCTGATTCCGGGTCGCGCTTCGCCGCTGATTGACATGCGGAATGCCTCAAGGCTGCATCTGAATAGTATTCTGCCACACACCTGATATAGCACGGAACGTTGCGAGTGTTCGGGAGAAAGCGGAGTGGAGGCGGCGTTTCGGGCGGCACGGGCGCGCTGTCCGAGCGTGAGGGGCGGGCCAGCCCTGCGCGCGCCCCCTTTCCAGAAGACCCGTTACACGCCTTGCAGGTTGGGCTGGTTGATGGTCTCTCCAATCCGGCGTAAGCCGAATAGGATGACCGCAATCCCTCCCCTCCCCTTCGAGCTGCCCCGTGCCGAATTACGCCGGCTCGGGATCGCACGCTCACCAGCTTGCCCGGCGATTCCCGTGTCAATTTTCAACGGCGTGGACGCGAATCGCGCGCCTTTGGACGAGGCGCTTGATATCGGCCGCAGCATGGCGGCGCAGAGGCCGGCGGCTCCGCAAAGGCGCGGTAGCTCGCCAAAGCCTCTGGTGGGCGGTTTCGGTTTGCACGTTGGTCCAGCAGCTCCCGCAACCCGAGCGGCGCTGGCCTGATTCCTATAGTCAGAGGAATCAGAAGGAAATGAAACGGCGTTCAGGAATGGCCTCGGTCGGAATTCTCGTCGCGGCGAGCGTTGTGCTTCTGCTCGGGATAATGTCATCAGCAGCGGGTCGATCACAACCGCAAATACAATGCGGTCCATTCGCCAATCCTATTCAAGCAGCTCCACAGACCGATCCAGAGGCAGTACAGCGCTTCG
>DATBKV010000018.1:0-2369 GCA_036555745.1 Xanthobacteraceae bacterium | reverse complement strand
GCGCTGCTTGGCGTGCCGGGTGTCCTTCACCGGCACCACGGCGCGGACGGCGGGAGCGATCATGCGGCGGTCGTTCATGCGTGGGCTTTGGCCAAAGCGTCGGCGGCCGCGAGCACGTGGCGCGCCAGCGCCTCGCGATCCGCCCGGGTCGTCATCAAGGTATGCGCCAGCGTGACGGCGATGCCAAGCTCGTCGGCTTCGCCGGCGTCGGCGTGATCGAGCACGTAGCCGTGGAGCAGGCCGCGGTAGTGGCGCGCCACCGCCGCCGCACTCGGCTCGAGCCCGAGCTCGGCCATCATCTTGGCGGTCGGGCCCTTGACCGCACGGCCGCCGATGATCGGCGATACCGCCACCACCGGGGCGGCGCAGGCCGCGATCGCCTCGCGCAGGCCGGGAACCGCGAGGATCGGGGCGATGCTGATGAACGGATTGGACGGACAGATCACCACCGCGCGCAGCCGCGGATCGGTGAGCGCTTCGAGCGCATCGGGATGAGGGCGCGCGGTCGCGGCGCCCGCGTAGGCAAGCTCCTTGACCGTCGGGGCGCAGCGGCGGCGGACGAAATAATCCTGGAACTCGAGCCAGCCCTCCTCGGTGCGCAGGCGCGTGCGCACGGGGTCGTCGCTCATCGGTACGATGCGGACTGCGATCCCGAGCCGGCGGCAGAAATCGGCGGTGATGGCGGAGAGCGCTTCTCCCGCCGCGCGCCGGCGCGTGCGCTCGACATGGGTGGCGAGATCGCCGTCGCCGAGCTGAAACCAGGTTTCGCCGCCGAGCGCCGCCAGCGCCGCCATGAAGTTCCAGGTCTCGGCGCGCCGTCCCCAGCCGCGCTGCGGATCGTCGAGCCCGGCGAGCGCGTACATGATGGTGTCGAGATCGGGCGAGATCGCGAGCCCGAGATGCTCGAAGTCGTCGCCGGTATTGGCGATGACCAGAAGATCGGCGGCGGGCATGACGCGGGCGAGCCCGACGACGAGCTTGGCGCCGCCGATGCCGCCGGAGAGCGCGACCACGCGGCTGTTGCCGCCGCCGGCGCTCATCGGAACAGGTCCTCATCGGCCGGCCGGATCAGCTCCGCCGCAGGTGCCGGCGCGCCCGACCAGGCGAGGCCGCGCACCAGCACCGCGGGGTGCGCCTCGTCCGCTTGGCCCATCAGCAGCGAGGCGGCGCTGGCGATCTCGTCGGCGAAGCCGGTCTGCGTCACGCGCAGCGGCTGCCCGAACAGATCGGGCCGCCCGCGCAGGTCCATGACAACGGGCAGGCCGGCGGCGCCGAGCGCGATGCCGACCGTGCCGCGCCGCCACGCCCGCCCCCAGCTGTCGGTGATGACCACCGCCAGCCGGCAGCCGAAATGCGCGGCGAGCTTCGCGCGCAGGTGCGCGGCGGAAGCATCGGGATCGCGCGGCAGCAGCAGCACCGGCTCCGCGCCGATCTGCGGATCGACATTGGAGTGATCGACGCCGGCATTGGCCATGATGAAGCCGAGCCGGTGCTCGACGATCAGCACGCCGGGACGATGGCGCAGCACGCGCCGCGATTCTCCGAGAATGACCTCGATCAGGCGCGCATCCTTGTGCACCTGCGCCGCGAGCTCTTTGGCTCGCGGCGAGGGTTTGATCCCGGCGAGATCGACGTGGCGTCCTTCCGCCTTGGAGACGATCTTCTGCGCCACCACCACGACGTCGCCGTCCGCCGGCGCGAGCGCGGCGCGCGCGCAGGCGGCGATCAGCAGCGCGGCAAGCTCGTCGCCCGGCCGCACCATCGGAATATCTGGTATCGCCGTCAGCGTGATCGCCATCGCCGCAACAGTCAGAGCGAGCTTACGTCATGCATTTTACGATGCGCCAGCCGCCTTCTTCGAGACCTGCGGCAGCACGTCGGTTGCGAGCTCGCGCATGAAGCCGTCCATGTCCTGCCTCTCGCGCGGAAACGGCCAGATCACGATTTCCTGCACCCCGGCGTCGGCGAGCGCCTTGAGCCGCTCGGCCACCTGCGCCGCGGTGCCGACCAGCGCCAGGCTGTCGATGACGCCGCGCGGCATGAGCCGGCGCAGCTCGTCCATGACCGGCGGCGACCACTCGTGCGGGGCCTCGCGGATGAACGCGCGGAACGCGTCGCTCGCATCGGGCGCGAGCTCGTCCAGCATGGCGGCGAGCGCCTTGCGGCTGCTCCAGAACGCGAAGCTCACGCCGCGCTTGATGCTCTCCGGTACGGGCGCGTCGGCGCGTTCGAGCAGGCAGAGGTAGATCCAGGAGCACAGGCGGATGTCGCGCCAATCGCGCTTCGACGCATCGAGCCCGGCCGCGATGTGCTCCTTGGCATATGCGATCCCGCGCGGGGTCGCGAAGCTGCCGATGAGCACGCCGTCG
>DATBKV010000017.1:0-22189 GCA_036555745.1 Xanthobacteraceae bacterium | reverse complement strand
CTCAGCGAAGTTGAAATGGTTGTGATGATGCAATCTACCCGCGGCTAGACGGAAAGACCCCGTGCACCTTTACTGTAACTTTGCATTGGACTGTGAACCGGTCTGTGTAGGATAGCTGGGAGACTTTGAAGCGGTGGCGCTAGCCATCGTGGAGTCAACGTTGAAATACCAGCCTGATTGTTTCGCGGCTCTAACCTAGGCTCGTCATCCGGGCCGGGGACCGTGCATGGTAGGCAGTTTGACTGGGGCGGTCTCCTCCCAAAGAGTAACGGAGGAGTACGAAGGTACGCTTACCACGGTCGGAAATCGTGGCTCAATGTGCATTGGCAAAAGCGTGCTTGACTGCGAGACTGACAAGTCGAGCAGGTGCGAAAGCAGGTCAAAGTGATCCGGTGGTTCTGTATGGAAGGGCCATCGCTCAACGGATAAAAGGTACGCCGGGGATAACAGGCTGATCTCCCCCAAGAGTTCATATCGACGGGGAGGTTTGGCACCTCGATGTCGGCTCATCACATCCTGGGGCTGTAGCCGGTCCCAAGGGTATGGCTGTTCGCCATTTAAAGTGGTACGTGAGCTGGGTTTAAAACGTCGTGAGACAGTTTGGTCCCTATCTACCGTGGGCGCTGGAAGTTTGAGGGGGGCTACTCCTAGTACGAGAGGACCGGAGTGGACGCATCCCTGGTGTACCGGTTGTCACGCCAGTGGCATCGCCGGGTAGCTATATGCGGAAGAGATAACCGCTGAAAGCATCTAAGCGGGAAACTTGCCCCAAGATGAGACTTCCCGGGAGCTCGACTCCCCTAAAGGGTCGTCCTAGACCAGGACGTTGATAGGCAGGGTGTGCAAGAGCCGTGAGGCTTTGAGCTAACCTGTACTAATTGCCCGTGCGGCTTGACCCTATAACCGTGAGCATCGAAAGATGCTTCTCAAACGGTGAGGGCGCTTGGCGCATTACTCAGTTCATCAATCTCTACCCAGTTTGTCGTCCCCGAGTGATTCTGCCGGGGACCCAACTTCACTTCTTCGTTCTTATTTGCGCCAGGTGCCGTCTGGCATCTGGCGCATCCGCTCCATGTGGCGGCCACAGCAGCTTGGAACCACGCCTTCCCATCCCGAACAGGACCGTGAAACGAGTTTGCGCCGATGATAGTGTGCCGTTTGCGCACGCGAAAGTAGGTTACCGCCACGCCATACACCAAACGAAAACCCCGGGCTCGAAAGAGTGCCGGGGTTTTTTGTTGGTTGATCGAAGCGCTCGGATGCGCCTCGCGGTGCGAAACAACCGCGAGGACGGCGCGGGCTTAGTAGAGAATCGCCGTGGTCCGTGGGGGGAATTGGTGACCGAGATGTTGGCGGCCGGTGGCGCCACGCTGCTGCTTGACCAGCTGAGCAAGCGATGGGTAACGCGGCGCGGCACGGACAGGGCTGAGCGTCCTACCCCGCTCTTGATCGTCGAGCGTACGCCCCACCGCGGCGCAGCTTACAGACGCTTCTCGAGCCGCGCGATGTTCGCCCTTCTTTGGCTCGCCGCGCTGGTTGCAGTCGTCACATTGCACCGCGCCGCGGGTTGGTTCGCCTCGCCGGTTGCCCTGGTTGGGCTAGGCGTCGCGCTTGGGGGTGCGGCGGGTAATCTCGTCGACATGGTGCGGTTGCGCTACATCGTGGACTTCATCGGCGTGCGCGGAATTGGCGTAGGCAATCTGGCCGATGTCGCGATCATTGCCGGCCTCGCTACGGCCTTCTGGCCGGGTGGCTGATCGAGCGCATGCGACGGATCTTGTTCAGTTGGCGCGGCGTAAAGGTGCGGAGTTATCCCGCGCTGCTTTACGTCGGGCTGCTCCTTGGCGTCGTCGCCGGCAACAGTGCCGCGCATGCCGGCGGCATTGACCCATTGCACACGTTCGTGGCCAGCCTGCTCCTGATCGTGCCGGCGTCGGTCGGTGCGCGGCTGCTCTACGTGGCGACGCACTGGCCGATGTATCAGGGGAATTGGCGGCTCGCGTGGCGCCGCCGGGAGGGCGGTGCTTCCTCGTACGGAGCGCTGTTGCTGGCGCTTCCCGCATCGTGGCCGGTGACGAAGTTGCTCGGTCTGCCGTTCGCTCGCTTTCTAGACGTGGTGACGTTCAGCGTCCTGGTGGCGATGATTGCGATACGCGTGGGATGCTTCCTGAATGGCTGTTGTGCCGGCCGTGTCTCCACCGCCTGGTGCACGTTGCATCTGCCGAACCATCGTGGCATTTGGGGAAAACGGTTTCCCACCCAATTGCTGGAAGCGCTATGGGCAGCAGGGCTTCTCGCGAGCGCCTGCGTCGTTTGGCGGGCGCTGCCGTTTCCCGGCGCGCTGCTTCTCGTCGCGATAGGCGCGTATGCCACCGGCAAGATGCTGCTCGAGCCCCTGCGTGAACGGCCGCCGAAGGCGAGCCAGATGCGGGCATGGGTTTCGGCCGCCCTGATCATCGTTACGGCCGGTGCCTCGATCGCACTGTGGCTCGCGTCCGGTTAGGGAGCGCCGCAGGCGGCGAAAGGCTCATGCACGGGCGCTAGAACAACTCGATCCACCAAGGGAGGAGCTGCGTCTCATGGCGAACGACCTGACGGGTGAATTCGATATCGCGGTCCAGATGCCGATGCAGGCGATGAACCGGGTATTCGCCGCGATGCATCGCGGGCGGCGATTCCCGCACTCGCTGTCGGTTCGCGTTGACGACAAGCAGCCGATTGCTACTCAGGGGCTCGTAGTGCGTCCGATCTCGGCGCGCGTCGACCGGTACGGCGAGGCGCTCGCCGATTGGCACCGTATCAGGCCGGGAGGTGAGCTGCCCTTCCCGATGCCTTCCGAGCACGTGGTGTTCGATCCGGTGGTGAATCGCATCCTGCCGACGCGCGAGGCTGCGGTGCGGGTCCATAGCAATCTCGAAGGAATCGCGCAACTTCAGGTTTCGGCGCCGACCATGGGCATTCCCGACGATTCGGGCGTGAATGTCAGCGGCGCGGTGCAGGTGATGGTCCGGTACATTGCCGACGCGGGAACGCGCGACATCCCCCAATTCATGCGCGGCGAGATCGACATTGCCGCGCGCATCGATCAAGTTGCGTCCCAGGCCGGCAACGTCATCGACGTGGATCTCAAGGCGGACACCGTCGATGTCCGGTTCAAGCCCGCCTGGTCCGATCGGGCACTACAAAGCTCCGACATCAAGTCGATCGAGCAAGCAATCCGCAATGCCCTGAAGACCGCCTTCCAGCCATCGAACGCGATGCTGCCGGGGAGCGTGCAGGCGATGCAGTTCAAGACGTACAAGTCGCCGCCGGGCGGCATCGACGCGATCGCCGTACTCCTTAACACGACCGATCGCGGCGGCGATCCGGCGAGCGCGAACCGGCTCCTGCTGGGCGGCGATGATCATTTTGCGTACGCCGCCGGCAAGGACTTCGTGATCGGAGCGTTCGACCGGATGATCGCCGCCGCGCTCGACCAGCTCAACCTGCGAACCTTCGATTATTCGTTCGACTTGGTCACGCGCATTGCCGGTTACGTCATAACTCGCACCGCAATTCGATACACCGTCACGCTGGGCAGCGTGCGCCTGGAGCTGCAAACCGGCCAAATGCATCTCACCATAGAAGGCGCCGCGCGCACCGCCTCGGTGCTGCCGAACTTCGCCTTTCGGATGACCCAGGCGCTGACCTTGCAGCTTGCCGGCGCGCAAGCGGAGCTCGCGACGGTCGGCGATGTATCGCTCACTATCACCAGCGGCGGTATCCAGGGCTGGATCGTCAATCTGTTCAAAGGCAGCGCCGTCGGCGGGATTCGCTCCATCCGCAATCAGGCGATCGCGCGCGCGCAGCCGGGCGTTCGTGCATTGCTCGACGCCAACACCAGCCTGGGCGCGTTCCTGACCTCGATCATGAATCCGGTCGGCGCAAGTGGAGCGCTGCCGGAGCACCTCGAGCCGGCCCTCGAGTACACCGCTTTCGATATCACGCCTGATGGATTGATTCTGCACGGCGCCCTGGCAGTGCCCGTTTGGCCGCCGGCGCAGGTCGAGCTTGACGCCACACCCGGGACGGGCAGTGCAGCGCACGACTACACGGCGCTTCTGAGCTGGATTCCCGGCGGCACGATTCGCCAATACGCGTGGCGCTACAGCGGACAGGCGCAGCCATTCCAGGTCGATGGGAACACCTTCGTCACTGTCGATCCGCCCGATGCGCCGACGCCCTCGTTGCTCTCGCCGGTCTATGGCTACGTGCCGATCTGCCTGGCGTTGTCCGGGGATCGCTGCTCGGCGTCGGGCCCGGTCGCGTTGGAGACGGTCGAAGCGACCACCTGCGGATGGAGTGCCATTCCGCTCTTCAAGCCCACCCGCGTCTCGAGCGATGGACGCTTGCACATCGTATTGGCGCGTCCGGGCCGCGGCGGTCTTGTCGAGGTCGCAGGCCACGCTGCACCAATGGCGGACGAGAGCGGCGCGGACGCGCTCAACATCGTGGTGCATTTCGCAGGGGAGGACGCGAGCGCCGACAGCGAACGCATCCTGCACGCCGTTCGCGAGGCTGGACGGCGCGACGCGGGGATTGCCGTGCTGGTCGTACTGCCGGCCGACCAGCTAACGCTTACGCGCTACACGGAGGGCGTGATCTATGCGGAAGACCAGGGCGCCTGGTCGCATGCCTTGGGCGTGGAACTCGGGCGCCGGCCGACCACGGTCTTCGTCGACCCCTCCGGCAAAGCAGTGTGGCGGCACGAAGGCGCCGTATCGGGCGATGAGCTGGCCGTAGTGCTTCGCGAGCGCGCGCGCCCGACGCCCATTCGTTTGCCGGAATTGCTGCGCACGAAGCTGAGGCTTGGCCATCCACCGCCAAATTTCGTTTTCTCGTACGCGCCCGGCCGCGAGCTGACGCTGCGCAAGCTCGTCGGGCGGGCCGTTACGCTCGTCTTCTGGCAGAGCAGGCTTGCGCCGAGCGTCGAGACGGTACGCGAAATCCAGGCCGCATCGTTGCAAGACGATGCACACCCGCTCGTGGTGGCGATTCACGATGGCGGGTCCGCCGATGCGGTGCTGAGCGTCCTCGATCGCGAACGTGCCTGGCCGGTGGAGGATGACGATCAGGCGCTGGCGCTTGCGTACGGGATCAACGTGTGGCCCACCATCGTTTCCGTCGATGCAGCCGGATTGGTGCGCGATGTCCGCTACGGCCGCCAGGGCCCGATGCTTCATTCGCTCAAGGGGCAAGCACGATGACCATCGATCCATTTCTTTGGCTGACCCCCGTGCTGTTGCTCGCCATCCTGGGGCTGATGGGGTTCGTCGGATGTCAGCTCTTCCTGGTCGATAACGACCCTAAACCCGCGGCATCGCCGAAAACGGCTGCGCCGCTGCAGGTCTCCGGTGCAGCATTCGTCGGAGCGGCAACCGCGTGCAGCGTTGCGCGGTTGCGAGTGACGGGCGCGAATTTTCCGAACGGGGCGCAGGTGCAGTGGAGTGGGGCGGCGCTGCCGACGCAATTTGTGTCGGCGACGCAGCTCGACGCGAGCGTCACGTTGAGCGATACCGCATTGACGGCCGCCGATATCGTCGTGGTCGGCCCTTCCGGCGAGAAGTCGCCCCTCTTCCACTTCACTTTCACGGTGGCGCCGGGAGCGGTGCGCGTCGCCCTTGCGCAAGAGGCGGGACAGCCTTCCGGTCCGAACATCGGGCCTGTCACGACCGTTAAGGATTTCGATTTCGGCACCGGTCAATGGGCATGGCTGCGCGATACGACCGATGTCTTCAGCCTTCATTTTTCCTCGCCCGGCACGACGCGCACGTTCGCCTTCCGCAATGGCGCGACGGGCATTCTCGAAAGCATGACCGTGCGCAATTTCGCCGGAAGCGCAAACACGATGACGGTCTCCGACGAGGTCGGGCAAACCGCGTCGGTCAATCTTCCGGCGCTAGTGCAGCCGATTCAGGTGCTCACCCTCACAACTGGGTGGAGACGATGTTCCAACTCCATTACGGTGCGACTGCAGACGCCGAGCGCCGACGCAGGCATTATCGAGATTACTTATCGGCTGCCCGCCTGACGTCGCGTGCGAATCAGAGGGAAGCCAATCGGTACCGGAACAGAGCTCTATCTCCCAACACGGAGGAACACATGTCCAAGATCCTGGTGATCCACGGCGCAGGCATGAACATGCGCGGAAAGGTCCAGCTCGAAATCTTCGGTCCCATGACACTGCCCGAATACGACGAGCGCATCCGCGGCTATGCGAAGGAGCTCGGCGTGGACGTCGAGATATTCCACTCGAACGTCGAGGGCGAGGTCGTCAACCGGCTCTATGCCGCCAACGATCAGGGCTTCGACGCCGCGATCTTCAATCCCGCGGCGTTCGGCACCGGCTATCCGGCCCTGGTCGCGGCGATCTCGCAGGTCAAGTTCCCGACGACGGAGGTGCACATCTCCAACCCGATGCGGCGCGGTCCCGCCTCCCAGACGGCCGCGGTCAGCCTGAGCGTCGTGGCGGGCTTTGGAATCGCCGGCTATGCGCTGGCGTTGCGGGGCATGCGCGACATGCTGGCGGCGAAGAAGTAGCCGCGTCTAGGCGACGGCAGGCTCGCGCTGCGTGCCCCTCGCGACGCGAGCGAGCATCGCAGCGGCGTTGCCGTTGAGGATCCGCTCGCGCGCCTCCTCGCCGATCTGCGCCGCGGCGAGCGCCTTCCTCGTCCAGTCGACGCCGAACTCGGTGCCGTCGGTTCCGCAGACGATGCGGCCGGCGCCGTACAGCCCCACGGCCGCCTCGATCGCGCGCGGACCGAACGAGTTGCAGTCGACGTAGACTTTCGCCTTCCGGAAGCGCGCGGAAGGCAGCTCCTCGTTCGGCGTGTCGAGCAGGCAGCGGTGGTCCATGCGCTCGACCTCGTAGGGAATGTTGCCGCCCAGATTGTGGACGTGAACCATGGCGTCGGGGTAGTCCGCGAGGTAGTCGGTGAGGCACAGCGTCACCATCACCGAGGAAAGGCTAGCCTGCATGTCGAGCGTGCCGTTGCGCCGGCGCGCGTTGTCCGTGTCGCCGGCCACCTTGGGGAACGCATCGCCCGGCCGGGGGCCATGGTGGACGAAGAGCACGGCGTGGCGGCGGTTCGCGACTTCCAGCAGTGGGCGCATCGCTTCGGCGTGGCTGCGCGTGAGGAAGGCGTTGCCGGGCAGCTGCGCGCCGATGATGCCCGGCAGCCGGAGCGCTCGGTCGAGCTCGGCGGCCGCGGCGGACAGGTCGGTCAGCGGCAGCGCGGCGTAGGCCGCGAAGCGGCCGGGATGCTCCCGGCAGATGGCGGAAAGCCGGTCGTTCACCGTCCGGCACAGCGGCACGGCGACGTCTGGCGGCTGGGATTCAATCCAGCAAAACGAGCCCAGGAGAGACAGCACGCTGATCCGGATCGCCTGGCGGTCCATCCGATCGAGATGGAAATCGACGTGATCGAAAGCGCTGGCGAGCGGCTCTTCGCTCATTCGCGACTTCAGCACCTCGACTCCGTCAGGATTGCGCGCGATGCGCGGCTCGCGGCTGCGGGCGCGCAGGGCGTCGGCGAGCTCGGCGGGTCTCCAGTGCGCATGCATGTCGATCATGGTGGGTGCCCCCTTGATCGACCGAGTTTACCCCCGCCGGGCTTACGGAAAAACCGAAGAAGTCGATCGTAGCCGGGGATTGCGCCAGCCCAGTCGGCCCGAGGCGGCCTTTCCGTGGCCGCCAGTGGGATTTATTCCCACACCGATCGAAACTTCGCGAATTGGCCGCGCCACCGTCCTGTTCTCCGCTTGCGGGGAAAATCCGAAGTACTACGCTTCGGGAGGTTCCATGAAGAAGTCACTGATTGCAGCTTTCTTGCTGGCAGCGCTTTCCCACGGTCTCGATGCCGCGGCTGACGACCGCGTCGCCGCCTTCAGGGGCGGTATCGGCGTGATCCCGGTCTCGAGCGGACAGGGAACTGCCGCGACCGCCACAGTCGTTACCCGCAGTATCGTGCGCGGCGTCCAGCCTCCCGGCCAGATCTGGGTGATCGAAGATCTGAGGGCCGACTTCAGAGCCGACCGCATCTCGGTCGACGGGCGCGGGCTGCTGCTGGGCGGGGGCAACAACATCGGCACGAACGCAACCAGCGAGTCTTCGCGACCGTGATCTGCGTCGTTCCCCTTTGACGTAGACCCCACGGGGTTCCAGCAGCACAGCACGCAGTCCGACCTTGGTGGCGTGGCCTTGAAGGCCAACGGCGATTTTCGTATCGAAGACGCGCTGACTCCGGCAATACCCGACGGTGTGTGCGTCAGCCCGGTCCTGCTGATTCGGACCGTTGGCCAACCCACCCAAAACTGGTTCGCCGCCGGGATACCGAAGCTGTAGTGCATTAGCCCCGAATTGGGCGTCGCGGCCGGCTCCCTTCCCGCCGTGCGAGGGCGGCGCTGCTCAGCCGACCAGTACGGGTCGGCATGCCATAAGAACTATGGCCAGGTGCCCTATCGGAGTGTCTTAGGCGCGCGACTGTACCTTGCGGGCCCCTGAAGCGCCGCTGGCAAACGATGTCAGCCTTGCGCGGTCCCTTGCGAGAATCACCGCGAGGAACCTCATCATGTCGGCAACGCGCGAGCGGCGGACTTGAAGACGCCGGTGTCCCTGGCCAGCGCCGCAAGGCAGTTTCTCGTCGGCGACAAGAGTGACCCCATGCTCCAAGGCCTCGTCGCCGGCGCTCGTCGCCCGGCGCGCACCGGGGCTCCGGGCGCCCCGCATATCCTTCTGCTGAGCAACATGTACCCCGGCCGCGAAGAGCCGGGGTTCGGATCGTTCGTAAGGACGCAGGTTGAATCCATACGCGCGCTCGGCGTGCATGTAACGGTCGAAGCGAGGACCCGACGCCGGCACGTGAACTATGTTCCCTTCTACCTCGGCGGTGCCTGGTCGCTCGCTGCGGCTTCGTTCGATCTGATCCACGCTCACTACGGTTTTCACTCGGCGCTGCCGGCGTTGTTGCTGCGCGGATCGCGCCCGTTGGTGGTGACGTTTCACCGGGGCGACGCCCTCGACGAGCCGCGCCGCAACCGCCTCTACGCGCTGCTGCAGCGCCTCTGTGTACGTGCGTCGACCCGCCTGATCGCCGTGAGCTCGCAAATCAAGGACGCGCTCGTGCGGCACTGCGGCGCCGATCCGGCTCGTATCGATGTCATCAGCTGCGGCGTCGACACCGAGCGCTTCCGGCCCGCGAGTGACCGCGCCTCGGTCCGAGCGGGGCTGGGCTTGAGCGCAGCACGTCCCCTGATTGCGTGGGTGAGCTCACCGGCCGCGGCCGAGCGGAAGGGGATCGATGTCCTCATCGGCTGCGCCCGCCTGTGCCCGCAAGCGGACTTTCTCGTCATCGGGGTGGGCGTCAGACCGAACGCTCCCGCGAACTGCCGCTTTCCCGGCAACATCGGCAACCAGGCGATGGCGCCATGGCTGCAGGCTGCGGACCTCTTTCTACTCCCTTCGCACAGCGAGGGCACGCCCGTGACGCTGCTGGAGGCGATGGCGTGCGGCGCGCCAGGCATCGCGTCACCCGCCGGGGGCGTTGTCGACGTCCTTGAAAACGGCGTGAACGGACGTCTCGTACATTCATTCAGAGCGAGCGCGTTCGCCGCAGCGATCCGCGAGGTCCTGGAGTTGCCTGCCGACCGCAGACGCGCGATCGAATGCGCCGCTCGGGAAACAGTGGCCACGCGCTTCGACACGCGGTTTGTTGCCGAGCGCATAGCGAAGCTATACAAGGCAGTAGTGGAAGGTGACCGCCGAACTCGGGAGGCGTTGAGCTGAAAGGCACGCGGCGGCCGCATCGCGGCGGTGCTTCCTGCGCCTCAGACGAAATACGTGAGCAGCCATCCCGCCAGCGCAAGCGCGCCGATGGCAGCGATGAGAACGAAGTTCGTCCTCCGGCGCACGATCTTCATCGTCAGATCCTCGCGCTGCAGGAGGTTGCGGAACGCCGCGGTGGTGCTGCCGGGTTCCTTTTTCGGCTCTCGCGCCATGCGCTCCACTATGCAGCAGAGGGTGGTTGGCGCACAGGCAAAATGCAACGGATGAATGGGTGCCCCGCTCCTAGCTGCGGTGCTTGCGCACTGCCTCGATCACGGCGGTGTGGTATGCGTCGGCAAAGCCGAGCGCGGCGGCTTCCTCCAGCAGCTTCTTCACCGTGCCGGCTGACTGGAGCTCGAGGCCGGCGTCGCGCGCGAGCTCGAGCGCATACGTCACGTCCTTCAGCATGTAGCTGACCGGGAAGGCGCGCTCGGGGTGCGACTCGGGCAGGAGCGATTTCATGCCGTGATTGCGCAGCGCGAAGCTGTCGGCCGAGCCCTTGGCGAGCGCGTCGAAAAGCAGCCTCGGCTCCACCACGCCGCTCGCCTTCGCCACCGCCAGCGCCTCGGCGAGCGCGGTGACGGTGGCGCAGAGGACCATGTTGTTGAGAAGCTTGACCGCCTGGCCCGCGCCCGGGGGTCCGCAGTGCAGGACGTCGGTGCCCATCGCGCGCAGCAGAGGCTCGATGCGGTGGTACAGGAAGGCGTCGGCGCCGACCATGAAGGCGAGGGTGCCGTCGATCGCCGCCTGGCGCGTGCGCGCCACCGGCGCGTCCGCGAAATGTGCGCCGCGCCCGGTGAGCGCGGCGGCGAGCTCGCGCGCCAGCGCGACCGGAGCCGTGCTGCAGTCGACGATCGCCTGGCCGGCGCGCGCCGCGAGCGAAAGTTCGAGGCCGACCGCGCGCACCTGCGGCTCGGCGGGCAGGGAAAGAAAGATGACGTCCGCCTGCGAAGCGAGCTCCGCGATGGAGCGCGTCGCGGCGACGCCGTCGAGCGCGAGGCGCTTCAGCGGCTCGGGCCGCAAGTCGTGGGCGAGAACCTGGCCGCGGTGGCGGCGGGCGAGGTTCCGGCACATGGGCTCGCCCATCACGCCCAGGCCGATGAAACCGAGCTTGTCCATCGCTTCTCCCGGAGGAGGAGCTTATTGCAAAAGAATCTGACCCGGGGCCGCGTGCGGACGGTTCGCCGACAGCATTGTGCAAGGCGAGCGCGGGCGGAGGTTGGATATCATGACCTTCCTTCCGCCGGCTCGCTCGAGGAGCCCGCCGCGCTGCTCGAGCGCGACCTGCGCTTTCCCGACGCGATCGTCGCCGACTTGCAGCTCGCCGACGGGCGGACCGGCCTCGACGCGATCGCCGCGGTCCAAGGCTACAGCGGCGAGCCGACGCCGGCGGTGATCGTGACGGGCGAGGACCTGGGCAAGAGCGAGCTGGAGTCGGAGGGAAGGCTCTATCCGGTCGTCAAGAAGCCGCTCGCAGCCGAGGCGCTGCGCCGGCGCCTCACCGCGGTGCTAACTTGAAAATCTTCGCGCGGCACGGCCTCGACCGCTCGACCAAGGACCGATAGACCGAACGTAGTAGGACGCCTGGTCAATTTCGCTCCAGGCCCTCGCCGCACATACTCGCTCGGCGAATTCACAAGGAGGGCCGATGGACAAGCGAGACGAAGCGAAGGCGAACGCCGCAGCGGCGCTACGAATTCTGCGCAAGCCATTGACGATCGCCGTCGCGCTGGCGGCCCTGGTTCTGCTGCTGCCGGGCATTCTGCAGCAGACCGTGTCGACGACGCACGCGACGCATGCGACGCCCGTGATCCAAGCGACACCGGCCATGCACGTGATGCCCGCGAACAGCGTCGAGCGCACCGCGCAGCCTGGCGCGCCCGGGCAACCGATCACCTGGGCGAGCGACGCGTGGCGCGAGCCATCCGGTACGGGCGAATGGGAATCCGACGGCGGCTACTGGTACTACCTGGAAGGCCAGCCGGCAAACCTGCTCGCACCCTAAAGGGTGCAGAAGCGATCAGCGTGAGGCGAGTGCAGCGGGCTTCAGCAGCTTCTGCATGAAATCCCGCTGCTTCTCGGTAACTTCCTGTCCGTCGTGATAGAGCAGGACGACATTGAGCGGGCCGTTGCCGACGGAGCGTTCGGCAATATTGTCCGGGCTGACCGTGACCCGGCCCATGACGCGCGAGGTAGGCCATTGCAGGTCGCCGTAGGCCAGATAGACAAGCTTGGAGCAGAACACCCGGTTGGTCGTCTCGGCGTCGAAATTGAAATCGTAGGGTTTGCCGATCTGGCGTAGTGCGAGCAGGATGATCGCGGCGCGTTTTTCGTCGCTCACCGAGTCCTGACGCAGGACGCCAAGGTCGTCGATATTCAGGAAGTGCGCGAGGGTATTGAGCTCGACGCCGGAGCGCAGGGCTTCGACGACGCCACGGCCTTTGCGAATCGCTGCCTGGTGCGGAACCACGACCGGGTGATCCCAGATCTTCAGGGCTTTCAGCTCGGCCTCGTTGCCCACCCAGATGGCCGCATGACCCCAGTGGCCGGGGATAAAGGCGTCGGTCAGGCGAAAGGGCGTTTTCTCCACCAGGATGTCGGCCGCCTTCAGGGCGTTGCTGACCCGCTCGGCGACGCTTGCCTGCCGATAGAGCTTGCCGCGGCGGGTTTCGACCAGGCCGACCGTATTGCCGAACAGCAGGCTGGAGAAATTGGTGCTTTCGTCCTTCAACGAGAACAGGGCGTCGACGGCGGAATCGCTGAGCGAGCCGATTCCGCCCACGATCTCGTTCACGGCGTTGGTCTGGCGCGCCATGGACAGCGAAGGGCTTTGCTCGATCAGGGCTTGCAGGTAGCGGTAGCCGGGGATGGGCGCTGCCGCTGCTTCCTGCTGATGCTGGTTCAGCCAGTCGACGGCGCGCTGAACGCGCAGGCGGTTGTCGGCCGAGCTGAAGCTCTGGGAGACTTCATTGAGCCTGCCGGCATGCAGGTTGAAGCCCTTGTCGGAGCTGTTCAGCAACTGGCGCAGGGCGTGATCGTTCCGGTATGGCGCGATGGCTGACAGGTAGTTGTCGTAGAGGACCAGCGCGGCGGAGAGCGACATGGCCACGCCGGCAACCTGGATGGCGGCTTCCTGCGGGTCTTTGCTCGGGGCCCGGGTGGTCCAGCACTCATGCGACTCGGCTACGTTCAGCAGGGTTTGCCGCTGGGCCAGTAGGGCGGCAGTGCCTTCGCGCAGCATCTGCAGATCGGCGCCACTAAGCGGCTCCTTGTTGCCGGCCTTTGCTTGCAGGCTGCGATGAAAGCGGATCGCCTCGGCCCGCATGCCCAAAGCTTCTTCGACCAGCGCCTCATAACGCTCGATTTCATGGGCCATGGCCTCGCGGCGCTCGAGCAGCGAGGTGCCGGAATGGGCCTCGCGTTGATGGCTGAGGCAGGCAGCATGGCTGCGCTCGGCGCTGCGTACCGTTTCGTTATCGATTGCCCAGCCGGGTGTGACCGCAAGCAAGCAGATCAGGCTGGCGAGGCAGGATATGGGTCCAGTTCGCTCCGCAGGTGGCTTGTTTAAGCTTGTTGCCATGCGCCTCTCCCAGGTTCGGCTGCCGCAATATAGCCTAGCGCCCCCCGCTTGGCGGGGAATAACTGCACGAGGCGAAGTCGTGGCCAGCCCGGTCCTCGCGCCCCTGGAGAGGTCAGCCGATCGGCAGATCTTTCGCGTCTGGCTTTCTCCCGCGCCAGCCGGATTTTCGACGACGATCTTCAGCCCGCGTTTGGTGGCCACATTGGCGCGAGGTCGGACAAAAGGGAAAGTTGTCGCCATTGACTGGCATTTTGGGCGCTGTTAGCGTGGCCGTTGGGGGAGGGTTCCGGGAGCTGGACAGGCCAAGGCGGCGCGAGACGTGCGTGGCGCGATGGGCGCTCATCACGGCACTGTGGCTGGTCGTCATGTGCGCGCTGGCCCAAACCGCCGCGGGAGGGTCCGCGTGCGAAAACGCCGCGACCACCGCCGCGATGCGCGAATGCGAGGTCGCGCGGTTGAAGCAGGCGAACGCAGGCATGAATTCGGCCTATCGAAGCCTCAGCGCCAGGCTCGATTCCGTCCGCCGCGCGAGGTTGCGCGCCGCCCAGGAGGCATGGCTGAAGTTCCGCGCCGCCGAGGCGGCCTATCAGGCCGAAGCCGCGAGAGACGGGACGCTGGCGCCGCTGATTGCGGCGAGCGTACAAGCGGATCTTACGGAGGCGCGCAGGATGGACCTGGAGAAGGCGCTCAAGGAGCTCAAATAGCGCGCCGTGCCCGCGCTCGTTCCCAACGGAGGTGAGATCGTGGCCAGTTTCGATGCGTTCTTTCCGACCCTGCTGAAACACGAAGGCGGCTTCGTGAACGACCCGGCCGACCCGGGAGGAGCAACCAACAAAGGCATCACCATGGCGACGTTCCAGAAATGCGCTCGGGCTTTGCTGGATATCGCTCCCACGCTGGAGAACCTCAAAGCGATTACCGACGCGCAGGCCGGAAGGATCTACAAGCCGCTTTACTGGGACAGGATTCACGGCGACGAGATCGAATCGCAGGACCTCGCCAACATCGTTTTCGACTTCCAGGTCAACGCCGGAACGAACGCTGGCAAGTTGCTGCAGCGCACGCTCAATGAATCGGGTGCGAGGCCGCCGCTCGCGGTGGATGGCGACGTCGGCCCGGCGACCATCGCGGTGCTGAAAGGCGCGGACCAGAGGGCTATTTATCGGCGTTTCAGGCAAGGCCGCATCGACTATTACCGCGACCTCGTCGACAACCACCCTGCGCTGCGGAGATTCCTGAAAGGCTGGCTGGCGCGGGTCGAATCCTTCCCCAACCTGTGAAGCGCGCAGCCAGGACATGGTCCGGGTCAGAAGCGATCGAATGCTCGAGCGCTTGCCGCGAGAGTGACGGGCATGCTGCCGGCGCGCGACATGCTTGATTCGGCGGATGCGTTCCGATAGCGTACCGAGCGCAAGTCAGTTAAGGGGGGGCGTTCCATGACGGACCTACGCTGCATGTCGGCGGCTCGCCGTGATCGTTGGGCTTCGATTGCGAGCGTGGTCATCGCGAGCCTGCTGATCGTCGGGTGCCCGATCACGCTGGTGCAGCCCTACGATGAGAAGCTCTTCAACGACACCGAGGCCTTCTACAGGAAAGGCGCGGGCATCATCGAGGAGGGCATGGAGAGCAGCCCGCTCACGGATGACGATCGCAGGCGAATCAAGGAGCCGGAGAAGAGCCCGGCGCACTACTCGAAGTTCGCGCCCAAATACGGCGCGCTGCTGGACGATGCGGACCTGCTCATCATGAGAGCCCTGGCGGGCAGCGGCAAGCTCGACGCGATCGGCGAGAAGATCAACAGGAAGATCGAGGACCTGGTCGGGAAGGAGATCGAACTTCCTGCGGCGTGCAAGGACCTGGACGAACAGTTCAAGGACGCCGCGAGCCTGACGGTCAAGAACTACGTCGACCTGAAATGCCTGGTAGTGCGCTGGCGCGAGCAGCATGCGGATCCGGTCCTGACCGAGAAGACGCAGATCCTGAAAAAAGCCAACTGGGAAGGGCGCAAGCAGAACCTGTTCAACGCGGTGCTGGCGATCCAGAAGGCGGAAGCCTTCAAGAAGGCCAAATAGGACCGATATAGGGGACGGCGATGGCAACTACGATCAACGGCGTGGATTTCGACAAGGTCGGCTCGGATGCTCTGGCGGCGGCGAAAAGCGTCATCGCGAGCAACTTGCCGCAGGTCGAGGACATCGTGAAGAACATCGCTCAGGCCCTGGTCAACGATGTAGTGTTTCTGGAGAAGAAAAAGGCACTGGGCGAGTTCAACGAGAACGACGCGAAGGTCTTCATGGAGGACCAGAAGGTGGTGGCGCGCATCCGGCTGCGCTCGGTCGCCATCATCAACCTCCAGCTCGCGGAGCGTATCTGGAACGCGATTGCCGACGTGTTTCGGACTGCGATCAACAAGGCGATTGGCTGGATGGTGCTGTAGAGTGCGGG
Source organism: Xanthobacteraceae bacterium (assembly GCA_036555745.1). Classification (GTDB taxonomy): domain Bacteria; phylum Pseudomonadota; class Alphaproteobacteria; order Rhizobiales; family Xanthobacteraceae; genus VAZQ01. The sequence goes on along the minus strand of DATBKV010000017.1, from coordinate 6,302 downwards.
GCTTTCATTCGGGAACTGTATTCGGACGCCTCGCAACCCCCGCGCGCCGCGACGAATAACTCGCGTGTTCACGGACGGACCCCTCACCCGCAGGCCGCGGGAGACGATCCGCTACGGCACGGGCCGCTGCGCGCTCGGCGCGCTCCTCGTAGCATCGAGCGAGCGGGGGATCGTCTCGATCATGGTGGGGGAGAAGCAGTCCGCGCTCGTCCGCGACCTGGCCGCGCGATTTCCCAAGGCGAACCTCGTGCGCGACGAGGCGCGCGTCAAGGCCACGGTAGCCAAGGTCGTCCGGTACATTGCCGCGCCGTTTCGTCCTTTCGCCCTGCCGCTCGACGTCCGCGGCACGGAGTTGCAGCAGCGAGTCTGGAGCGAAGTCCGGAAAATTCCCTTCGGCGAGACGTCCACCTACTCGAAGATCGCCGAAGCCATCGGCATGCCGCGGGCGATCCGTGCGGTCGCGAGCTCCTGCGCGCGCAGCCGGTTCGCGTTCGCCGTGCCGTGTCACCGGGTGCTGCACAAGGGCGGCGCGACGGCGCGGAACCGCGGCGCCGGCCGCCCGTACCGCTGGGTGGACTACGAGGCGAAGCTTGCGGCGAAGCGGCGGGGGTAGACGCCGTATACTCGGGCGAGGAATATCGATCCGCGTGCGCCCCTGGGTTCTTTCCATCGCCGTGCTTCTGTCGCTCGCCGTCGCTGGCTGCGCTACGACGCAGGTGGTCCACGAGTGGCGCAATCCCGAGCTGGCCTCGCCGGCGCGCTTCAAGAAGGTCATGGTCGTCGAGGTCAGCACGCAGCCGGGTATCCGGCGTTCCTTCGAGGACGAGTTCGTCCAGCGGCTGAAAGCGGCGGGAGTCGACGCCGTGGCGAGCTACCGCTTCATTGCCGACGACGGTCCGGTCCCGGAGCCGCGGCGCCAGGAAGCGGCGGCCCAAGCCGGCGCCGACGCGACGCTCGTCACCCGCTTGGTCCGGGTGGAGCAGACGTACCCGGTAAACCCGTACTACTACTATCCGCCTCCGCCGCGCATCTTCTACCGCGGATACCCCTGGTACGGCTACTACGGGCCGCCGCCGTACCCGTACGAGGTCTACGTCTCGGAGTCCAGCCTCTACGACGCGGCGAAGAACGAGCTGCTCTGGAGCGGCACCGTCGAGACGAGCCCGACGAAGGTCAGCGAGGACATCCCGCGCTACGTCAACGCGGTGATCGAGGCGCTGCAGAAGCAGAACCTGCTGGCCGCCGCGACGCCACCGCGCGGCTGACACGCGGGCATTCGCGGTCTAGCGAAACCCTTCCGCGGCGCGCTGCGTGGCGGCGTGGACGATCAGCGCGGTGGCCCCCAGGAAGGAAAGAATCCCGAGCGGGCCGCGCTTGAGCGCGGAGAAGAGCAGCAGGCCGGTCCCGGCGAGCGCTTCGAGCTGAGCAGGTCTCATGCGCACGGGGCGAGCAAGCTTCGAGCCCGGCTCGTGGGGAAGCCGCCGAGCAGGGCCGCTATTTGCCTGCCGCCCCGAGCTGCTTCAGCGTGAAGACGTAGCTCACGTTGTCGAGCGGCTTGTGGCAGGCGAAGCACTCGGCCTGGTTGACGCCCGGGCGGTGCTGCTTCTCCAGGGTGAAGATCGCGTAGTTCCAGTCGCCGTTCCGCAGCATGTCGGGGATGTCCTTGCCCCAGCCTGGGCCGCTTTGCATCGCGGTGTAGAGCAGCAGCTTCTCCGGCTCGAAGAAGCCGTCCTTGCCCATCACCGGCTGCTTGTTGGCGTCGAGCTTGGCGGCGTAGACCTCGGCGAAGAGATACGAGCCGGCCGGCAGCGGCTTCCCGGCCTTCGCCGCATCGGCCGCCGCCTTGTTGGCGTAGTAGTAGCGGACCTGGCGCGTCGCCGGGAAGTTGATGGTGTGGTACTTGACGAAGCTCGTCTTGTAGTCATCCGGGAAAGTGACGTGGGTCTTCGCCACGTTGGGCAGCAAAGGCGACTTCTGCGTCGCCTGGCTCGCACCCGGCTGCGAGGCGAAGTAGGCGGCGACATTGGCGATGTCCTCGGCGGAGAGTTGAGTCGCGATCGCCGCCATCGTCGCCGTCGGGCTCACGGCGCCCGCCGGCCTGCGCAGTCCGTCCTTGAACGCCTTCAGCTGCGCCTCGAGGTACGCGGCGCGCTGTGCCGCGAGGTTCGGGATCGTGTCGCTCACGCTGACGCCGTTCAAGCCGTGGCAGGCGGCGCACACGCTGGCGACCTTGGCCTTTCCGGCTTCGATGTTCGGCTGCGCGTAGGCGAGCGGCGCGGCGAGCGCCGCGAGTGCGACGAGTGCTCTCATGGTTGCCTCCCCTTGGTTGGCAGCATCGTAGCACCGCCCTGCCCGGAGAGGATTGAGCCCTACTAAATGGCGTCCTTTTTCGAACGTCGAGGCCTGAGAAAGGGATTCAGCGCGGCGAAGTCGCGTGTGGCTGCGTCGATCTCCTTTTTGTCGAGCCCGGAAAGACGCTCGGAGCTCGGATCCAGATAGCGGGTCATCGCGATCGCGCGCTGCCGCTCCTGCGGGTCACGGGAATGCTTCGCGACCATGGCATGCGGCCATGCGAACCATGGAACAACGCTTTGGTTGGCACGTGCCCACGCGAGGAGGGTGTCCCGGTACCTGGCGTCCCCGGTCGCCTCGAAAAGCCATTCCACGATTTCAGCGTACTGATACTCGGTATACAGAGGGCGGTCCTCCGTGTATGGACGCCTGTGCAATGCAAGTTTCAAGGACTCGAGCGCCTCGTCCGGCTTTTGGCCTAAGCCGGAAATCACCGCTCTCGCCAGGTGATAATCGAAACGGCGCTGGAAGTGAATGCGCATTCCATCCAGCGATGCCTGAACCGCACTCGTATCTCCGGCCTTCGCTGCGGCAAAGGCGTAGTAGGGAAGCATGTAGCTATTCTCCGGATTGGCGAGGTGGTAGATGCTCGACGCCTCTTGAAACGCAGACTTTGCGGCGCGGTAGTCTGCGCGCCGCAAGGCTTCGTACCCGCGGGCAAAGTAGACAAGGTCGGAAACCACTTTGGTCTTACTGCCAGAGTCGAGTGTGTAGGCCGGCAGATAGCTGTCGAGTGGCGCGCTCAGGCCTATTGACTTCAACAATGGGTGGCTGGTCGTCGAAGGCCTGACTACTTTGTTCTCGCCCCAAGAGAGCTTCCATACAGGGCGGTCGATCCCTTCCACCAGCGAGATCCATTCGGCGCCAGGCTTGCGGTCCGTAGTGCCTGCGCGGATCAGGTAGAGCGCGGAGTATCCAACGTAGGTACCGGCCTTGGCCATCGGGTCCTTGGCGGCCCACGCAGCGATCTCTTTGTCGCTCCAGCCCTGCTTGCGATGGCCCACCAGCGCGGTTTCCCAAATTTCCGGGCGCTCTGTTTCGGGCAGCAATGCCTCGAAGGCAGCCCACGCGTCGTCGGATCGTCCCATGGCATGAAGCATGCCGAGGTAGTCGCGATAGGCGTAGGGCGATTGGTAGCGCTTGGCTCGCTGAAGGGATTGGCGCATGGCCGCCTGATAGTCGCCTTCCAGCAGACGCAGGCGCAGCTCGCTTGTCATGCTGCCTTCCGAGCCGGTTTCGAGCTTCGCCGCAATCCGGTACAGGGACTTTGCGGTGTCGAAATTCCCGCTCCAGTAAAAAATAGAACCTGCTTCGTACGCATGGTTGGACACGCTGACCGGGTGCTCGTCGGACGGAGTGGTGAACGGTGGATAGCTTAGAAAGGTCTTCGCCGCGCGCTCGTCGAGGCCTTGCTCGAAAAGCAGGCGGCCCAGTTCAAAGTAGGATGACCACTCGCCCGGCCGCGCGGCGATGCCTTCGCTGTAATAGCGTATGGCGGCGTCCGTATCGCCTCGCTCGCGAGCATTCAGAGCAAGCAGCTGCGCACGCTGCGGATGTCCTTTGAAACGGTCGTTGAGCGATTCGACCAGTCGCTGCTGTTCATCCGGCTTGTTAATTCCGGGATACATCGAATAGAGTTCCTCAACGACGTGGAAATCGAAAGCAGAGTTAGCGAGCGCCGCACGCGCATTGACGACGAACCTTGGGAAGTTGCCGGCGTCGACGGGAGTGAAGTCGACTTCCCACGTCCAATAGAACCCTTTGAAAGGGTAATCCGACGCATAGGGGTTGTACCGCACGCCGAACTGATCCTTCGACGGCATGGCGGTGAGCAGCTGCAATGCGCGGTTGGCCGTGCGGGTCTGGCCTTGCTCCCAGAAAACCGCGTCCGAGGCCTGGCCGTACGCCGAGCTGACCAGCCCATTTTTTTCCGGGCCATCGGAATGTTGCGCAAGCGCCAATTGGGCCGTCGCCCGGGCAAGCGCAAATTGCGGATGATCCTTGTAGGCACCTTCAATGCGCGCGAGGGCTTCGAGGCCGCTGTCCGGCGCGTTCTGGATCTTGACCAGGAAATCCGCGGTACGCATGAGGTTGTCGGTTCCGATGGCTTCGAGCAGCCCAAGGTAGTCCCACGCGGATGGCGCCGCCGCAGGGGCCAAGCAGCACCATTGTTTGGAATGTGCCTCCTCGAATCGTCGGGTATGGGTGAGCACCGACAGATCGACCTGTGCCCGTAAACGGCCGGTGTCCCTCAAAGCGCTTGCACCGCGGACAATGGACTCGAGCGTATAGCCCGGGATCGGAAACTCTCTGTCGAGTAGCGCTTTCGTGTCGGCATTGTCGAACTGCGACCAGAGATCCCGGTCCACAAGCGCACGCTGCGCAAGCCACGGCCATACGGTTCCCGGGAGCTTCAGCGCAGCAGCCTGGGCGAGAGACGCTTCTTTCGTGCGCACACCATATTCGGACGCAACTTCGTAGACGTCCAGCGCAGCCAGTGGGCGCAACTCGGCCGACACCTTCGTCGCGAGCTGCTCGGCCTCCGGGAGGTTGCCGTTGAGCAGCGCCACGACGAATCGCTCGTCGACGTTCCGTGGCTGCCCCACGAGCTTGAGCGCGGCCACGCGAAGGCCGAGCTGCATGAAGGCGCGCGCCTTCAGGACCCGATATTCGCGCGAGGTCGGCGGCACCGCCTGCAGCGCAAGAACGGACTTCTCGATGAGTCGTTCCTTGTTTCTTTCCGCCCTCGCCGGCGTGAGCGCGGCCAGCAGCTGCAGATGGAGCGCATTGCGCGCGGGATCGGAAGTATCCGACGCTAGAGCGAGTGGTGAATCCGGCAGGCGGGACGCCGCGGCCGGTTTCTTGGGAACCGGCTTCAAGTAGGCGGGATCGACGCCGATCGCCTCCAGCACGTGGGGCAGCAGCGCCTGCACGGCCTCGGCGGGCGGTACTTCGTCGGAGAAAGCCACGCTTCCCAGGCTGCGCAACTGTGCCTGGGCGCTGGGAGGATTAAAGGTGCGCTTGTGGTGCTGGATGGTCAGCCGCAGCCGGCCCTTGCGGTCGTGCCCGATGTAGCACAGCAAGACCTGCTTCGCCTCGAGGCTCTCCGAAAGGCGGAACACCGCCTGGCTGTCGAAGCGCCGTTCGCCGTCGCCGAGGGCCCTCGCTACGAGGTAAGGATCGGGCGTCCGCTGCTTTCCTTCCGCGGCCACGGCAAGCGCAATTTGCGCGGTGATGAGAGAACGTGTCGCCCGATCCAAGGCGAACTCCTGCACCTGGCAGGGCACGATCAGGAGATCGAAGTGTCTGCTCTCGAGCAGCTTTGTATAGAAGGCTCTCTCGTTTTCCTGCCATTCCGACGCTCGCTTGGCATAGCTCGGCGGGAAAGCTGCACCGCGATCCGGAACCAGCGGGTCTCCCGAGACAGGGGAGATCTCGCCGTTGCTCGGTTGTGCCTCTACGGCGCTGAATCGTGCGATGGCAAGCACGGCAACGAGCGCGAACATCGCTAGGCCGAGTCTGCGCTCGCGGCAATATGAGGCAAGGAAATTCATGGCTGGGGCCACTTCTTCTTGTTGGAATTGCGCAGTTACAGAACGAGCAAAGTCTAGGCGATGCGGCCACCCGCTTCCATGACCTAATCCTCAAGCGTCGCTGCGTTGAACGGGCCCACTTTATCCGCTTGTCTTGCGTCACCGGGAATGGAAATTCCCAGCGAGCGCGGACCGCGGACCTAAGGGGTACGGGTAGGCGGGATCCAGCCGTGCTGGCGCAATAGCTCCTCGTCCAGCAACTGCTGCTCCCCGTTCCCGACGGACCAGTCGTCCCGGCCGTTCACGGTGAGGGTGACGAACACGTCCTCGCTGCGTACACCGGCCGCGGCCAGCTGATTCGCGATTTCCGCGAACAGCGCCGCCTTCATCCGCGGGCTGCGCGGCACCAGGGTGATG